>JADJOB010000002.1:1835462-2148193 GCA_016714025.1 Saprospiraceae bacterium | reverse complement strand
CTATCGAACGGAGACGCCCGCAAACTGTGCAATATGTTAGAAATGATCGGATGTTTGAATGAAACAAACATAAAGGTCAATGATGCTTTGGTAACAAAATTGGTCCAGGAAAATCCAGCGATTTATGATAAAGATGGCGAAATGCATTACGACCTTGCTTCTGCCTTCATTAAATCCATCAGAGGATCCGACCCGAATGCTGCTTTATATTGGATGGCCCGGATGATTGAGGGAGGCGAAGATCCCCGTTTTATTGTCCGCCGAATGTATATTTCTGCAGCAGAAGACATCGGTTTAGCCAATCCAAATGCATTGTTATTGGTAAATGCATGCCACCAGGCAGTTCAAATGGTAGGATGGCCAGAATCACGCATCATACTCTCTGAGACCGCAATTTATCTGGCTTGTTCTCCAAAATCAAATTCAGCTTACCTCGCAATTGATAAAACGTTGAACACGGTTCGCAATTCAAAATCTCTCGCTGTTCCGCTTCATCTTCGAAATGCTGTTACCAAACTGATGTCAGATTTAAATTATGGCAAAGAATATGAATACGTTCATTTGCATCAAAACCAATTTATCGATCAGGAATATTTACCAGAACCATTGGCAGGCAATCCATTTTATATTCCAGCTGATAATCCGAATGAGCTTAAAAATCGAAGCTTTTTGGCTGATAGATGGAAAAATAAGTACAACTATTAGTTTAGCCCCCGCATGTTACCTTTGCAAATCAAATTTGCTCTATGTCGCCAATTGAAACAGACCATTTAAAAATGGTTCGGGAATCGGCTCAGAACTTTGCCGATCAGTTTATCAGACCTCATGTTATGGAATGGGATGAAACCCAGCATTTTCCTAAAGATTTAATGCACCAGATGGGGCAACAAGGATTTTTAGGGGTTTTAGTTCCTCAACAATATGGAGGAGCAGGCCTCGGCTATCAGGAATACATTACCATTATTGAAGAAATTGCAAAAGTTTGTGGATCGATAGGATTGTCGGTTGCTGCTCATAATTCTTTGTGCACTGGCCACATCATGTATTTTGGAAGTGAAGCACAAAAGAACACTTATTTACCAAAACTAGCTACTGGTGCATGGGTTGGAGCCTGGGGTCTTACTGAAGCCAACACAGGAAGTGACGCGATCCGAATGAAATGTGTTGCACATAAAGAAGGAGATTACTGGATACTCAATGGCACAAAAAATTGGATCACGCATGGAAAATCAAGCGATGTAGCAGTTGTGATTGCCCGTACGGGCGATTTGTTGGATAGCAATGGCATGACCGCTTTTATTGTAGAGCGCGGCAACCCTGGAATGACTGCAGGTAAGAAAGAGAATAAACTCGGTATGCGAGCTTCTGAAACGACTGAAATGATTTTCGATCATTGCAAAGTACATCAGTCGAATGTGTTAGGAGAAATTGGAGATGGTTTCAAACAAGCCATGAAAGTGTTGGATGGCGGAAGAATCAGTATCGCAGCTTTGGCAATTGGCATTGCAAAAGGTGCTTATCAGGCTGCCGTACAGTATTCAAAAGAGCGGGAACAATTTGGCAAACCCATCGCTCATTTTCAAGGCATTGCGTTTAAATTAACCGATATGCTGGTAAAAATTGAAGCCGCTGAGTTATTGACTCGCCAGGCTGGTAAAATGAAAGACCAGAATCTCAAAATGACCAAGGAGGCCGCAATGGCAAAATACTTTGCTTCAGAAGTGGCTGTCCAAGTATCTACGGATGCGGTTCAGGTATTTGGTGGTTATGGCTATACCAAAGATTATCCGGTTGAAAAATTTTACCGGGACTCTAAATTATGTACTATTGGGGAGGGTACTTCTGAAATCCAAAAACTGGTAATTTCAAGGGAAGTGTTAAAATAAAATTCTTTAGTTCATTTAAACAAACAGTAAAAACAATTGCAGACCAAACCTGTTTAACTAAAATGCGTATTCACGTTAAAATTCTAATAGGATTTATTACAACCAGTTTGTTGTTGTCTCAATTGGGTTTTAATATATTTTTAAATTATTGCTGCTGCGCTAAATCTGAGGTATTTAGTTTCATTCCAAAAGACGACCATTGCAAGCGACTTTCTGTAAATCATGGTTGTTGTAATGGATCAAGCATTACAAAAAAAGTGAGCATCCGCAAAGCTCCCTGCAGCAACAAAGTAATTGGGCATAAATCCTTAGAGACCTTAGCAGAAAAACCTGTTAATAAGCAATTGCAAGTACAATCCTTGCAGATTCCTTCAATCCCATTATTTACCAACCTTGTCGAAATCTTCATAAAAGATTCGATCATTCCAAATGATGATCCCTACCCTTTTATAACTGGATTATCACTCCGAATCCTGTATTGCAGTTGGATTTGTTAGAAAGAGTTGTTCGATATTCGGGGAGTTCTATTAAACTTTTAAATCGATTTCCAATTTTTTTTTTTAACCGCTTGCTTATTTTAAACGCAAGGTTAAAAAATTGAACGAGTCGTTTAAGTAGTTTTAGGAGTTTCTCCAAATTTTTAAAACAATTCATTCTTTTAATAAATTCTTCTATGCGATTTTTTTTAGTCATTATTTTATCATTTACCCTAATCGGCATTCAAAGCCAAATTCTAACAGGCAATGTCGTCGATTCTAAAAACAATGCAATTCAAGGTGCTACTGTTTATTGGTTGTTTACATCCGACGGAACTTCAACTTCCGACAATGGATTCTTCCGACTTGAGCGAAAACCAGAGCACCAATTTCTGATTACAAATTTTACCGGATATCAAGCGGATACAACAGAAGTTGCTCCAAACGAACTTTATATTATTATCAGACTCCAGGAAGGACTCATGCTTGAAACAGTCAATGTTCAAGCTGAACGAAATTCAAACAGTTTTTCAAGATTAGAACCTTTGAATATTGAATCTCTGGAGAAAAAGGAATTTAAAAAAGCTGCTTGTTGCAGTTTGTCAGAAAGCTTTCAAACAAGCAATGCAGTTGATGTGAGCTATTCCAATGCAGTAACCGGCACTAAGGAAATTCAATTTTTAGGATTGCGCGGATTATACACCCAATTCCTTATTGAAAACCGCACTGCATTTGATGGGATTTTATCTACGATGGGATATGATCTGATTCCAGGAACCTGGCTTGATCAGGTTAATATATTAAAAGGTGCTTCATCTGCACTGCACGGTTCTCAAAGTATGGCTGGCGCAATCAATGTACAGCTTAAAAAACCTGATACTGATCATCCTGTGTATTTGAATCTTTTTGGAGATTTACATGGTCGCCTGGAATCAAATCTCCATTTGAATAAAAAATGGAATGATCGAAAAGCAAGTGGACTTTATCTCAACGCAACAACTAATACCTCATCACGAGATCACAACGAAGATTCCTTCCAGGATGAACCAAAAGTTAATAAAGTAAATGGATTGCTTCGCAATACATTTTATGGTGAATCCTTTGAAGGTCAACTGAATGCTCAAATACTTAATGAACGTCGAACCTCAGGGCAATTGAATGTCGAATCTCCTTATACAATAAAACAGGATATTCAACATTACAATGCATTCGGAAATTTGGGTTATGTCAAATTCAACAAAGAACTCCAAAGTCTTGGTTCACTTTATGATGTTTCTTATTCAAAAATTGATTCCAAATTTGGTAACCGGACATTCAAAGCAGATGAAACAAGAGTGTCAGCTCAATTTTTTTATATGCATCCTTTTAAGGAAGGCAGACACATGTTAACCGTTGGGCCGGTTTTTCACTTGAATCGAGCCCATGAAACATGGGATCAAAAAAAATTAACCTACAAAGAGACTGTGACGGCAGCTGTAGCTGACTATACATATAGAAACAATGTTGAACTAAATAATTCATTAACCATCACTACAAGTCAACGTCTTGAATGGTTAAATTCAGATCAATTATTGTATATCCCACGGGCAAATTTTCGATTACTTTTTGCAAACGACTGGACTGCTAGAGCATCGATAGGTAGAGGGTATCGATTTCCCCGAATATTTTCAAACCAATCCGGCTTATTTGCAAGTGCAAAACTTTGGAATATAGAAAGTACACCAGAAATTGAAACATCCTGGAACTCCGGTTTCAATCTGGTTGGAAAACCCTATTGGCAGGGACGTGAGTTGGTAATAAATTTTGATTTATACTATACCTGGTTTCAAAATCAATTGGTTGTAGATCAAGATGAATCCGACTTCAGAATTTATATCTATGGATTGAATGGTAAATCTTATGCCTTACAATCAATAATTACGTTAAGCTATCCAATCTTTGATCGCATCCAACTAAAAATTGGTGGAAAATTTACTGAATCCAAAACAAAATTTAAAAAAGGCATTTTAGAAAATTTATTGATTCCAAAATACCGTGGATTGGTATCCATTGATTTCGAATCTGAAAACAGAAAGTGGTTGTGGAATTTAACTACCAGTTATATTGGCAAAATGAGGTTGGCGGAAAAAACAACGATTCCGGTTCATCTAATTCATGAACACCAGAAACAATCTACTGATTATGTATTAATGCAATCACAAATTGGATATACTCATAAGGCATTTGAATTTTACGCCGGCGTTGAAAATTTACTCAACTATACACAACATGAGGCTATTATTGATCCGGAAAATCCTTTTGGAACTTATTTTAATGCAACTGAAATTTTTGCACCAGTTTCAGGTATAAAACCTTATTTAGGAATCAAATGGCATTTGTGAAATAACAATACTTATTGATTATAAATTGAATAATTAAAAATAATTTCAAAATATGTTTAAAGGGGATTTTATAAATCCCCTTTAGTTTTTAATGCCTGCAACTCAATATATTTTTCAATGAGTTTGTAAATATTGCGGTGTATTGGTTTTTTTAGCAATGCATCCTGTGGCAACAGCCATTCTGTTTGTTCTATCCCTTCTGAACTTTGAGGAATCGCTGCTTCACTTCCAAAATAATGTAAAACATACCACTTCGTTTTTTTTAATGCTCGTGCATTATTTTTTTCACGGTAAATGTGATAAGTCTCCGCCAATTTATCTCCCAAAACCAAGGCTTTTAATCCTGTTTCTTCTTCACATTCCCGCAATGCAGCAGTTTTAAATTTTTCATTGGAGTCCAATTTTCCTTTTGGCAAGTCCCAAAATCCACGTCTGTAAATAGCTAAAATTTGATCTTCCTTATTTTTAATAATTCCTCCTGCAGCAGGAATCCATAATAACAAGCTTTTTAAATCCTGATAAAGTCCTGGTAAATCTTTTGAGAAAATTAAGATGGATTGGAACCGATCGGATTTTTCGAGTGTGTCTAAATATTGAAACAAAGACTTTTTATTGCCACTGTAAGGCAGGATCAGCTGTTGAGCATCCGGTTGCAGTTCTGGAATGATTGATTCTTCCGCCAGAATTAAGGAACGCTCGTCCATTTGAATTTCGTAAGTTTGCTGCTTGTTCTTCATACATGGATTTAGCCCACAAGATAGCAGATCGTCTTTTGGAAATAAAGGCGGTAAAATTAAATCCCAAAAACCCATTTACCTGGGCTTCTGGATTGCGTTCGCCCATTTATTGTGACAACCGCAAAGCACTGTCATTTCCTGCGATTCGAAAAGAAATCATTGATGGTTTTGTCCAAAAATCAGGAAACTTCCAGGCTTTTGATGCCATTGCAGGGGTAGCCACCGCGGGAATTCCATGGGGAGCTTATTTGGCTGACCGGCTTGATAAACCTTTTGTGTATGTAAGATCAAAACCAAAAGAACACGGTTTGCAAAATCGGTTGGAAGGATCATTGAATCCTACAGCCTCGGTACTTGTTATCGAAGATTTGGTCTCTACAGGGGGAAGCTCGCTGGAAGTTGTGGGGGTTTTAGAATCCCTGGGGCATCCGGTCAAGGGCTTGATAAGTATATTTCAATACGGTTTTAGTACGGCCACTGCCAAATTTTATGAAAAAAACGTGGATTTTGAAAGTTTGACTGACTTTTCAATGCTTTTGGAACAAGCTTTGCTTCAGAATTATATTGACAAAACGGAATTTGAAAACCTATCCAACTGGAATAAGGATCCACAAACCTGGGCTTCCCAATTTCAGTCTTAGAACCAATTTATGAAAATTATCAATAAGAAATCAGAAGAATTTCTCTATAAATACCTGAATAATCCCTCTCCCACGGGATATGAGGCAGCTGGACAGAAAATTTGGCTGGAATACATTAAAAGCTATATCAATGACTGGAGTCTGGATAATTACGGGACACTTTATGGAGTGGTTAATCCAGGAAAAGCGTTTCGCGTTATAATTGAAGGACATTCGGATGAAATTTCATGGATGGTGAATTACATAACGGATGATGGCTTTATTTATGTGATTCGAAACGGAGGAATCGATCAGTCAATAGCTCCCTCCAAAAGAGTACAGATTCATACACCTAATGGAATTGTACAAGGAGTATTTGGATGGCCTGCGATCCATACCCGAAAAGGAAATGACACCAATCTATTAGCAACCCTTGAAAATATATTTATAGATGTTGGTGCAAAAGATCGCGAGGAAGTTGAAAAAATGGGCATTCATGTGGGATGCTGCATTACCTATGAAGATGGCCTAATGAAATTGAATGATCGCTTTTATGTGGGTCGTGCATTGGATAATCGATTGGGTGGATTTTGTATTGCAGAAGTTGCGAGGCTATTGCATAAAAATAAAATCAAACTACCCTATTCCTTATACATTGTAAATGCCGTACAAGAAGAAGTAGGCTTAAGGGGAGCCGAAATGATAGCACAGACTATAAAACCAAACCTTGCAATTGTTACGGACGTAACCCACGATACCCACACACCCATGTTAAAAACAAAAGAGCAGGGTTCGATAAAATGTGGATTGGGTCCCGTTTTATGCTATGCCCCTCCGGTCCATAATATTCTGCAATCATTGGTTGTTAAAACAGCAGAAAAGAATAAAATTCCTATCCAACGAAATGCATCTTCGCGGACAACCGGAACAGATACTGATGCATTTGCTTATTCAAATGGAGGCGTGCCTTCTGTATTAATTTCTGTGCCATTAAGATATATGCACACCACAGTAGAATCCGCCCATATTGAAGACATCGAACATGTAATCAAACTAATTTATGAAGTATTATTAGCTATTGATCCAAAAAAATCATATAAATATTTTTAAACAGCCGTATTTAACTTTTTATATTTCTGTCTTCTACGGATTTCTTTCTTTAGCTATAACGGATTCGTTTTTTTTGTTATTTCATGGGCTACACCTATCCATTTGTAAGGCGTTTTTTGTTTTTTCCTCAATTGTGTCCTTTTATTATTATCAAAAAGAAGTTGCACCAATTTTTCATCATGCTGTTAATAAGTCATTTCTCCCATTTCAAAAATTTATTTTATTTCTTTTTGGGAGTAGCAGTTGTTTGACTTTTACACAATTGGATTTTGACACTCAACTTATTATTTGTTTCTTTTCCATTATTGGGATCTCCTACCATAATCACACCCGATATTTTTTATTCAGAAAACTCATTTTGTGGAAAAACATAGTCATCAGTTTAAGTTGGACAGGCATTTGTCTGCTGAGCTTTAATATAAATCAATTAAGGGATTTAGATTTTTGGCTAATAGCATTAGGCTTTTTTTTAATTGTATTAATCCAAAGTATCTTATTTGATTATAATGATATTAAAAAAGACAAATCATACAATCATCATACTTTTGCAAGCAATTCCATTCCAGAAAATTTATTTCAAACAATCCGATATTTATGCTTGATAATCCTTGCGATCCTTTGCATATTAACTTTTAATAGGAGCATTTCACTTTTAGGGTTTCTTTTGAATATTTCCTTACTTTCAGTTTATTATTCTAATTTATATAATTATATCAAATCACAACAGTCACATTTGATTTATTTCACAGATATTATTTTTTTACTATTTAGCCTCAGCTTTCATTTGTAGCCAACAAAAAGAATAGCTGGCTGTTATTCTTAAAATTGCGTATTTTCCATAGCAATTCCTTCTATATTTGCGCCTCGAAATTCAGAATCATGCAAGAAGTTTTCATCGTATCTGTAGCACGTACACCCGTTGGTAGTTTTGGTGGTGTATTGTCTTCCCTTTCAACCATCCAATTAGGAGCCCTGGTGGTTGACGAAGTAGTAAAACGAGCTGGTATTCCATCCACTGCTGTTCAAGAAGTTATCATGGGCAATGTTTGTTCTGCAAATTTGGGTCAAGCACCTGCAAGACAAGCAGCACTCAATGGTGGGCTTGCTGCAAATACTGTATGCACAACTGTTAATAAGGTCTGTGCATCTGGTATGAAAGCCATTTCAATGGCTACTCAATCAATTCAATTAGGTATATCTGAGATCGTAATTGCCGGGGGAATGGAAAGCATGTCTAACATTCCTTATTACGTGCCAAATGCTCGTTGGGGAATGAAATATGGCAATTCTGAACTCATTGATGGATTGCACAAAGATGGCTTGATGAATATTTATGATAAATTGGCTATGGGTGTTTTTTCAGATCAAACTGCCAAGAAATATTCCATTAGTCGTGAAGAACAAGATGCCTATGCAATCAGCTCTTATCAAAAATCTGCACAAACAACTGCAGATGGTGGATTCACAACTGAAATTGTACCAGTTGCCATTCCACAAAAGAAAGGAGATCCGCTACTGGTTACCAAAGATGAGGAATTTACAAAAGTTGATTTTTCTAAAATACCTTCTTTAAAACCGAGTTTTACTTCAGATGGTACAGCCACTGCAGCCAACTCATCAACACTTAATGATGGCGCCTCTGCATTGCTATTAATGAATGCTGCTAAATTAAAGGAATATAATTTAACACCCATTGCACGGATCGTTTCTTATGCTGATGCCGAACAAGCACCAGAATGGTTTACAACGACCCCATGTGTTGTTACTCCCTTGGCTTTAAAACGAGCCGGTTTACAAAAAGATCAAATAAGTTATTTTGAAATCAATGAAGCTTTTGCTGTTGTACCCCTGGCATTCAGTAAAATACTTGATTTAGATCTCCAAAAAATAAATATTCACGGGGGTGCAATTTCATTGGGGCATCCTATTGGATCCTCAGGAGCTCGCATTGTTTGTACTTTAAGTCAAATTTTGCAACAAAAGCAAGCACAATATGGTTTGGCTACTATTTGCAATGGCGGCGGCGGAGGAACTGCGGTAATTATAGAACGTCTTTAGACTATTTACCTTTTCCCTGAATTAAAACAGACAGGGTATAAAACAAGATTTTAAAATCAAGACCCAGCGATCTGTTTTCTATGTATAAAATATCGTATTCGAGCCTTTGAAGCATTTCTTCAATACTGGAAGCATATCCAAATTTTACTTGTCCCCAGGAGGTAATTCCAGGTCGAACTTTAAGAAGATGTTTATAGTGTGGTGCTTTTTCCATGATCTGATCAATAAAATACTTTCGCTCAGGACGAGGACCCACTAAAGACATATCGCCTTTCAAGACATTGATAAATTGTGGCAATTCATCCAATCTCCATTTTCGAATGGTTGCACCCCAGCTTGTAATTCGCGGATCGCCATCATAAGACAACATGGGGCCATTGTCTTCTGCCAAAATATTCATGGACCGAAACTTATAAATAAAAAAAGGTTTACCATTTAAGCCAATGCGTTCCTGCAAATAAATTGCCGGACCGGGACTGGAAATTTTAGTCCTCACATACACATACAAGATTACAGGAGATAATAAAATCAAAGCCACCACGCTGACAATCATATCAATCATTCGTTTGACAACGATTTGCCATTTAGGCATCATTTCCTGTTTGATCTCAATTAATACGGCCCCATATACGTGATTTAATCGAACGGTACCAAGTAAAATATCGTATGTATCCGGAATCGTTCGGACAATTAACCGGTCACCGTATTCAAAAAGTACATCAACAATGGATTTTAATTTTTGATGTTCCGTAGATTCTATTGCAATAATTACTTCTTCAATTTTATTTTCATCCAAAGTTCTACGAATATCTGCAAGACCACCCATTTGAGGTAAGTATTGAATCAATTCATTTCCTCTACCTCCATTGGAATGAATGAAGCCAACAAATTTATGACCAAGACTATAGTTTAAAGATGAGATGTCTTTATACAGTTTAACAGCTTTTTGGTCACCTCCAATAATTAGGGTATTAAAACCTACAATGCCTTGTTTCAACCGATTGCTTACATAGGTTAAGAATACCATTCGAAATACAATGATTAAACTGAAATGATAAATAAAATAAATCGACAGTGCTTTAAAATAGCGATTTTCAAAATTTATTTCTTCATTCGAAAGTAGTACAAAAAAAACCAACAAGCTACCCAATATAGTAAGTAAAAGGGTTCTTGAAAAAACAGACCATCTGGATAAACGGTATACATCTTTATATTGCTCGGCCATCAGGTAAAGCAGAAACCAGGAAAAAGGAACAATCAGCATACCTCCCCGGTAAATGTGCTCAAATATTTCTGATTCATTACCAATAAAAAAATGATGTGCCCGCAAATACTGAACAAACAGATACCAGGCTACTAAAGCCAAAATAAAATCTATGACAACGTAAATGATATTTTCCTTGCGTCTAAACATATACTTATCGATGAATCACTTTAATGTTATCAATAAATATTTGTTGGATTGCCTTCGAACTGTCTTTTTGAAAATCCGCGGCAATTGCGAGGTGATAATAATCTGAATTGGAACTGTTTATAATTTCTCTAAAATCAAAATAGACCTTAGTCCAATTCTTCTTAGGAAGAACTCCTGCTTTAATAAGATTTTCTTCTCCCAGTATGTTTTTATAACCAATAAACCCAATTGAAAATGGAATGTCTGCCTTGAAATTCAGTTCTAAAATAATTGGATCCCCGCTTTGTGGTATAGGGTCATTGAGTATATATTCTGCGGAAATGGATGGATGCTCCTTGGTTAAAGCTATAGATCCGGAATGAGATCCTTCAAATGCTTCTGACGCATCGGTCAGCAATATTTTTGTTTCAGGATCTTTGTCGCGATCGGTATTAAAAAAATGTATGCCTTCAAAGTCTTCAATCACAGAAAACTGCAATCCAGATTGGTATGATGTATTCGGCCGAATGGTGTCTGTTATTTGCGGATCCAGTTGAATGGTGATTTTGAATGGATTTAAAAGTTGGTAGCGAAAAGCATTGGTGATTCTACCATCCTGCCGATACCCTGGAATTAATAACACCTCACTGGTACCTGATTCCAAAACCGGGATCCAACAGGGAAGTTCATAAGCTCCGTAATAGTGATCATTTACGTAAATCCACACATCGGATAAATTTTGACTGCCTGTACCTTCTCCAATCTTAACACTAAAATCAAAGGGTTCTATATAGAGATAGGATGGAATTTTTTCATCATCCCGGTCACAGGCACAAAAAGTCCATAGGAGCAAGAAGATGAGCTTGCCTTGTTTGAGAGTCATTGTTTCGTTTCGATTTGCTTCGTAATAGCCTGCACCAAAGCCAAAGCCTGGATTCCTTCATCCAGATTGACTTCAGGCATATCATCTGTAACGATGCTTTTGTAAAAAGATTTTAATTCCTCTGCAATTGCATTCACCGTTTTTATTTCCGGGTTGACTAAAGAAATGTATTTATTTCCCTTGTGTGTTTCAATTTCCAATGTATTGTCTTGATATTCATCGAGTAAACGAATGACCTGGGCTTCTTTCTCCAATAAATCACAACTTATGTAGGCATCCTCCTGAAATATTCGAATTTTTCGCATTTGCTTCATAGATATCCTGCTGGCAGTAACATTGCAAACCAGGCCATTTTCAAATTCAATTCTGGCATTACAAATATCCGGCAATGGACTTACCAAGGAAACTCCATTGGCTTTGATATCTTTTACCTCGCTTTTAGCCATGAGGCAAATCAAATCCAGATCATGAATCATAATATCATGAACAACTGAAACATCCCGTCCTCTTGGATTAAAACTAGACAATCGGTGTGCTTCTATAAATTTGGGCTCTTTAATAAAAGGCCTGATCGCTGCAAAACTAGGATTAAAACGTTCGACATGCCCAATTTGTATTTTAACCGGATGCTCTTTTAATAAGTTTTTTAAAAAGGTGGCTTCTTCCAGACTGCTTGTTACTGGCTTTTCGATAAAACAATGTTTGTTCTGTTTAATAGCATCTTGTGCTAACTCAAAATGCGAACTGGTCGAACTAACAATGTCAATGGCATCGCAATTGGAAATAAGTTCGTCATAACTTTCAAAAGCCTTGATCCCGTATTCACTCGCAATTTTTTGACGCGTTTCGGGAGAAAGATCATAAAAGCCTTTGAGTTCGAGATCCGGATTTTCAAGAATGCATTTCAGGTGAATTTTTCCCAAATGCCCTGTTCCGGCTAATCCAATTTTTAATCTGGCCATGAAGGTAGTTTAAGCTTGCATTCTAATTAAAAACAAGAGTACTATAACGATGACAATGACTGCGATAAAAAGCAAGCCTGTTATACGTATGTGTGATCTGAAGCGATCCATCAATTCAACTGAATCCGGATAATTACTTTTTACCTCATCCCATTTTTGTTGATTGAACAGGTCCATAAAATTGAACTGGATTCTATTTTGAACCAATTGCTTATACATCCCAAAGGTTTTAACACGGATGTATACATTAAACAAAATAAATACCAGAAATATCAGAATTGCATATACAAAAGCCATAGTGAATATATTAATTAGAATGGTTTTGATTAATTTGATTGCAGAATGGATTGCAATGCATGTTTTAATGCATTTGATAATCCCTCTTTATTTTTTCCACCGGCGGTCGCAAAAAATGCTTGTCCTCCACCACCCCCTTCAATAAATCTTGCAGCATCTTTTATTAATTGAGATGCATTGAATGATTTTGAAATAGATTCACTGACGTAGCACATGAGTTGAGGTTTATCCTTTTCAATAAATCCCAAAAACAGAATCGCAGGATTTTTTTCCTGAGCCAATTGATATACCAGATTTTTTACTAATTTAGAATCATCCAGTTCGATTTGATTAACCAGATAATGGATTCCGTTATTCATTTGAAAGGATGCCAATAAATTAGCCTTCAAAGAATTTGCATGCGCTTCTTTCAATTCCAGAATCACTTTTTCAAGGTGTTTGTTTTCATCTAAAAGTTGTTGCACACTTTGTGTAATATCGATTGGATTTTTAAGCAGATGACGAATTTTATCAACTGTTTCAAATTGTTGCTCAATAAGTTGTTCTGCTTTCAATGCCGAAACAGCTTCAATCCGGCGAATTCCTGCTGCAATGGCTGACTCTGAAGTGATTTTAAAATAACCAATTTGGCCTGTGGTTTCAACGTGACAACCTCCACAAAGTTCGATAGAATAAGCAGGATCAAATGTAATCATCCTCACCTGATCACCATATTTTTCTCCAAACAACATCATTGCACCCGCTTTCTTGGCTTCGTCAATCGGTATTTTTCTTTTTTCTTCGCGAACAATATTCTCCCGTATTTTTTCATTGACTAATTGCTCCACCTTCAGGATTTGATCTGCATCCATTTTTTGAAAATGGCTAAAATCAAATCGCAAAGCATCTTCTTTTACCAAGGACCCCTTTTGTTGTACATGCGAACCAAGCACTTTACGCAGTGCTGCATGCAATAAATGCGTAGCACTGTGATTGTTTTCAATAAGTTTTCGACGATACCCATTCACTTGCAATCGAACATCTGCGGATAGATTCTGTGGCAAAACTTCTGCCACATGAATAATCAAATCATTTTCCTTAACTGTATCAATAATTTCAATTGGAAATTCATCGAAATAAGCGATGCCTGTGTCACCTACTTGTCCACCCCCTTCCGGATAAAAAGGCGTTTGGTCAAAAACCAGTTGAAAATAGGCTTGTGATTTTGCCATCAGCTTGCGCCAACGCAATAATTTTCCATGTTCCGTTTCAAGCGTATCGTATCCTAAAAATTGAAATTGTCCTTCAGCCACTACATTCCAATCAGAATATTCCTTTTTAGCATCCGAGCGAGAGCGTTCTTTTTGTAAGGCCATGGCTGCATGGAAACCTGCTTCATCTACATTCCAATTGTTTTCACGTGCGATTAATTGCGTAAGGTCAAATGGGAATCCATACGTATCGTATAATTCAAATGCAAGTTTACCATCCAATTGTTTAAGGTTTGGATCCAGTAAATCCAATTTCCGTAAGCCATCTTCAAGCGTTTTTAAAAACGAAGACTCTTCTTCGCGAATTACTTTACTAATAAAATCATTTTGTAAATCCAATTCAGGAAATACAGATGCCATGTTTTCTGACAGCACAGGAAGCAAGCGATACAAAAACGGTTCCTTTAAATTTAAGAACGAATATGCATACCGAACAGCCCGTCGCAATATCCTACGAATCACATAGCCTGGTCCTGTATTGGAAGGAATCGCTCCGTCAGCAATAGCAAAAGAAACTGCGCGAATATGGTCGGCCATTACCCGCATAGCTAAATCTGATTTTGCATTTGGATCATATGAAGCACCGTATGCAATTTTTGTATGCTGAGAAATGAAATCAATTAATGGTTTAAAGATATCCGTATCATAACTGGATTTTTTATTTTGAAGGACCATGCTGATCCGTTCAAATCCCATTCCCGTATCGATGTGTTTTGCAGGGAGCTCTTCCAGAGATCCGTCTGCTTTACGGTTGTATTGTATAAAAACCAGGTTCCAAATTTCCATGAGTTCCGGAGAACCCGCATTCACTAATACTGCACCATTCTGATTCTTTTTCTGTGCTTCAGAGCGCAGATCCACATGAATTTCAGAGCATGGGCCGCAAGGACCGGTATCACCCATTTCCCAAAAATTATCTTTTTTCCCAAAAAACAAAATCCTATCTTCTGCAATCCACTGTTTCCAGTAAGAAACTGCTTCCAGGTCTTTTTCCAAACCTTCTTTTTCATCACCGCCAAAAACAGAAACATATAAATTCTCTTTCGGGATTTTAAATTCTTCGGTTAATAATTTCCAGGCAAATTCAATAGCCTCCTTTTTAAAATAATCCCCAAATGACCAGTTTCCCAGCATTTCAAACATCGTATGGTGATACCCATCTGTACCCACTTCTTCCAGGTCATTGTGTTTGCCACTTACCCGAAGGCATTTTTGCGTATCAGCAATTCGCGGGATGGTAGCGACCTGATTTCCAAGAAAATAGTCTTTAAAAGGATTCATCCCGGCATTTGTAAACATCAGGGTCGGATCATTCTTTACAACAATGGGGGCAGATGGAACAATTTTATGTTGTTGTTTTTCAAAAAAGCTGAGAAAAGTCTGTCGGATGGTCTTTGAATTCATTATAAATTATAATAAAAATTAATGTTTATATATTTGTAATATAACTAAATACAAAATAATATCTCCTATATATTATTTTTATTCAATTGAAAAAACGGGTTTTAAAGAAATTTCCTTACTTTTGTAATATTCAAACAAAGCGAGCGTACATCGGATCGCAAATTTAATATTTTTTAACTCTTAGTATTTGAAGAGATCTGAAAAATACGTTTACAACCCTCAAACCCTTCAGTTTGAGAAACTTAAGTTGACCCATAAGTCCTATGTATTTAGGATTGTTGGCTTCATTTCAGCTGTTGTGTTAACGACCTTTTTTTTCTATTTTATGACCTCTGAATTTTTCCCGTCTCCACGTGAAAAAGCGCTTAAAAAAGAACTGAGTCAGATTGAGTATCAAATGCTTATGATGAAAGATCAGGTTCAGATTATGGATAAAGTACTGGACAATATTCAGGATCGGGACGCTAAGGTTCACCGGGTTTTGTTTGGAATGGATCCCATTGACCGTGATCTCTGGGAAGGCGGCGTCGGTGGTCATGATCCCAATGCAGGATTGCAAGGCTTAAAATATGCTGGGACAACCATCCGGGAAACCAAATCTTATATTGATAAATTAGAACGTCAAATCTATCTTCAATCCAAATCACTGGATACGCTGGAGCAGGCAACCAAAGCCAAAGAAGAACTATTACAAAGCATTCCATCTATAAAACCGGTTCGTATAGATAAACTCAACCGAGACATGGCTCAATTGTCTGGATTTGGCATTAGGCTTCACCCCATTCATAAAATCAATAAGATGCATGAAGGGATTGATTTTGCAGCTCCTGCCGGAACTGCCATCCAAGCCACTGGAAACGGGAGGGTCGTAAAGGCTGAATCCAAATCTTCCGGCTACGGACGTTATGTAATGATTGATCACGGCAACGGCTATCAAACTCTTTATGCTCACATGAAAGAGATTAAAATCAAGGCCGGAGCAAAAGTTAAAAAAGGACAACTCATTGGTTATATAGGAAGTACCGGGACATCAACAGCCCCGCATTGCCATTATGAAGTTAGAAAAAATGGCAAACCAATCAATCCAATCCATTTTTGTATGGATGACCTGAGCCCTAAGGAATATCAGGAAATGGTCAATTTGGCTTCTTCAGCCAATCAATCGTTCGACTAGCATTTGCCCTTCTAAAATACAGACAGGGTCGTTCATTTAAATTAATCCGAAACTTATTATTCAAATCGCGTATAATTTTAATTCCTAATTTTTAACTCTTAATTTTTAATTGCTATTCCTCTCGCAGGTACGCGGGATTTCCACTCCACTCCAATAATCAGTAATTCGTAATTCGTAATTTTTAATTATTAATTGTTAATAGTTCCCCTCCCATCTCCTAAATTTGATCGTATACTCTTTATATTGATGTAAATTACTCTCGAATTGGTTCATTGCCTCAAAATACATGGATATGAATAAATTAATTGTGTCGGCTTTATTGATTGCATTTGCTTGCTTTTTTTCCTCCGCTACCCTTTTTGAAGTTCAAAAATTCAAATTAGAAGCAAACCCTGTTTATTTACCTGATACCATTCCATTGAATGAATTAGGCAGCAATTTATGGAAAACAGCACCCGGCGGATTGTACCCTAATGGATTAAATACCAGGCCTCAAAAGCATGAGCAAGACGGACAGGCAATTTCAAAAACCTTGATTCCTTTGGATAGTTTTGGAATTGAAGATCCGAGTAATGGAAAAATTGTTTTATTATCAATAGGAATGTCCAATGCAACGCAAGAATTTTCAGCATTTAAACTTTTGGCTGATACGTTTCGGAATAAAAATCCTAAACTTTTAATTGTTGATGGCGCCCAAGGCGGACAAACCGCATCCGTAATTAAAAATCCCAATGCCAATTTTTGGACTGTTGTTAATCAGCGATTGTTTCAACAAAAAGTAAGTGGCAAACAAGTTCAGGCTGTTTGGTTAAAAGAAGCCAATGCAAATCCAACAGCTGCTTTTCCAAAACATGCAGACGATTTAAAAAATGATATTAAACTCATTGTACAAATTCTGAAACAAAAATATCCGAATCTCAAACTGCTGTATTTATCCAGCCGAATCTATGGGGGTTATGCAAATACGGCATTAAATCCAGAACCCTATGCCTATGAATCAGGATTTTCAATAAAATGGCTGGTGGAAGAACAGATAAATGGGGACAGCAGTTTATCTTATCAAGGTGCTAATATAAAATCTCCCTGGTTGTCCTGGGGGCCTTATTTATGGGCTAAAGGAAATACAGCAAGAACTGACGGATTGCTTTGGTTGCCTGCAGATTTTGCAGCAGATGGTACTCATCCATCCAATTCAGGTCGGTTAAAAGTGGCCAATCTTTTGCTGCAATTTTTTTCTACAGACAGCACCTGCATCCCTTGGTTTTTGAAATCCGGAATCACTGATTTAGATAATTACAGTTTCCTAGAAGAAACGAAAATTGAATCGCTGCAATCTTATCCAAATCCTTGTAGAGATGAAATTGAAATACGTTGGAAATTACAATCAAAAGAAAAACCTGTTCTCGTGTTATTAAATTCAACCGGACAATTACTGGAAATATTAATAAATAAAGAATTACAACCGGGCAATTATTATTTTTTATTGAATACTTCAAAACTTCCTGTTGGAATTTACTATGTCCAACTAATCCAGAAAAATATTATGATACACAATAAATTTATTAAAGTTAACTAATCTAAGTATTCGTTCGTTTTTAGAAATAATTCTTATTGTATATGACTTAATTGAATAAGAATTTGTACATTTGGATTTGAATCTATACATCGGATGACCCACTTAAATAAGTATCTCTTTTGTGTCATGCTTATTTCAAGTATTAGTTACCTTTTTATTCAAAATATTTCAGCATCAACGGTAGACAGTCTAAAGCAACTCTTAAACAAAGAGCAACTTGTTGCAGATCGATATGAAACCTATTCAAGTATAGCAGATCATTTTTTATTTTCTGGAGGATTAGATAGCCACAGGGTTTATGCTACAAAAATGTTGGAGCTCGGCATTTTCTCTAAACAAGATACCTTAGTAGGAAGAGCCTATATCAACTTATCACTAAATTTTAAACAGCAAAAGGATTATAAACACAATTTAGAATATTTAATAAAAGCCTTGGACATTCTTTCAAGCCATCCCAGCCAATACGGCACTTGCAATAATTTAAAAGAAATCGGAGATACCTATAAAGAATTAAAAAATTATAACCTGGCCATATCTTATCTATATAGAGCCTTAGAAGTCGTTCCTGTTTCTCAAAATAATACCATGCGAAATAGAATCTATTCCCACTTATCAGAAGCTTACCTGGGATTAAATAAATTGGATTCATCATTATTTTATGTCCAATTAGCCAATGTAAACACTTATAAAGAAAAAGATTTTTATGGATATGCTCGTGTTCTGAATATTTTTGGTAAAGTACATGAAGCAATGGGCGAATTGAAAGTCGCAGAATCTTATTATAAGACCTGTATTGCTTTTGCTTCTCAAAATAATATTCATTCATCCAACGTAAATGCGAATTTACTTTATGCGAAACTTTTACTAAAACAAGGCGATATTATTCAAGCTAAGAAATTCACCAAAAATCATTTCAATTTTTCCTACATAACAGAAAACCTGGAAGACCGAATGGACGCTTCCAATTTATTAAAAGACATTTACCGAACTATTGGAGACAGGGACAGTGCTTATTATTATGCGAAATTATTTAGCCATTTATCTGATACCCTGCAACAAGCAAATGAAAATTTTACAACTCAAAATCTGGCTTATAGTAAACATTTAGATTTACTTGAAAAGGAAATTGAAAACAATAAAATCAAAAATCAGAACTTACTCAATTTAGAATATATTTTTATTTTCATTGGACTTTTCAGTTTATTTATTTTATTTTTAGCACTCTCCAATACGATTATCGTTACCCCAGGGTTTATTAAAGTTTCAGGATTTTTTATAATAGTACTATTTTTCGAATTTATCAATCTAACCTTACATTACAAATTAACAAATTTATCCCATCAATATCCACTGGTTATGTTAATTATTATGGTATTAGTTGCACTGCTAATTATTCCTATTCATCATCGGCTTGAAAAATGGTTGATTAATAAATTAAGTCAAAAAAACCAAGACATCCATTACCAAAAAGCAAAAAACACTCTGGAAGAAATAACTCCATCCTGAAATTCAGAATGCAAAAATATTTAATAATTATACTCTACATTTTGCTGCAGGTTCGAAATCTGCAAGCTCAGAATTATAATTTAATTTTAAGAGACAGTCTCACACATTTGGATTCCTCAAAATTAAGTATTGATCAATATTTTAGTTCATTAGAAGAAATTGCTAATACATTTGTTTACACCAACCAGACAGACAGTGTTCAATATTTTGCACAAAAGATGCTTAAAATTGCTGATAGATTGCGATGTGATTCTTTGGCAATTTCTGCCTATGCATATATTGGCACCGCATACGGCATGACTTCTGAAATTTCATTAAGCATTCAAAATTATCTGAGAGCCATAGACTTAATTGAAAAAGGTCCTAAATATGCTATCTCAAGTTTTGCATACAAACAAATAGGTGTTCTATATAAAGATTTGAATGATTATGAAACTGCTGTATTTTATTTGAGAAAGGCACTTTCTTTACCGATGCGGAAAGGAATTATAGGAAATCGAATATATACTAATTTGGCCGAATCCTATTTAGGATTGAATAAACAGGATTCCGCGCTCGTGTATGCACAACTAGCCAATAGGATAACCAATAAAAAAGATGACCCTTATGGATTTTCACGGTCCTTGTTTTTATTGGGTTCTGCCTACTTAAAAAGTTCCGAATCCGAATTGGGCCTTAGTTATTTAGAACGTTGTTTGGAGTTTAGTAATGAACAAAAAATAATTTTAACATCAATTTCCAGTCAATTAAAGTTAGCAGAGTATTATTTTAATATTAAGCAAAACAAATTAGCAAAAACGTATGCTTTGAATGGATTGCATTTAACTAATCCGGAGAATTCCGATTCGGAAACTATAAAGTATTATAATTTATTGCAAAAATTATATGAACAAGAAAATTCAATCGACAGCATGATATATTATCTGGACAAGAAGCATTACTTGCTCAATGTTTTTTATAATGAAGCTGTACTGAATAAAATACAAGAAAGTAAAATTCGTGAAATTCAAAAAGAAAAGATAGCACAACAAGTATTTTTAGAAAACAAAATAAATCATCGAAATCAAATTCAATTTAGCATTATTCTCATTTTAATAATTGTGTTAACAGGTATCTTGTTAATATATTCCAATTCTGTGCTAGCCAACCAAAAATCTATAGCGTATTTTTCTGTGCTTATCATTTTAATTTTATTTGAATTTATTAACTTGATACTTCACCCTTACATAGAAACCTGGAGTCACCACAATCCGTTGATCAGCTTACTGATACTTGCTGGATTAGCCATTTTATTTATTCCAATTCAAAAAAAATTAAGATCTTGGCTTCATCAGAGTCTTATTGAGAAAAACAAAATAGCAAAATTAATTTATACCAAACGATATATAAAAAATCAAGAATAATCGTAAACGAAACAATCGATTTAGCATAATGGTTAAACATTTTGAAAATCATGAAGTCAAAGTTGTATGAAAAATTATACATGCGACATAATTCTTTTGTGCGCCGCACTTTTTGTTACCAGCTTAACGTCATTTACACAGTCAAATTATGGGATTTACTTTTTTTTATTAGAAGATTGCAAAATCAGCCAGGCCTATATTTCTGAAATTAAGCGAATTGAAAAAGAATTTGCCAATGATTCTATTCAGTTTACTGCTTTATTTCCAAATGCGACTTCTACCGAACAAAGCGTAGAAACATTTAATAAAAAATACAAATTGCCTATGCCCTGCAAACTAGATTTACAGCGTATGATCGCCGACCAATATCAGGTTTCAGTATTACCTGAAGTGGTCGTTATCAATGAAAGCCGGCATCAAAAACTCTATCAGGGGCGTATTGATAATTTATTTGTAGCAATTGGTAAACGCAGAAAAAAAGCAAGCGAATTCGATTTAAAAGATGTGCTTCAGGGCATTGTAAGCGGCCAGCAACTCCCCTTTCGAAAAACAGTTGCTATCGGTTGTTTTTTAAGTCATTGGGATAATTAATGGCCTATTTTCAAGAATATTTGTACTTTTAATTCAGTTACTCATAAATGCAATCATGAAATACCTTTATACTCTCTGTTTTTTTAGTTTAGGTTTTAGCTTATTTGCTCAGAATTATTCAGAGGATATTGCGCCACTTATATATAAACATTGCAGCAATTGTCATCGTCCGGGCGAGATTGCTCCATTTGCCTTGACCAATTACAATGAGGTGGCCAGTTGGGCATCCACCATCAAACACGTGACAGAAATAAAATACATGCCACCCTGGAAACCAGATCCAAAATATCAACAGTACCAATTGGAAAATTATCTCAGCGATGATGAAATTGCAACCATTGGAAACTGGGTATTAAAAGGAATGCCACAAGGAGATCCATCAAAAGAACCCGCTTTTCCAAATTTTCCAAAAGGTTCGCAAATTGGAACACCTGATTTGGCAATTTCATTTTCCCAATCGTATGTTCACAAAGGAAATGATGTTGATGAATATCGCTATTTTGTATTGCCCACCAATTTAACTGAAGACAAAGAATTGATTGCATTGGAAATGCGACCTGGAAATAGTAAGGTTGTACATCATACATTATTTTGGGCTGATGAAACAGGGAAAGCGCGAGCAGAAGATGCAAAATCACCAGAATATGGATATACCGGTGGAGGATCCGCAGTTTCCTTAGACAATCAACTGCCAGGATATGTACCTGGTCAAAAGCCTAATGTATTTACCAGCGGCATGTCCCAAACTATTAAAAAAGGATCCGATCTGGTTTTACAAATGCATTATGCTCCCAGCAGCATAGATGAATCTGATAGTTCCACGGTCAATTTATTTTTTGCAAAAAAACCAGCACCCCGGAAAGTTCAAAATAAAATTATGTTGCCCTATGATTTAGTAAATGGGCCTTTTATCATACCGGCAAATCAGGTAAAAGAATTTCATGGCGTATATAGAATTCCATTTAAAGTAAGTTTACTAGGCATCTGGCCTCATTGCCATAAATTGGGCAAGAAATGGGAAGCCTATGCCAAACTTCCGGATGGATCACAAATTCCATTGATTAAAATTGAAGACTGGGATTTTAACTGGCAAGGAGGCTATTATTTCAAAAAATTAATTGTGTTGCCAGCAGGTTCGGAAATCCATGCTTTTGCAACTTATGATAATACAATAAATAATCCGGTCAATCCAAACGATCCACCCAAATCAATCACATGGGGAGAAGGCACTTCAGATGAAATGTATTATTTGCCTTTAACTTATGTTGTTTACCAACCGGGAGATGAAAACATAATTTTAAATTCATCGAAACCCGATTTAAACGAAGCGGGGATCGAGAATATTGAAAGCAAACTCTATCCGATTTACCCTAATCCTGTAAACAACCAATCGATTCAAGTTGGGTTTGTGTTAAACAAAGACCAGGATGTTGCTTTTAATTTGTGCACACAAGATGGCAAGCAAATCATCGATTTACAAAGTAAACAAATGTATTTACAAGGACAGCACAGTTTAAAATTCACAATCCCGGATAACATCCCAGAGGGTACGTATTTAATAAAAATGAATACAACAGATCGGGTTTGGACGGAGCGAATCGTGGTTCTAAGAGACTAAGCTCAGTGAGCTGGTTTAAGAGCTAAATATTATTTTTTTCTTCGCGTCTCTGCGCGAAATTAATTAGATGAATGTTGACAGTTGTTAGTTGATAGTTGATAGTTGATAGTTAGAAGTGTTATTGCTACCCTGCTTCCTTGCTTCCTTGCTTCCCAGCTTCCTTGCTTCCTTGCTTCTTTGCTTCCTTGCTTCCTTGCTTGAAATGAATTAGGTGATAGGTGATAGTTGATAGTTGATAGTTAGAAGTGTTATTGCTTCCTTGCTTCCTTGCTTCCTTGCTTCCTTGCTTCCTTGCGTTGTGGATTAAAATGCTTAAAAAGGCTGTCTTAAGAATTCAATTTATTACTTGAGAATAAACATCAATCTATAGCTACTGCTTATAGTACATGCAATGAAAATCCTGCAATGACTTGTCCCTTGAGTGGATGGTTTATAATAATTCGGTCAAATTTTAGTTTTTCGCCAGATTTTATATTTGCGATAAGCTTCCTGGTTTTATCAGTAAAATCAAATCCCATATTATGGATCGTTCTGGGTGGTTGCTTTACTTTGTAAATGACAAGATTAAAAGATTCTATATTCCATTCTCCTTCCCAAGCCCTTTGCAAAATACCGTTGCATCGGAATTCAATCGCTTTTAATAGCCTCACCTGGGCTTCTTCAGCACTGCAATCTTGGGCCTTAAATTTTATAGGTAAAGAATCGCAGTTGGCTGCATCCAAAAAAAGACCAATAACTTTAGAAATGCTGCTATCGGTTAGCCCCGTTTCAAGATCAGTGACGGTAGTTGTATCAATACGATCATAAACACCGGTTATGAAATTTTGGGATATGCTTTTATTCATACCACTTATCAACAAAATGCAACATACTAGGATCGCCTTCATAAGGATTATTCTTAATTAAAAGACTAAGATCGTGTTTTATTCAATAGCAACAACATTAGAATTTCATGTACAAGAATTTCCCCAGAACAAAAGTAATTTAAATGCTTATGTAGTATTGCAAAATACTCTAAATTAGAATACCTTCACCTGTTTAATAAAATACCTTCCCAGGCAACACATTAAAATAAAGCAAACATGAAAAAAATAATTCTATTTTCCATAGCAATCGCTACCTCCTTCTGCTTTGGTTTTGCATTTAAAACCATTTTAGTAAAACAGACCCCTGAAGGCAATGAACTTAAAAGAGTCACAGGAATTGGCGGCATCTTTTTTAAATGCAAAGACCCTAAAAGCATAAGAGCCTGGTATCAAACTCATCTTGGCCTCCAAACCAACCAATATGGTGCAGTGTTTGAATGGCGGCAGGGAGTAGACACCAGTAAAAAAGGATTTTCACAATGGAGTCCGTTTAAAGAAACGACCAGCTATTTTGCACCATCAATGAAGGAGTTTATGATCAATTACCGGGTTGATAATTTAGTATTACTTGTTGAAGAATTAAAAAAAGAAGGCGTCACGATAACAGATACCCTTGAATCGTATGACTATGGTAAATTTATTCACATCATGGATCCTGAAGGAAATAAAATTGAATTGTGGGAAGCAAATGATGAGGAATATGAAAAAATAGGAATCCAAATGGGAAGTAAAACGACTAAGTAATAAGTATAAATTAAAGACTTAAAACCTGCTATTTCCTTTTGGCATTAATTCGTGTCCGCAGACATGTAAAAAAAACATTTATGGAATATTATCCGGAAGAAGGCGCTCTTTTTAAACTCAAAGTCTTCAGCATGCATTTTACTTTACTTTGTTTTTAATTTCAAACTCATTATAATAAACAACACCAATTAAAAACAACGAGTTTTATACTAATACCCAAGTTGCAATTTTATAGTTCTGTAATTCGTTTGAATTTAATTGCTTATTAAACAAACAGATTAAAATAAATAAAAAATACTTTCCCTGATACAGCATATTTTCCCTAATTTGTATCTTGTTATCAGACATACCCTATGCAGGTGAGTAAATCATTTTCTGTTTTTCTTTTTTTCCTCATCCTTGGAATGCCTTCAGGGAATGCACAATATTGTGCTTTTGATGAAATGCATCAAACTTTATTGAAAACAGATACTTTTTATAAAAAGCGGGTGGAAGACATGGAACGTTTGATTTACAATCAAAGTCTGGCGCTTCAGCAAAAAAAAGTGAACCCTCGTTCCAAAGCCAATTATATCTTACCTGTTGTCATTCATTTGATCGTCCCACCGGGCACCAATGTAGGCCAGGGAAATAATCTTACCGATGCCCAAGTTGAGCAAGGACTGGATTATTTAAATCAAGCATTTTCAAATTCAGGACCCTTTATGGCTGCCAATGGAGTGGATTGTGGCATTCAGTTTTGTCTGGCTCGCAGAGATCCTAACGGACAGCCAACCAACGGGATCACCAGGACAGCCAGTACACTGGTTGCGGATCCTACCTGTAATCCAGGAACCGATGCTGGTAGTGATGGGGCAATCAAGATGTTAGATAATTGGGATTGTACAAGGTATATCAATATCTGGTTGGTAACCGATTTGTTTAATACCAATTTTGGATGCAGCCTGGCAGGATATGCTTATTTTCCAGGGGCACCTTGTTCAGTAGATGGTATTGTCCAGGAAAGTCGTTACTGGAATTCTGTAGGAGGTACTGTAGTAACAGCTCATGAAATGGGACATTACTTTTCACTAAATCATACTTTTAATGGGGGCTGTACCAATACCAATTGTTTATTGGATGGAGACCGCGTTTGTGATACCCCACCAGACAATTCGTCTTCCTTTGCACCCTGCAATACAAATTCCTGTACCAATGACTTACCGGATTTACCGGATGACAATACCAATTATATGGATTATACTTCCTGTAGTCCGGCTCATTTTACCGATGGTCAACGAATTCGGATGATTGCGGCGTTGGAATCCACCCGAAAATCACTCATCCAATCAAATGGATGCCTGCCACCCGGTGATTACGATGCAGCTGCATTGAATCTCAGTTTTAGTAACGATCTATGCGCTGACAGTCTGTGTGCAAGTTTAAAATTACGCAATGACGGGTCTAAAAAATTCTCTTCGGTACAAATCAATTACAGTTTAGACGGAGTTACACCATCCAGTATTATTTGGACAGGAATGTTAAATCCTACTGAGTCTACTTTAATAAAAATTCCCTGCATTAAAATAAATCCAGGCAAACATGAATTGATTATTACCATTGGAAATCCGGACAATCAACTTGATTTTTATTTATCTAATAACAGCATTAAGCTTGACTTTGAAACCTATCCAAACCTCAATTTAGCATTAGACAGCATCACGCCAACTCATTGTATCAGTGATGGAACCTTGGCTGCACATGCAAGTGGAGGTACGAAGCCTTATATATATAAACTAGATAAACGAAGTGGGTCACAAACCATTCCCTATTTTCAACTGCTCTTAAGTGGTTCCTATGTTTTGACGGTTGTAGATACTCATAATTGTCAGGCAAATTTGCAAATTGACATTCCCGATAGTTGTAAAGTAATCAATAACAAAAAATTTATCACAAACAAAGATGCAAGACAGCTCGGCAATGATTGTTATTTATTGACTGAAGAAAGAAATTATCAAACTGGATCTATTTGGTATGAAGACAAAGTAAGTTTACTCCAAAGTTTTGACATTTACTTTGACCTGAATTTAGGATGCATCGATGCCAATGGAGCTGATGGAATAGCATTTGTATTTCAACCCATATCCACATCGATCGGTGTAACCGGAGGCGGTTTGGGGTATCAGGGAGTAATTCCCAGTCTGGCAGTTGAATTTGATACCTGGCAAAATGCCAATTTTTCGGATCCGTTTTATGATCATGTTTCCTTAATGCGCAATGGAAATGTAGATCATGCTGCATCGGATAATTTATCAGGACCGGTAGGCATGTTTCCTGGAAATGCAAATGCTGAGGATTGTAAATTTCACAAGGCACTTATCCGTTGGAGTGCTTCCAATCAAACCATTGAAGTTTATATTGATTGTAATTTACGATTGCGTTATTCCGGTGACATCATACGTTCGATTTTTAACAACGATCCAAATGTATATTTTGGATTTACCGCTGCAACCGGAGGTGCCATTAACGTTCAACAAATTTGTTTAAATTACATTACAGGAATTAACAAATTGCCGGATTATACTATTTGTGATGGAGAATCCATACAAATTGCAGCCAGTCCAAAATTTGATAAATATCAATGGAGCCCGGTTACAGGTATTAGCAACGCAAGCATACAAAATCCAATTTTCAATCCAGATAGTACAACGAAATATTTTATTCACTATAAAGATTTTTGCGGATTTGATTACCGCGATTCTTTAACGGTGCATGTCAAAAAATTAAAACTGGAGTACGACTTACGCTTATCAGATAGTTGTGGTTCATTTTCAGGAGCATTACTTCATATTTTGGAAAAACCCGAAGACAGTGCCGCACTTTACTCAATGGATGGGGTTCGATTCTGGAAACAAATTTTTTATGAACTGCCCTATGCGGGATTTTATACCATTTATGTCAAGATTGGAAATTGCATCATTCCTGAAATTATTGAAGTCGGAGAATACAAACATAAACTGCGGGACAGCTTGTTATGGGTTCAGGGGTTAAATTGCAAAGATTCCGGAAGAATTGTAATAACCGGATTGGAAGGAATTCCACCCTATCAATACCGAATCAATGGAGGCAGCTGGCAAAATGATGGAGGCTTTAATGGCTTGTTGCCTGGAAATTATGTCATAGATATTCGGGATTCGACTTCGTGTAGTGTACAACGGACTGTACAAATTGTAAAGTTCATTAATAAATTAAGTTTAAAGCAAGACAGTGCAGATTTCGAAATTGATTGTTGCAATCCAAGATCGTTTATTCATGTGAGTGCCGGAGGATCGTTTCCTTTTTATTATTATTCATTGGATCAAAATTCATGGACCGCTTCCGGAGCATTTGACTCCATTCCATCGGGCCCCCACCAACTGGTTGCAAGAGATGAATTTGGTTGCAGCTCTGATACTTTGTATTTTAATGTAGTAGATCATTCCCAAATTTCTGTTGATACCCAAACTTTTAAATTATGTGAAGGCGAATATGTACAAGTAGGTTCAAAGCGTTACGATCAAAGCGGCAGCTATACTGACGTTTTTAAAAATGTATTTTGTTGCGACAGTATTTTGGTAACCAATTTAGTAGTTAATCCAGTCTATTCAAAACAAAATATTCAAACAATTTGCAGTGGTGATTTTATTCAAGTTGGAAATAAAAGCTATTCAAGCTCAGGAATTTATTTAGATACTTTACAATCAATTTCTTCTTGTGACAGTATCATTTATACCCAACTCACTGTGAATCCTTCCTCAAATAATAAACTGAATTATACGATATGTGCAGGCGAATCCATTCAAGTAGGGAGTCATCAGTACACCAACAGCGGAACCTACATTGATAGCCTCACCACAGTTAAAGGTTGTGACAGCATCATCCAAACACAACTGCAGGTAAATCCCAACCATCAGCAACAATTCAATTATTTAAAATGCAAAGGACAATTTGTTCAAATTGGATCGAATGTATACACTAAAAGTGGCCATTATATTGACAGTCTTAGCAATCAATTTGGCTGTGATAGTTTGATATATACCGACTTACTGATAGATACAGTAAGTGCCTTGCTTACAGTAGATTCTATTCTGTGTTTTGGTGATGACAACGGGCAGATTGAAATCAAAGCAATTCAGGGCATTCGGGAATTTTTATTTGCTTTAAACGATCCAACTACTTATAGTAAACAGACTGTCTATGATCAATTAAAACCTGGTAGTTATACTGTTTTTATCAAAGATTCGATAGGCTGCGAGAACAGCTATTCGATTCTATTATTTCAGCCGCAAAAATTGGCTGCAGACCTTCCTGTTGAAATTAAACTTACCCTTGGAGATAAAATTACTTTAAAGCCACTTCTCAACTTTAATCCGGTAAAAATTGAATGGACTCCATCAACCGGATTGAGTTGTGCGGATTGTCTTGAACCAAATTTACAAGCACTGCATGATGCAGTCTATGAAGTACGTTTTACTGATTCCTATGGTTGCGAAGTCGTAAGCCAGGTAAAAATTTTAGTAAACAATCAAACCGATATTTATATACCCAATGTATTTACACCCAATGGAGATCAAATCAATGATTGGGTCACTGTTTTTGGAGGGGAAAGTATACAGGAAGTTAAGTTGTTTCAATTGTTTGATCGTTGGGGCAACCTGGTATTTGAAAATCAGCATTTTCAGGTAAACGATCTGGCAGCAGGCTGGAATGGCTTAATGAATGGACAACATATGAACCCAGCCGTATTTGTTTATCATGCCATAGCCTTACGATTGGATGGAACAGAAATACAAAAGATAGGAACGATCACATTGATCCGGTAATCCAGGCTAATTAGATTTCAAGCTCCTGGACAGTACGCATTGAAATGGCTTTTTTGTAAAGATCCTTGTATTCGTCATCCAACAAAGCGGGATCTGCTTTTAATTCGGGAAGTAATTCCATCAGGCAATTCATACGACCTTCAATATCAAAGAATTTATTGATTACGATGATATTTTTAGAGGATACGATACAATATCCGGATTGGAAATGCCCTTGTTCATATCGAACCTTGTAAGTTAAAGCCGAACACAGGTCTTCAAGTTTTTTGAGATTGTTGCGGGTATATTTCATGGTATCTAAAGAATATTCCGAAGGGTAAAGCTATAAAGAATTCAATCAATATAAAAAAAATAAATATGTTAAACCTTAAGAATATTGGGTTAATGTATATAGAAAAAACAAAATGAAAGCTATTTTGAGCTTCATTTTCCAAAAGCTTTAAATTTGATGCATGATTAAAATAGTGTTTTCTGCTTTATTGGTTGTCCTGCTTTCCACAAATCCCCTTGAAAGTCAGACCTTTGGAGGGGGCATCCAGGCAGCAGGTTGCTTAGCTCAGATTGATGGAGACAAGGTTTTTGGATTCCATAAACCCGGCTATCAATTGGCGGTATATGGAACAGCCCGTATTTCTAAGATTACGGACCTGGAAATTCAATTTTCTTTTAATCAAAGAGGCAGCAGAAGCACAAAAAATGATTTGACCGACATAAAATTTACCCTTAATTATCTGGATGTCCCGGTATTATTTGTCGTAAAGGATTGGATGAATCTGGAAGCGGATCAGGAATATTACCGAATGCATTTTTTTGGCGGTTTTTCAGTCGGTAAATTGGTATCCAGCTCAAGTTTTAGTGGGGTGGATAAAGATTTCAAACCCTTTGATTTTAGTTGGCTCGCAGGCTTAAAATATTTCTATACTGAAAACTGGGCTTTAACCGCACGGTACACCAGATCTTTACTACCCATTTATAAGTATCCGGATGGCAATCGGGAAATCAAAATGATTAGTTATTTTATATCTTTGGGCCTCAATTATAAATTCAATTAAAGTCTTTTTCTATGCGCATTTTGAGAACAACACTCCTGATTTTAGTTTTCCTACAGCTTATTATAGCTTGTAAAAATGATGGTAAGAGCAGCAATTCAAAAAGTGCCGGAGCTGGTAAAAAGGTTGAATATAATGGGATCAGTGCCGATCTGCTGACTAAACTTCGTCAGGAATGCACCAGCATTGATATTATTTCCTTAAAAAAGGAGGTCAATGTATCCATGAGCTTTGACAATCAGCAAGCTGTAGCAATCATATTATCATTTATTACAGAGGAAAAAGCCAATCTTACCGATATGTGTTTACCTGAAGCACGTCTGGTTTGCCAGAGAAATGGAGATGTTTTTCAGGAAATGGATCTTTATTATCAAAATGGCTGCAATGCACTGGTTTTTATGGATAAAGACAACAAACCGGTTTCTGCCAATCAGATCAGCAATGAAGGCGTTGATTTTTTTAACAATTTCCTGAAAGCCAAATCTACCCAGGATACCATGGGTAAAAAATAAGATTAATTTTTCAATCTCCCACTAGCGGGAAAATCTATTTCGGAGCTTCTACACAATAGGGTTCATTCCTATAGAAACCTTTTCCCATTTTAAGGAGCTTATTCATTTATTATCGCGAATAGCCTGTTTCAAAAGAAATAGCGTTCTAATTCATGCTAAATTTGTTTACCATAGATATTTTAAATTAATATTTTAGTCTTGTCTAAATTAATTTTTTGATATATTTGAACTTTATTTTAAATATGCAAGAAATACTTCGTTATTTATATGAGTTCTTTAGCTCGGATCTTGGATTGCGAACTTTAATTATCTCCATTTTAGTTGGTGCCATGTGTGGCATGCTTGGATGTTTTATTGTACTGAGAAACATGGCTTTAATTGGAGACGCCCTTTCCCATGCAATTTTACCTGGAATCGTTCTTGCATTTATTGTTGCTGGCTACTCTACCCTCGGCTTTTTTGTTGGTTCAGTACTTGCGGGATTACTCTCCGCCTTTTTAATCACCTGGTTGCAACAAAAAGTTCGGATTAAAAATGATGCTGCCATCGGGATCATCTTTACGTTTATGTTTTCCATTGGCATCATTGGAATCTCCTGGATCAGCGGCAAACAGGGAGTTCATTTGGATTTAAAGGATTTTTTATTTGGGAACTTATTGTCCGTTTCACAGGAAGACCTTTATATGAGCATTATTATGCTGATGCTGGTTACTTTAATCATTATTGTATTCTACAGGCCTCTGTTTGTAACCACCTTCCAACCGGTTATTGCCGGGACCATGGGGATCAATTCAGGAGCCATGCATTATTTGCTGATGTTATTGTTGTCATTGGTGGTTGTGGCTTCACTTCGCAGCGTAGGAGTCATCCTGGTAGTTTCTATGTTAATTACCCCTGCTTCTGCGGCTCTTTTGATAGCAGATCGACTTCACCGGGTTTTGATTTGGGCCAGTCTACTAGGTTCGCTTTCGGCAATTTTGGGTTTAATTCTTTCCATTGCATTTGACTTTCCTGTAGGGCCTTCCATGGCTGTTATGACTACATTCATATATACCATCATAGCTTTATTCGCTCCTAAACGTGGCTTTATACCACGTTTACGAGCTCGCAAAAATCTTCAACAACGGATTCTTATAGAGGATATCTTAAAAAGAGCATCCAAGAATCCAATCCATGAATCGGTAAGCATAGATCAATTTTCAAGCATTACCGGACAAACAGAATCTCAATTAATCAAATGGATGAAAAAGTTGGAACGCCTCGGGCTGATGCGTTCTTTTAAAAATGGATTTCAACTAACAGACCAAGGCCGAATCAGAGCCAATCAAATTGTGCGTGCGCATCGATTGTGGGAAACCTTTTTAGTAGAAGAATTAGGCCTGAATGCTGACCAAATCCATGACGATGCAGAATTCATTGAGCACCATTTATCGGAAGATGATTTAAATCGGCTGGATGAACAATTGGGATATCCAGAAACTGATCCGCATGGATCCCCGATTCCGAAATAATGGGAGTGATTTTATTATAAACTATTTACTTTTCAAACTTCTTGAACAGGGCATCTACTTTATACACTTCATCCATCATATCGTCAATATAAAACTTTAATTCAGGCATAGTTCGGATTTGTTTTTTAATCCGTTGGTGTAAGGCCTGCTTTAAACGCGCATAATGTTCTTCCATTTCCAAAATGACCGACTGTTTATCTTCCGTATTAAAGATACTCAAATACACTTTAGCCAGGCTAAAATCAGGGCTTATTGAAACACTGGTAATGGTCACCAAAACGCTATTTCCATAGATGTAGGCACCTTCACCAGCAAGCACGTAGCTGAATTGACGTCTAAGAAGCTCCGATACCTGTTTTTGCCTTATAGAATCCATAATAAAACTAAACGGAATAAAAGGATCGAATGTTTATCAGAATCCCTCTTATTTTGCGGGAGCATTGCTTTATGAGTTCATTAAAACTATATCCAGACAGTCCAATTGAATTTTTGAAAGGTGTAGGCCCTCAAAAAGCAATTGCATTAAAGGAACAGTTAAACATCCGCACACTTGGAGACCTGATTGAATATTATCCATTTCGTTATGTCGACAAAACCATCATCCATCGCATTGATGAAATTAATCAGGAAGGATCTTATTATCAATTACGAGGCAAAATTCAAAGCCTCGATGAAAAAGGATTTGGCAAGACAAAACGATTAACAGCAATTTTTCAAGATGGCAGTGGATTTCTTGAATTGATTTGGTTTCAAAATTATCATTGGATTAGACAAAAACTTGAGTCCGGAAAGGAGTTTATTATTTATGGAAAATTAAACCTGTCCGGATTACAGAAATCCATGGCACATCCCGAATTAGAAGAATTAAATCCAGCGATTCCTCAAAACAAACTTCGATTTGATCCGGTCTATTCGAGCAATGAAAAATTAATTTCCAAAGGCCTTGACACGAAAGGACTTCGAAGAATTTTATTTCATGTTTTTCAAAACCTTGAACCCCTGTCCATTCATGAAAATTTACCAGATTACATCCTTCAGAAATATCAATTACCTGAAAGATATGAATGCTTATTAAACATTCACTTTCCTCCAAATGCCAACGCATTGCACCTGGCAAAGCAACGCCTCAAGTTTGAAGAATTATTTTTTATGCAATTGCGCATGATTCGAGCCATGATGTTGCGAAAAAGCAAAAGCGTTAGCTTTCAATTTGACTTAAATAAAGATAGTTATCTGAATTTTTTCAAAACAAAACTCCCCTTTCAGTTGACCAAAGCGCAACTAAAAGTTTTAGAAGAAATAACAGTTGATTTGAGTTCGGGAAAACAAATGAATCGATTGCTTCAGGGTGATGTCGGAAGTGGTAAAACCATTGTTGCTTTATTGGTCATGGTACTTGCAAATTCAAATGGATTTCAAGCCTGCATTATGGCGCCCACTGAAGTTTTGGCTAACCAGCATTATCAAAGCATCGGTCAACTATTGCAGGACACTGGATTTACCTGTGCATTATTAAGTTCGAATGTTAAAGGAAAAGAACGGGAAAAACTGTTAAGTCAATTGGAAGCAGGAAGCATTGCTATTTTAATTGGCACCCATGCTGTATTAGAAGATCCGGTAAAATTTAAAAATCTTGGTCTGGTAGTTATTGATGAACAACACCGGTTTGGGGTTGAACAACGCGCAAAACTTTGGTCTAAATCCAATTCACTTCCACCCCACATCCTGGTGATGACAGCTACGCCTATTCCCAGAACCCTTGCCATGAGTTTGTACGGCGATTTAGATGTTTCGATTATCGACGAACTTCCTCCAGATCGCAAGCCGATTAAAACCTTACATTTTACTGAAATCCTTCGCGGCAAGCTCTTTGAATTTATGAAAGATCAAATTCGACTCGGCCGTCAAATTTACATAGTATTTCCTCTGATTGAAGAATCTGAAAAATTGGATATTGAGAACCTAGAATTGGGTTATGAAAAGTTGTTAGAATCCTTTCCAATGCCCAGCTATCAAATTGCTGTGGTGCACGGTCGACTGCGACCCAAAGACAAAGAATTGGAAATGCAGCGATTTATTCAACAACGGGCCCAAATCATGGTGGCCACAACAGTCATTGAAGTAGGCGTAAACGTTCCAAATGCTTCCATCATGATCATTGAAAATGCCGAACGATTTGGTTTGGCACAATTGCATCAACTTCGGGGGCGGGTTGGCAGAGGAGCCGATCAATCGTATTGCGTTTTAATGAGTGCCGATCGACTCAGTCCAGATGCGAAAAACCGGATTCAGATTATGTGCCGCACCAATGATGGCTTTGAGATCGCCGAAGAAGACCTTAAAATCAGAGGCCCGGGCAATCTGGATGGGACCCAACAAAGTGGTTTGATTGCGCTAAAAGTAGCCGATATTGTTGAAGATCAGCAGATTCTGCTCACTGCCCGCAAACTTGCCGAAGCCATCTTGCTGAGAGATCCTGAATTAAAACACCCAACCAATGCACGATTAAGACAACAGTTGGATCCCGAAATTTCTGGCCAGAATCTTGCAATAATATCCTAAACTCAACGACTCTGAGATTTGTATCAGAAGCAAGCCTGCGTTAAATATTTTGAAAAAACCTATAAAAAAGCAGCATTTATCAGACTTGTGGTATCTTAGTGGTGTAGAATTAAATCTTTTGCAATAACATGAAAAAAGCATTTTTTAGTTTTTTAGCTGTAGCAAGCGTGGTCCTGAATGGATACAGTCAGCAGACCCTCCAATCCGCAATTGAACAATCGGATTCCCGATTTGTAAAAGAATGGATTGCATCCGGACATGATGTAAATAACATCCTCATTGTCAACGATCAAAAATTAACTCCTTTAGCCTATGCCGCTTTAAAGGCTAATCCGGAAATGGTCAATTTATTATTGAACCGGGGTGCACAGGTTAATCAAAAAACGGATTTTCAGGATGCATTGATGTTTGCTGCTATGGGTGGCAATACAGAAATCATTGAAACCTTATTAACCGCAGGTGCCAATCCAATGAATGAAAATAAAATGGGGAAATGTGCACGCGATTTGGCCAAAGATGCCGGTCACAGTGCTGCTCACCAATTATTAAGTGTGGAAACAGAGAAACGAGTTACTGCTCAGAGAGCAAAAAGACTGAAATAATAAAAATTTAAACCCTTTTATAAAAGGAATCCAATCACATTGGATTCCTTTTTTATTTTTGACCAATGAGTTGGAAAATATTAGTTACAGATGGCCTTGAAGAGTCAGGCGTATCAGCCTTAAAATCACACGGATTTACTGTAGATCTCAAAAAACTTGAAGCAGCTGAGCTTCCAAATGAGTTAATCCATTATCAAGGGATTATAGTCAGAAGTGCAACGAAAATTCGACAGGATCTGATCAATCGTTGTCCGAATCTGAAATTTATTGCCCGTGCAGGCGTAGGCATGGATAATATTGATATTGATGCTGCCAGAGCGCAAGGCATTAAAGTGATTAATACACCTGCATCTTCTTCGCGCTCTGTAGCCGAATTGAGCATGGCCCATATTTTTAATTTGAGCCGCAACCTCCAGCTCAGCAATCGCAATTTAAAGGACAAAAGCAGTTTTGTCGAACTTAAAAAGAATCTATCAAAAGCTACCGAATTAAAAGGGAAAACGCTGCTCATCATTGGCATGGGTAGAATTGGTAGGGAATTGGGTTTATTGGCCCTTGGTTCGGGTATGCAAATCCTGGCACACGATCCTTATATTAATCAGCTATCCTTGAATTTTGAAATACAAGGACAAACCATATTAATTCCTGTTAACTTAGTGAGCTTAGAGGAAGGACTTCCCGAAGCAGATTACATCAGCATGCATTCTCCGTTTGATGGAAATCAAATTCTCACTCAAGCGCGCTTTGCAATCATGAAAAAAACCGCATGTGTCATTAATACATCGCGTGGTGAAAATCTGGATGAACTTGCTTTATTAAATGCTTTAAATTCAGATCAATTAGCCGGAGCAGGATTGGATGTTTTTCAAAATGAACCGGAAGTAAATCCGCTTTTGTTAAATCACCCAAAAGTTTCAGTTAGTCCACACATTGGTGCATCTACCCTTGATGCGCAACAGCGAATCGCTGAAGAATTGGTAACTCAGATTGTTAATTTATATCAGGAAATCGGTTAAGTAATTTTCAATAATTACTTAATCCAAGATTATTTTAATTGCTTTAATTATACTTCCTCTTTAAAAACCATTCATTGTCATTGATGCTGATTCCAAAATGAATGTTGATGTAATTTTCTTTTAATCGTTCTTCCAATTTTCGTTGACCAAAATCAACGTTTAAATGAAACATCGCATCTTGTCTTAAGAAAATTATTGGGTAGGACCATCCTACTGTGAGTCCCATGCCTTTGATTTCTGTATTGTCTATGGATCGATAATCATTTTCAAGATAAGCTCCAAAACGATAGGTTGATTTCTTAATGACATTGTCGAAACTATTTAAGCCCGGTTTATACCATGTTGCAATTGCGATGCGATTGGAAGATTTGGTGCCATTGATCAGGCCTGTTGTGAGCTCTGCATTTTTCCAATCCGTCCATTGAAATGAACCCATAAACCCATATTTATCTTTATGTGAATAGGCCAATCCAGCTTGCACCCCAAATGGCAATTTTCCTTTTTCATTCAATTCGTTTATATATAAAACAGTGTCTACTACCCCCAACTGATCTTCAAAACGCGTTTGATGCAAAGCGGAATAGCTTGAATTAAATTTCACCGGAATGTCAAATACCAAGCCTGCAGAAAAAATTTGACGCCGCAAACTATTGTCTTTAGTCAGTTGCTCTTGATTTAAAATTTTACGATAACTAAATCCAAGGACGGGCTGCCATCCACTGATATGAACTTTATCATTTAAATAAGAATCATAGGATGCCGGTAAACTATTAAAATATAAATTCTGGTTGAAATTCAAATTTCCAAAAAGGTAATTCATTCGCAAACCGACTGCAAGATCTTTGTATCGGTACGAGAAGCCCAATTGAAAATTTTGGATCAGTCCATCACCTTGTACAAATCGATTCAACTGGTTGTTTTTATCGGTTGAATCAATGGTCTCAGAGCGATACCCAACGGATGAATACGGGCATAAACCAATTTGGATAGCATACGAATGGATGTATTTTTTGCGATCCAGGATTTCATTGATTGCATTGCGCAAAGGCACCGCCAATTGAATGTTATTAATATTTCCAGACCAGTCTGTAATGGTATTGCCTGATGCCTCCTCCAATTTATTTCTTCGGGCGTACACTCCAATTTCCATATCGGTTTGTTTCAGAAAAGCGGCCGTAGCAGGATTTAGAGGATTGTAAAGTTGCTCTGAAATAAATCCGGTTCCGGCATTGGCCATTCCAGCCATCCATCCTGTACTTGCAATCCGCAAATCACCTAATGCATATCGGGATAAAGGAGAATTTTCATTGTTCTGAGCAAACATTTGTGTGACACAGAATAAAAAACCGAAGGATATAAAAAACGATTTAATGTACATCATTGATAATCTAAAATGGTATTGAGGCCTTTAAGAACCAGGTAAGGTTCCGCAAAAATGCTTATTTTCAAGTGATTTACCAAAAAAGGAGCATTCCCACCACTTAAAACGACGTGAAGCTCCGGATAGTTTTTACGAAGCCTGACAAAATAACCCTCAATTTCAAGCACAATGCCTTGAAGTGCCCCATTTTCCATGGCACTTATGGTATCGTAGCCTATAAAGGAATTTCCGGGATCATGCACTTTAATCAGCGGCAAACTGGCCGTATAATCGTGCATGGCTTTGCAGCGCATTTCCAGGCCCGGGGCAATATTACCCCCAATAAATTCACCGTGATTGTTTACCAAATCGTAGGTGATGCAGGTACCTGCATTTACGACCAGTAAAGCTCCTTTTTTATAGAGCGCCAATGCTCCTGCCATGGCAGCGATCCGGTCAGTTCCAAGTGTTTCCGGTGTTTTATAGTGTATTTTTAATGGCAGGTTGGTATTGGAACTCAAGCGCATTAATTTTCTTTTATCTTTAAATGCCAACAGCCAATCCGGATCCTGAGCCAATACACTGGAATAAATTCCTTTTTCAAATTCAACTTCTTCCAACCATCTGATGATGGCTGCTTCTTCTTTGATCCAATGAACAGCATAGCGCTTGACTTTACCCTCTTCCATTAAAGCCAGTTTAATCCGGCTATTGCCAATGTCTATGCACAATTTGTCCATAATCAATGCTTAAAATGTCTGATTCCGGTAAATACCATTGAAAGACCCAATTCATCTGCTTTTTGAATGCTTTTAACATCATTTACAGATCCCCCCGGTTGAATAATAGCTTTAATCCCGGCCTGTGCTGCCAGTTCAACGCAATCCGGAAATGGAAAAAACGCTTCAGAGGCCATCACACTGCCTGCAGGATCAAAGCCCATGGCTCTGGCCTTTTCAATGGCTTGTTTGCAGGCATCAACCCGGGAAGTTTGCCCACATCCCATACCAATTAATTGCTGGTTTCTCACAAGGGTAATTGCATTTGATTTCAGATGTTTCGCACACTGCGATGCAAATAAAAGATCCACAATTTCTAAATCCGTTGCTTGTCTTTTAGTAACAAGTTTCAAGGCATCGGCTTCTTGTTGGTGAAGATCCATTTCCTGATTTAAAACCCCATTCAAAGCCGTTCGACTGCTCCAATTGTTTACTGGCAGTTGTTTCAATAAAATGAGAATGCGATTTTTCTTTGCACTCAGCAGTTCAACAACCCCAGATTCAAAAGCAGGTGCTATGAGTATTTCATAAAATAAGGAATTGATTTTTTCTGCAGTTTGGAGATCCAGCGGTTTGTTACAAATTAAAATTCCACCGAAGGCAGAAACAGGATCTCCTGCCAAAGCATCTTCCCATGCTTGGGATAGTGTATTCCGAATGGCAATCCCACATACATTGGTATGTTTGATCACTGCAAAACAAGCCGGACCTTTATAAAAATCAGCAATTAAATTGCAAGCCGCATCCAGATCCAGAATATTATTATACGACAATTCTTTTCCTGATAGTATTTCAAAGCATTCATTCAGATCGCCTGTGAAATGTGCCTGTTGGTGCGGATTTTCACCATACCGAAGTGGACTTTTATTGTTAGAGGAAGCTCCAAAATAATCAGCAATCGCTGCATCGTAGGCACTGCTCAGCTGAAATGCTTGCCCGGCCAATTGCTTGCGTTCTTCAATTTGTGAAATCGCATTATTCTTTAAAATTTCAAGAATATTTGGGTATTGCATGGCAGAAGAAATGATGACCACGTCTTCATAATTTTTAGCCCCTGCACGAATGAGGGAAATGCCCCCAATGTCAATTTTCTCAATGATTTCCTGGTGGTCGGTACTGGTCCTTCTGGTTTCCTGAAATGGGTATAGATCGACGATGACCAAATCTATCAAAGGGATTTGAAAATGTGCCAACTGAGATAAATGATCTGGATTCCGAATGGCCAGAATGCCACCAAAAACTTTCGGGTGTAATGTTTTTACCCGTCCTCCTAAAATGGATGGATATTCTGTAATGTTTTCAACAGCAACAACTGGAATTCCTAAATTTTCAAGATAGGCCTGGGTCCCTCCGGTTGAATAGATCACAATTCCCAAATCTTTTAGTCTGAGTGCAATTTCATCAAGACCCTCTTTATTATAAACTGAAATTAAAGCCGAGTGAATTCGTTTAGCGTTCATGTGCTTATTTAAATTGTAAAATTGCCCCCATCGTAAAACAAAGTCTGCACCTGGGTTCGTATTTGTCCTTTTCGCCCAATACAATGGTTTCATTTTCTCCACTCAATCGATACGAATGGGTAGCCAGATTGCCGCAATGGGGACAAATTGCATGGACTTTGGTAATATATTCAGCAACAGCCATTAAAGCCGGCATCGGACCAAAGGGTTGTCCTCTGAAGTCCATATCCAATCCAGCAATGATTATCCGTTTGCCTTTTACGGCAAGTTCTTGACAAATTTCAGGCAATTGGGCATCAAAAAATTGTGCTTCATCGATGCCTACGACTTCGGTATCTTCCAATATGGACAATAATTCTTTGGATGTTAAGATGGGTTTGGAAAGCAGCGCGTTTTCATCGTGGGAAACCACTTTCCGTTCATCATATCGGGTATCCTTGCTCGGTTTAAAAATTTCAACTTTTTGGTTGGCAATCCGGGCCCTTTTGAGACGGCGAATCAATTCTTCAGTTTTTCCACTGAACATGGAGCCACAGATAACTTCAATCCATCCGGAGCGTTGTGATTTATAGGCTGGTTCTAGAAACATTCTTGCTGCAAATATCTAATAATTCCATATATATATGAAATTTCAATATGTCCTCCTGCTAAAATCGAATACCTTTGTGCAAATAATTACAACATAAAAACCGTTTTAAGCCAACAAAATTTTGCTATGGAATTTAACAATGTCAGAAAATGGATGCAAAAAATGAACACCATCCTGGAAATTTATTCTAAAGAAGAGAGTTTTACCCAATCGGAAAAAAACCTGCTATTGGATTACAATCAGAAAATCCGGGAATCCATCCTTACAATTAAAGTGGAAGACGAGGCCATTTCAGACAATGAAGAATCGCATATTCAGGAAAGTCCTGCTCCTAAAATTAAAATAGAAAAGCAAGAACCCGAACCAGTTAGCGAAGCCCCGGCAATAAAAGCAGAGCCTATTCAAACTGATCGCTACAAGGAGTTGTTTACATTCAAGAAAGTGGAAGATTTATCCGAGCAATTGGATTCAACACCAATTAGCAGCATTCAAAAAGCCATGGGACTCAATGAAAGAATCCTGACGCAAAATGAACTTTTTGGGGGGGATAAGAATTCATTTGATAATGCCTTGCAACGATTAAATTCGCTGGATCGATTTGAAGATGCCCGAAATTATTTGAGTGAAGAATTAATTCCTCAATACGATTGGATGGATGAGAAACGAATAAAAAAGGCGCAGTGGTTTATAAAATTGATTAAACGGAAATATTCCTAATGCTTGAATTAGCCAAAGAAAAAGAAAAATTCATTTACGCCCTTTTTGTTGCATTGTTATTTTCGGTGGCCTGTATTTTGATACATGTGCTGTTTATCATTTTCCCGATTCAAAAATATGATTGGAGTGTATATCCAAGAGATATTCAACAATGGTATGGAATATTGACCGGGCAGTTTATACATGCGAGCTGGGGCCATTTATTTTCAAACCTTCCTCCCCTATTTGTAAGTAGTTTGGTATTATTTTATTTTTACCGGAGCATTGGATGGGCAGGATTTATTTTGATTTTGCTGTTAACCGGGTTCATGGTTTTTTTATTTGGTCGAAATTATTCGCACATAGGTGCCAGTGGCCTTGTTTATGGATTGATTTCCTTCATCTTTTTTTCAGGTATTTTCAGAAGGAATGTAAAATCGATCGTATTAATGACCATTATGGTTATAATGTATAGCGGATACCTCGCTGGTTTTTTTCCTACAGAAGAAAGGATCTCCTGGGAAAGTCATTTGTTTGGAGCCATTGCAGGACTCTGGACTGCATTTATATTTAGAAATTTCAGAGAACACGATGAGGTTGCAGTAGTTTATGAATGGCAGGGACAAGACCGAAATCCGAAGGATTACTTTTTTGAGCGCGATGTCTTTAACAAAACACTGTCAGAACGAAAAGCAGAATCAGAATCACAAGATCGTTTTTTCTAAGACCTACAGAGTTGATTCTCCCTGTTAGAAATCAACTCTGTAAATCATCCGACAAACAATTTTAAATTGTTTACAGTTCAGTGGCCAAATCCTTTAAGATTTCATCTTCCTGATCCGATTTAGATGTTTTAATCCAGGACAAATGCTTTCTGTAATTTTCAAGCCAGCCTGGTTTTAGATTCAAATCGGATTCAAATTGATCCACCCAAGAATCGGTGTGTGCCTGTGGTTTAATCGATCTCATAAAACAAGAATTTAGGGTTAGTAAATCATCTAATTAATGGGATACTTCAAGCCTGAGATTCGCTGCCTGAAGAAACTCATTTTCCATACTGCAAGATATTACAAAAAAACCTTGAATGTCATCAGGGTAAACCCTGATTTTTTATCAGGGTTTACCCTGATTTTTTGATGATTTTTTGGAATTTACAATTTTTGATGCCTAAATTTTAGAAAATAAATGGCGGATAGCGGCTGACTTATCAAAAAAATTAACTGAGATTTACACGCAAATACTCAATGACTCCACGAACGCTTCCAAATTCTTTGAGGAGTTCTCTGGCTTTTTCTTCGCGGATCGATTTAAATTGGAGGATCATACGCACCGCTCGTTCGATAAGTTTCGTATTGGCCAATTGCATGTCCACCATTTTATTGTCGATTACCCTCCCAAATCGGATCATAAGGCAGGTTGAAATCATATTTAAAAGCATTTTTTGAGCGGTTCCACTTTTTAATCGGGTGCTTCCGGTAATAAATTCCGGTCCCAATTGCAATTCAAAGGGAAAATCGGATTCTTTGCTGACCGGACTGCCTGGGTTGGAAGTAATACCTGCAGTCGTAATCCGGTGTTCCCGACAGGATTTAAGTCCATTTACGACATAAGGTGTAGTTCCGCTTGCTGTGATTCCGATCACTGTGTCGAGTTCGCTTACAAAAAAGGATTGTAAATCAAGCCAGGCTTGTTGGGTGCTATCTTCTGCAAATTCCACAGCCTTTCGGATGGCTCCATCGCCTCCGGCAATGATTCCATTAAAAAGATCCGGCGCTACCCCAAATGTGGGAGGACATTCTGAAGCATCCAGTATTCCCAATCGGCCACTCGTGCCGGCTCCAATATAAAATATACGTCCGCCTTCTAAAAGTTTAGGTAAGGTCTGATCAATGAAAGTCGCAACTAAAGGCAATACGAGTTTAACAGCTTCAGCAGGTTTGTGGTCTTCAACATTCATGCATTCCAGCAATTCAATGCTGCTTTTGTGTTCAAGGTCATGGTATATTGAATCTCCTTCGGTCAAACGGATAAAATTCATGTTTTCTGTTTTGATATGGCTAATAAACTCAGGTAGGTAACCAGTCCGTTTAGAGGAAGGTTTAAATACCCCAACGAAAATCCATGGAACCAATTAGCTGAATTACGATCGATTACAAATACAATCACGGGTGCCAAACAACAAAGAACGAATACCATGATCGAATTTGACAAGCCTCGTTTGGAAAACAGGGCAAATGCATACAAGCCCAGCAACGGTCCATAGGTGTATCCTGCAACTTTAAGAATTAAATCGATGATAGATTTATTATCAATCCATTTAAAAATAAATACCAGGAGTAGAAAAATAAGTGCAAATAAAAAATGGACCATTTTGCGTTTCCTTATTTTTTGATGCTCTGTGAGTTCAGCATTTCGATTGAAGCCCAGAATGTCTACACAAAAAGATGAAGTCAAGGCCGTAATTGCTCCATCCGCACTTGGAAACAAAGCTGAGATTAATCCAACGACAAATAATAGTGAAAATAAAACCGGCATTTTACCAAAAGCAATCGAAGGAAATAAATCATCTCCAGCCACACCGGGTACGTTTTGATTTGCATACAATGAAAGCAGTCCTCCTAAAATCAAAAAAAGAATGTTAACAATTACCAACACTACACTAAAACTCAGCATGTTTTTTTGAGAGTCTTTCAAGGTACGGACACTGATGTTTTTTTGCATCATTTCCTGATCCATTCCTGTCATGCTAATGGTAATAAAAGCACCGCCTATCAGGTGTTTCCAAAAGTTTGAGCCGGCCATAAAATCGCTGTTAAACCAACGCAAATAATTGGCTTCATTCATATGGTTTACCGCTGTTGAAAAGTTAATATCCAATTGGTTTAGTATAATAAAAATGCAACTAACCAAGGCGAGTAACATAAAAAAGGTTTGAAGGGTGTCGGTCCACACAATTGTTTTAACACCTCCCTGCATGGTATAAACCAAAATCATAAAAAGAATAAAAAATGCAGTCCAATAAAATGAAATGCCCAAATCATTGAGTAAAAAGAGTTGCAATACATTGATTACTAAAAACAATCTGGCGGTTGCTCCGACCGTGCGGGACAAAATAAAAAAAGAGGCTCCCGTTTTATAAGCAATTCGACCCAACTGCTCATCCAGAAAATGGTAAATCGAACTCACCTGCATCCGATAATAAACAGGAAGCAGTACAAAGGCAACGACCAAATAACCTAAAAAGTAACCCAATACAACTTGCAAATAATAAAAACCCTGAGAACCTACAGTACCCGGCACAGAAATAAATGTCACACCAGATAAAGATGTACCAATCATTCCAAAAGCAACTACAAACCAATTTGAATTGCGCTTGCCAATAAAAAAACTTTCATTGGATTGGTCTTTTGAGGTTGCGCGTGCAATCCAAAGCAAGACTCCAAAATACAAAAGCAAGATGCTACTTAACCAATAACTAAAATGCATAAAATGAATTGATCAACAAAGAAACTTAAATAAATTCATAGTTGATAATTTGTTGTTAATCCTGTTTTCAAATTAAAAGGTCGGATTTAAAATTACTTAATTTGCAAATGACCAAGCGAATCATCAATTTATATCGGGATTCATTTGCAGGATTGAATATCAATTCCTGGTTGCTTGCATTGGTTCAATTAGTCAACCGTGCAGGGACGATGGTCGTTCCTTTTATGTCCATGTATATGACTCAACATATTGGAGTGAGCATTACAAAAGCAGGTATGGTCATGACTTGTTTTGGATTGGGTTCTATCGTTGGCGCTTATTTTGGAGGCAAGCTTACAGATCGCATAGGATTTTATAATTTAATGCTATTTTCATTAATTGCCGGAGGCTGTTCGTATATTTTTATTTCCTTTTTTGAAAATTATTATCTGATCTGTCTTGCAACGTTTATTGCATCTGTAATTAATGAGAGTTTCCGACCCGCAAGCATGGCAGCAATTTCTGCTTACAGCAATCCGGATACACTCACCAGAAGCGGATCGCTTGTAAGATTGTCCGTTAATTTAGGATGGGCATTTGGCGCTGCTATTGGAGGCTGGATCGCATCTCATAATTATCAATTGTTATTTTACGTAGATGGCATTACCAATATTTTAGCAGGTGTTTTGATTTTTTATAAACTACCCAGATTGGAGATTAAACCAAAAAGAGAACACAGTGTGATGAACAAACCTGTTAATCAATCTGCATTTAAAGATCGGTTTTATTTATATTTTATTCTTTTGACTTGTTTGTTTGGACTTTGTTTTTTTCAAATATTTACAACACTTCCAATTTATTTAAAAACAGAATTATTCTTATCAGAAAGTCAAATTGGATGGGTATTGGGTATAAATGGTTTATTCATTGCTGCATTTGAGATGGTAGCGGTGTATTCGCTTGAAAATTTTAGAAGATTGCGATTGATTGCGATGGGAACATTTATAACGGGGCTTTCTTTTGTAATATTCAATGTGGTGACTATGGACGCATTTGGACTGGGTATAATATCCTCCGCAATCATATCTGCAGGTGAAATATTGGCCATGCCTTTTATGTTGGTCTTTTTTATGAAACGCAGCAATCCGTCCAATATTGGTCAATATGCATCCTTGTATACAATCGCATACAGCGTAGCACATATTGTTGGCAGCTCTTCAGGAAGTGCTATAGCCGATCATTTTGGATTCGAAACCCTTTGGTGGTTGGTTGGAGGCTTGTCAACCCTTGTCGGGCTGGGCTTCTTGTATTTGGATAAAATAGAATCCCGCTACCCGCTCCGTATCCCTTTAAATGAAACCAGATTAGCCTGAAAGCTTTATCTTTGGCCCTTCATCTTAGCTAAGCACATTCATGATTGATTCTTTACAAAAACTGATTCAAAGCACCTGGAGCATATACTTGATTTTTATTATATCTTTTGCCCTTTATGCCAACACCCTATTTCATGATTTTGTATTAGACGATCGGGTTGTATATACCGAAAACCAATTTGTTCAAAGCGGGATCAGTGGCATCAGTAATATATTTTCTAATGAAACCTTTGCCGGATATTTTAAAGATTCAGGAAGAAAAAGTACAGTTGGAGGGGGGCGCTACAGACCCCTGACCCTCGCTTTCTTTGCCGTACAACATCAAGTTTCCGGAAATAATCCATTCATTGCCCATCTTTTTAATGTACTCTTTTATGGATTGTTAAATTGTATAATCTTTATTACGCTGGCCAAGTTACTCGCGTATCGATATCCCCATCAAGCCAAACTAATTGCAGGGATTGCGACCCTTTTATTTGCAATTCATCCGCTCCACACTGAAGTTGTTGCAAATATTAAAGGATTGGATGAAATTTGGTCTTTGTTGTTTTCATTTTCCAGTTTATATTTTTTATTAAAGACCCTTGAAAGCAAAAAAATACTTCACGGTATTTTATCCGGAATCTTTTTTATGCTGGCTTTATTTTCAAAAGAAAATGCAATTGTATTTTTGGCATTGATTCCACTTGCTATTTATTTATTTATTCCAAAAGAAGTAAAACGCAGTTGGTTAATCTATAGCCCATTGGTTGTTTCCTCTGCACTTTTTATCGGCATTCGTATATGGGTATTGGGAGCTAGTTTCATTAATAGTTCCAGAAATTTTTTGGAAAACCCCTGGTTGCAGTTTCGCGGCGAGCGACTTGTCGAAATGAATCCTGCTGAGAAATATGGTACCATTTTTTACAGTTTGTTGCGGTACGTTTATTTAAATTTTATACCCTACCCTTTGACGCATGATTATGCACCTAAAAGTATTGCAGCTGTAAATTTATTTTCACCTCTACCAATCCTGGCGCTTGGTTTGGCAGGTGCTGCAATCTACTTTGCATTTAAATGGATTAAAACCAAACCCCTCTATTCCTGGTCCATCTTCTTATTTATCATTGCATTGATCCCTACTTCCAACCTGTTCTTTTCAATAGGAGCTTACATGGGGGAACGATTTGTATTTGTATCTTCTTTGGGTATATGCATTATGGCGGCTGCGTTTCTGCTGCGCTTTTTACAAGCCCGCTATTCCTGGAGCATCTATTTATTACCTATTATAGTGCTTGCTTTTTCAGCGCGAACCATTGCACGAAATAATGCCTGGAAAAATAATTTTACTTTATTTAATTCTGACTACCAGCATTCCTCCAACAGTGCTAAATTAAATTCTTCCCTTGGATTTACCTTATTGGAAAACTATCGAAAATCCGATGACAAAGAAGCAAACAAATATTTGGTAAATCAGGCGATATTTCATTTGAAAAAAGCCCTGGAGATTTATCCAAAATACACGGATTGTGTGTTTCTATTAGGGAATGCGTATTACATCATTAAAGACCACAAAGATGCGGTAGCCACGTATGAACAATATATTACCATGGCTCCCGGCGATATGTCTATAATGAAAAATTATCAAAAAGCCTTGCGTGAATATGGCCGGTTTTTATTTCATGAAGAACATAATAATCAAGAAGCCAAACAAGTCTTAATCAAATCATTGAAATTAAATCCCAACGATGACCAGGCACTGGAGCTTTTGGGTAGTGCAGAAGCTGAACTGGGATATCTTTTAAAATCACTCGAATACCTTTCTAAATCATCTCAAATAAATCCAAAATCTGCATCTGTATGGGCGAATTTATACATTACCTACACGAGATTGGGTGACAAAGCAAATGCACAAATTGCGATTAATAAGGGAATGGAAATTGATAAAGATGTCGTTAAAAAATTAATGACCGTTAAAGCAAAGTAATCCTATTTTATTTTTCGGATTTTATTGAACCGATTAACTTTTAATAAAAGGGATTACACCAAATTTTGTTCCATGGTTCCACTTTAAAAAATAAACACCCGGAAGCCATTGTACGGATTCTGATAAAAGGATTGATTTGCTTGTTTTGTCAAATTGAATAGTTTCTTGTTGTAAAATGTTTCCATTAGGATGTAGAATTGAAACCGTATAATTGGATTCAATTTTAGAATTATGGAGCATTATATGATCTCCAACAGGATTTGGTGCAATCAGGAAGGGTGCTTGATTTTCTTCTTTTGTAGAAGAAATGCCATCATTTAAAAATCGCATGATTAAAAAGTTGATGTTAGTCCCATCTTTATAATTTCCAACCATCACAATTTTCTCATCCTGTTGCAAGGTAAAACTGGGAGTATCATCGGTCAATATATTTACAACATCCAGAGATGCCATTCCATTGTTGCCAAATTTTGAATCAATGCTTCCATCCTTATTAAATCTCACCACAACGAAACTGTTTTTTGTGAGGATATTATTTTCACCACACACCAGAAGTTTACCATCTTTTTGTTGTTTCATGTACAACCCAAAATCAACCGGACCTTTAAAATCATAGGTTAATTTTCCACCATTTCCAAATGTTGGATCCAAACTTCCATCTGAATTGTATTTTGCCAAAGCAAAATCATAATTTGTGATGCTGTCGCGAACTGTACCTGAAACATAAAAAGAACCATCTTCCTGAATAATTGATGAATAAGCAACATCCTGGTTTCCTGCAAAATCAGTTTGCATGCTGCCCATGTTCCCAAAAGTTGAATCTAAACTTCCATCTTCATTGTACCGAACAAATGCAAAATTTGCTTTAGGATATACTCCGGAGCATCCACTTAAGAAGATTTTATGATCCTTCTGTACAAACATATCGAAAGGAATGTTTTCACGCGTCATAAAATCGTAATAAACCCAGCCCTTATGATTAAAACTGGTATCAAGGGTTCCATCTGGCCAAAATCTTGTGACTAAAAAATCAACATCCAGGGTATCTATCACGCCGATGCAACCAAACACATATTTTCCATCCTCTTGCAAATCCATGTTGAGAATGCCCGTTGAACGACCGTATTTAAAACTCAGGATGCCATGATTTGCAAATGTTGTATCGACGCGGCCGTCTAATTCCAGTCTGACAACGTAAGATGTCGTATTGGGACTTAAATTGGAATATCCGCCGATTAAAATTTTATTTTCCGGTAAGTAATGAATGAATTCAACATTTTCCTGAGTTGATCCAAAATCCAAAACCACCTTCCCCTGATCGCCAAAACTTCCATCCAATTGCCCATTTTCATGGTACCGTGCAATTATAAAATCAAAAGAGCCGGAAAACCCATTGGTACGACCTCCAACCAATAATTTCCCATCGGGTTGGATCGCAACACAACCACTTTGATCTTTGCCCCCAAAATCGGTATTCACCCATCCCCCATTTCCAAATGAAGGATCCAATTGCCCTGCCTGTGCCAACAGGAAACTTAGATTTCCAAAAAGGATTGATATCATTCCAATGATCCATTTCATATTAAAATAGTTTGTAGATTCAAATTCAGTTCAACTCAATTTTAAAAATACGGTTAAATTTCCAAATCCAAGACCCCTTATTTGCCCTATCTATCGATTAATGAATTAAGCTTAACGAATGCTTAACAAAGCTATTATAATGATTTTAGCTTTTCAACTGTTTTAATTGAAATCCTATCGCGTCATGCTGCTCAATCTAATCTGTCTTTTAAGTAATTTACTTGTCCTTTTCACCCCAGATACCAAAGCGGCTATGATTTTGGATAAAACACAAAATCAATATAAAAAAATGGGCGGTATGGAAATCTTTTTTGATTACGAACAGATTGAAAAAGGAAAATCTACTGGACAGAATAAAGGGCAGCTCTTGTCAAAAGATCATAAGTATCGACTGATTCTAAAGGATTTTGAAATTTATAATAATTCAAAAATTCAATACACCTATTTAAAACGAAACAAAGAAGTTCAAATCACCAATCCGGAAGAATCTGAAAACAAATACCAACCCGCACAATTGGCAGCGATTCACAAAGCAGGTACCCATCAAGCCAAATACATTAAACTTTATAAAAGCAAAGGCAAAAACAGTCACATCATTGAATTGATTCCAGAATCAAAAACGGAAACCATTTCAAAAATAACTTTATACATATCTGAAAAAACAAATCTTATAGAAAAAGCTGAATGGCAGGATATGAATGGTGCTAAAACCATCGTAGTGTTTACAAAGACCGTTGCATCCCGGTTGATTGATGATGCTGCATTTGAGCTTAAAACAGATGACCTGAAGGGCGTCCACATCGAAGATCTTAGAGATGAGTAGTTGAGATTGAGCGTTTAATGCCTCTGTATTTAAACTACATTCATCCCTGAAAAATCCTGCTTTAATAGCTCTGAAAACCTCAAACATTCGCTACATTCATACAAGGATTATATCTTTGACCCTATGTTTTTAAAAGACAGCCTCATCCATTTAATTGCTACAGCTAGTTGTAAAAAATTGAATCGCAGTTATTTGAAAGGGGTTAGCCATCAGGATCGCCAATTTAAAACCTTAATACACTCCGCGAGAAATACACAATTTGGGCTTGATCATGATTTTAAATCCATTTCCAATTACGATGATTATAAAGCACATGTACCTGTAAGGGATTATGAAGATTTTGTTCCTTATCTTGATCAAATTCGTGATGGCAAGCAAAATATATTATGGAAAGGACTTCCAAAATATTTAGCCAAAACCTCCGGAACTACTTCAGGTACCAAATACATCCCATTAACTACGGATAGTATTAAAAATCATTTGAATTCAGCAAGAAATCTATTATTGCATTACGTAGTAAAACGACCTAAAACTCAAATTTTTAATGGGGACATGTTTTTCCTTTCAGGTTCACCTGAATTATGTTTTACAAACAATATTGCGATTGGAAGATTATCCGGAATCGTAAATCACGAAGTACCTTATTGGTTTAAATTCAATAAGCAACCCGATGATAAAACGAATCGGATACAACCCTGGGAGCGAAAAATAGAACATTTAATAGCCGAATTGCACACTAAGGATATCCGCGTTTTTAGTGGCATACCGCCTTGGATTCAAATGTTTTGTGAGCACTTGCTCGATTTTACCGGAAAATCCTGTGTAAAGGATGTTTTTCCAAATTTAAGCCTTTACATCCATGGAGGTGTAAATTATGCGCCCTACAAGCAGAAGATCCAACAACTCATAGGCGGACCCATAGATTTAATTGAAACCTATCCGGCAAGTGAAGGATTCATCGCGTATCAAACGGATTGCGAAGAAGACAATATGCAATTGGTTGTCCACGATGGGATATTTTATGAATTTATAGAAAAAGAAAAGATCCAGGATCCGGATGCCGAACGACTGAGTTTGGCAAACATCCAACTCAATAAAGACTATGCAATTGTTTTAAGCACAAATGCCGGACTCTGGTCCTATTTGATTGGTGATTTAGTTCGTTTTGTTTCAAAAGATCCACACCGGATTAAATTCAGTGGTCGGATCAGTCAATTTATTTCTGCTTTTGGCGAGCATGTCATCTCAAGTGAAATTGATCAGGCGATCAGTTATGCTCAAAAGAAACACCGTTTTGATGTCGTTGAGTTTACGGTTGCACCACAGGTAAGCCCTGCAGATAACCGCTCGGCTTATCATGAGTGGTTTATAGAATTTTCAGAAATCCCTAAGAATATCCATGAAATAGCTCAAACCATTAACGGGCATTTATGTGAGCTGAACAGTTATTATAAGGACCTGATCGACGGAAATCTATTGGATACCTTAAAGATCCGTCCCATCCGTAAAAATGGGTTCCTCGATTATATGCGTCAAGCCGGTAAATTAGGAGAACAATTTAAGGTAAACAGGCTCAGCAACGACCGAAAAATGGCCGATGTGCTGGCCAAAGACATTCTAAGATAGCCAAAGAGCTTTGTCCCAGGGTTTTGTGACCTTTGACCATTGTCCATTGACCATTGAGCATAGACCATTGAACATTGAGCATTGTGAATTGACCATAGACCATTGACCATTGTCCACAGACCATTGAGCATTGAGCATTGAGAATTGACCATAGACCATTGAGCATTGACCATTGAGCATTGACCATTGTCCATCGTCCATTGTCTTTTGACCATCATCCATCGTCCATCGTCCATTGACCATCGTCCATTGACCATCGTCCATTGTCCATTGTCCATCGTCCATTGTCCATCGTCCATTGTCTATTGTCCATCGTCCATCGTCCATTGACCATCGTCCATTGTCCATCGTCCATTGACCATCGTCCATCGTCCATCGTCCATTGACCATTTAAAATGGAAAATTCAATAAAAATTCAATTTTCGATGCGTATTCCCTTTATCCTCAATTAAAAACAACATACTTATCTCCCTGAAATTCCGTTTATTGTATTAAATTTGCGCCCTCCATGAGAAGATCATTACTTTACGTCGGTTGTCTGTTTTTAGTAACTTTTATAAGTTGCAGGTCAAGTTTTGAAAAAATTCGAACCAGTTCGGATCCAAACTTGATTCTTAAAGCAGCTGACAAGTATTACGATGATAAGTCTTACATAAAAGCTCAAACCTTGTATGAGCAAATTTTAACATCCTTTCGCGGACAAAAAGAAGCTGAAATCATTTATTTTAAATATTCGTATACCCACTACTATTTAAATCAATTTGATTTATCATCCCATCTTTTTAAAACTTTTGCAAATACCTTTATCAATAGCGATAAAAAAGAAGAAGCAGACTTTATGTCTGTTTATTCTTTGTATAAAACATCCCCAGGCTATCGGTTGGATCAGAGCAATACTGAAAAAGCCATTGATGGTTTTCAATTATTTGTCAATACCTATCCAAATTCAAAACGTGTTGAAGAATGCAATAAATTGATTGATGAGTGTCGTGCTAAAATTGAATTTAAATCTTTTGAAGCAGGGAAGCTGTATTATGATATGAATAATTATCAGTCCTGTGTCACAAGTCTTAAAAATGTTTTGAATGATTTCCCTGAAACTAAAAATGCACGGGAAATTCGTTTTCTCATTTGTAAGTCGGCTTATTTACTTGCTGAACACAGTATTTTTGAAAAACAAAAAGAACGCTATCTGGAAGCCCGACAATATATTGAAGATTTTATTCAACGGTATCCAAGCGGGAAAACTACCAGTGAAATTAAGGACTACAATAAAAAAATAAACGCTAAATTAAAATCAACGGATTATGATAGATATCAAAACACAAGTGCAAGGAATTAATCCCAATGTTAAAGCCCGTAACATTAAAGACTTTACCAGTGCTACCGGCAATATTTATGAAACCATCAATGTCCTGGCAAAGCGTGCGAATCAATTGACCAATGATATTAAAGAAGAGTTGGTTGACAAATTAGAAGAATTTGCATCTCATTCAGATACGATTGAAGAAGTACATGAGAACAAAGAGCAAATTGAAATTTCAAAATTTTACGAGAAATTACCCAATCCTGCAATTATTGCAACTGAAGAATACCTCGAAGGTAAAATAGAATTTCACTATAAAAATACCACACCCGATTCCGAATAATTCAGAACGATCTTAGGTGTCAGTCCAGCAAAATTTATTGGAAGGACGTAAAATAATCCTCGGCATAACAGGCAGTATCTCAGCCTACAAATCTGCTATACTCCTTCGTTTATTGGTTAAAGCTGGCGCCGAGGTACAAATTATTTTTACTGAAGCCGCCAAAGAATTTGTAGGCCCACTTAGTTTTTCAACTTTATCCAACAAACCGGTATTATCCGGATTAAGTGCTGACCAGGAATGGGCGAAACATGTTGAATTAGGTCTTTGGGCAGATTTGTTAGTGATAGCTCCAGCCAGCGCCAATACGCTTGCTAAATTAGCAAATGGCATTACCGATAATTTACTAACTGCAGTTTATTTATCAGCCAAATGCCCGATCATGTTAGCCCCTGCTATGGATTTGGATATGTGGAAACACCCTTCCACTCAAAAAAATATTGCGCAACTCCAATCCTATGGCAATTATGTGATTCCTGTTGGGGAGGGTCCATTAGCAAGTGGATTGATTGGTCCCGGACGATTGGCCGAACCTGAGTCTATTTTCCAGGAAATTGTACACTTTTTTAATCCGAATCAAGCTTTGCTTGGCAAAAAAATACTCGTCACTGCCGGGCCAACACATGAGGCCATTGACCCGGTGCGGTTTATTGGAAATTATGCTTCTGGAAAAATGGGGATCCGATTGGCAGAGGAAGCGGTTCGAATGGGCGCAGAGGTAGAACTTATTATAGGTCCAAGCAAAGAAGCCATATTTGACAGCCCAAATCTGAGGATTACACGAATTGTAAGTGCACAGGATCTTTTATCGGAAGTTGAAAAGCGTATCCAGGAAACGGATATCTTCATATTAGCTGCAGCTGTTGCTGATTTCCAACCCGACCGCATCGCTGACAATAAAATTAAAAAATCCAAGCATCCTGATTTAACAATCCGATTAATTCCGACACCAGACATTGCAGGTTTTATTGGAAGTCATAAAACAGAAAAACAGTTTTTATGTGGATTTGCCCTTGAAACAGAGGAACTTGAAAAAAATGCAGCCATTAAATTAAAAAACAAAAATATGGATATGATCGTTATGAATTCGCCAAACGATCCCGGTGCCGCTTTTTATTCGGATTCAAACAAGGTCAGCATTTTGGATAAGTCAGGAAAAATAAGTTCCTTTGATTTGAAGTCCAAAAAAGAGGTCGCAATCGATATATTAAATGCCATTCTTGAAAATAAATAACATGAAAGTATTCCTAACGACCTGCCTGATTTGCATCCTGTTTGGTTCTTCACTCTACTCACAGGAACTCAATGCATCGGTTCGGGTAAATGCTCCCAATCTTGGATTAAGCGATAAATCCATTGTCAATCAAATTGAACGAAATGTAAAGGATTTTCTAAATAATCAGAAATGGACTCAAGATGTTTTTGAACCCCATGAAAAAATAAAATGCAATTTTCAAATTACGATCAGTGCAGACAAAGGCGACAACAACCTCTTATTGGATATTGCAGTGCAAGCTACCCGACCTGTATTTAATGCGAGCTATGAAACCGCTTTATTAAGTATTATTGACAAACAAATTCCTGTAATATTTGATCCCTACAAAAACCTTGAAAATTCTAAAGAAACCTATTACGATAATTTATCCGCGGTATTGACCTATTATGCCTATCTTATTTTGGCATTGGATTACGACAGCTACAGTTTGGAAGGTGGTGAAGCACATTTACAGTTACTAAATAATATGTTGAATGTATTGCCAGCATCCATTAAAGGGGCAGATCCTTCCTGGTCTCCTACCAAAGACAAAAAAAATACACGTTATTTTTTGGTAGAGAATTTATTAAATCCAAGGATGAAAGGATTTCGAAGGGCATATTATGAATACCATCGCCAATGCATGGATCAGTTTGCTAAAGATCCAAGCGGAAGCCGTGCGAGTTTAGCAAACATATTAGAAGACATTGGACGGGCCAATTCATCATATCCTGATACTTATTTAATAAAAATGTTTACTTATATGAAGAATCAGGAAATCCTGGAAATCTTCAAACAAGGAAATCCACAGGAAAAGAAAAAAGTGTATGATGTCATGATTCAAATGGATCCGGCCAATACGAGTAGTTACGAACCCTTGATAAAATCTTGATGCTAATTTAATAATACATGAAGAAACGAAAAATAGCCATATTTGCTTCAGGCAATGGAACCAATGCTGATGCATTAATTAAACATTTTAAGAATCATCCTGACATTCAAGTGGGCTTGATCCTTTCCAGTTCGAGTAAAGCAGGTGTTCTTAAAGTTGCAAAAGAACACAATGTCCCCTCTTCCGTTGTAAACAAATCCCTTTTATCCAACAATGGATATACAACAGCTCTCCTGAATTTATACGATATTGATTTTATCGTTTTGGCTGGCTTTTTATTATTGATACCACCCTTTTTGGTAAAACAATTTGATGGAAAATTGATCAACATCCATCCTGCATTATTACCCAAGCATGGAGGAAAAGGAATGTATGGATTGCACGTACATCAATCTGTTATCAATGAAGGAGATGTTGAAAGTGGAATTACCATTCATTATGTCAATGAGATGTATGACCGGGGTAAAATAATATTTCAAGCCAAATGCAAGGTGGATCGTCGGGACAATGCGGAAAAGCTTGCAAAGAAAGTGCAGGAACTTGAACACAAATATTATCCTGAATGGGCAGAAAAACTGGTATTACAAACCCGTTTTATGTAGTCAATAATTTTATGTCAGCAGATTTAATCAAAATAGACCGCATCGAGCGTATTCCTGAAGTGTACCAAAATACTCCAATAGCTGAATTATTTGCCTATCACAATTTAGGAAAAACCTATCAGCAATACCAACAAGCCCAATTATTAATTGGGATGTGTATGGACAATCGAAAACATTTATCCATCCCGGATAATTTTGCCTACATCATCCGGTCCGGAGGCGCCAATCTGAGATACAGTGAATTTCGGGTGTCTTATGCCATTGCAGTCGGCAATGTGCGGCATTTAGTATTAATAGGCCACAATAATTGCGGTATGGTCAATTTGATGGCGCGAAAAGATTTATTTATTCAAGGATTGATTACCAATGCCGGCTGGACCCGTGAAGAAGCCGAAGACCATTTTTATCACTACGAACCAATCCATGAAATTGGCAATGAGAAACACTTTATTATCAGCGAGACCAAACGACTCCGTTTGCGCTACCCCAATGTCATCATTGCGCCTTTGATGTATTTGGTGGAGGATAATTTGTTGTATTTGGTAGAAGAATAGCTCAGAACGCAATTTTAATTCATAAGTCTCTCAAATTAGGATTAAGAAATTCATATGATAGTATGAAATAATCGTGCTTCATAGTTACTTCTGGTTCAGTTTTCATTTTTTATCTTCGCTTAAAGTTTCCTTTAAATTTTGAAGAGAATTATCATTCATATCATCGTTTTAATGATAATTCCCGTTTTTATAAAAATTGGTAGCAGCCAGTCTATTTTTTCAAATTATAACATACTTGGGCTCGAACAAGGTCTTAATACCAGTAATTTATCAGTAATATTAATTGATCGAGATGGATTTCTTTGGATTGGTTCTACTGCTTTACAAGTTTACAATGGACAAACCTTTTATACCATCCCAACGGGTATTGGACCGCGGAAAATACTCGGATCTAAAGTATTTTGTTTGAATCAATTAGACAGTAGTTATATAATAGTCGGGACAGACAAAGGCATTTCAAAAATCAATACACGAACATTTCAAATACAAAATTTAATATTCCCTTGCATTCCTGAAAAATTTAATATTACCAATAGAACTCAGGATATATTAATTTCAAGTAAAGGGAACATTTGGGCTGTCACCACTGGCGGAATCTTCCATGTAAACAAAAACCTTTCGATAATTCAATCTTACTATTTTCCTAATGATTACACTAAATATAACAATCCAATTCAACCCAACAGAATCCTGGAATTTCCAAATGGAAAAATTTGGGTAACTGGTCCTCGATTGAGTGAACTGGTTGACAACGATCAAACCTGTTTATTTGAAATAGATCCACAGAATAAGTTTCATCATGAAATAAAACCATTACCTTTTAAAGAATATAACCGGTTTCTTTCATTTCAACAAATAAATGATTCGGTTGCGGTAATACTGTATGAAGATTTTTGCAAAAATGTGCAAATCATACATTATAATCTAAAATCAAATACTTTTAGAACAATCCAACACAAACCGTTTCAATATTATGAAATGACTCCTTTCTTGTGTAAAATTTCAGATGATGAAATCGGGATCACCTGCGGCACCGGAAAAGAATATCAAATCTACAATGCGGCAACCAACAATCTGGTATATCACCGGATGTCCCCCGAGATCCTTATTAAAAATCTAGTTAAATATAAATCAAATTACTTCGCTGCGACTGATAAGGGCTTGTTAAAGTCTACAACAATTAATAAACTGTTTTCATATAGTGAATGCAAAGATATTTTTCCAAATGAATCAAAATATCCCACCAGTGTTTTAGAGAATGACAGTTTAATTATATCTACCTATCTGTATTCCGGTGTTATTATTTATGACAAAAGAAATCAAACCTGCAGCCTGGTCAAGCCCATTTCGCCATATGAACCACGGACACAGATATCTAAAATCTTTATCATCGACAGTTCTCGCTGGTTAATTTGTGGAAATGTAAGCTTTTGGTACAATCCAATTTTAAATAAATCCTGGAGCTTTAGCAAGGATATTAAAAGTGCCTATCCATTTGAACTATTCTCAAGTTCAGTATTAAAAGATTCTAAAAATAATATCTGGTTCGGGACCATCAATCGAAGGGGTATCTATAAGTATAATATAGATTCAAATACTGTAATTCATTATCCATTAGAACTCTTTGATAAGAATCAACTGTTTCGATTGTTTAATACAATTCGTGAAGATAAAAATATGAATTTATGGTTCGGATCTGTTTTGGGTCCCGGACTTTTACATTGGAAACGGAATGCAAATCAATTTGAAATCATTTACCCCAATCAAAATCCCGGATCCTATTTCAATCCAAATATTTCATCATCAGCCATAGATCCCGATGGTTCCATTTGGTTTGGAACACAAGGCTATGGAATATTTAAATTTAATGTTGATAATTTTAAAATTACTGACTATAAAGATAAATTCAAGCTCTCTGATAATTATATAAACACAGTTAATTGTGACGAAAATGGGATTTTATGGACAACAAACATCAATAAATTAATTAGGATAGACCCAAAGACCTTTCAATGTTATGAATTCAATTCGTATTATGGTTTACCTTCAGATGGCATTACAACCCATAAAGTTACCGGAAATCCCAATCTCCACTATTTAATCAATCCAAAAGGATACATTTATGTGCATCATACAGAATTTCAATATCCAATACCAGACACCACTCTTATTATACGTTCTATTAAAGCAAATAATCAGGATGTATCCATTGACCAATTATCAGCTCTAAGCTACGAGCAAAACAATTTAGAAATTCAATTTGCAACACCTAATTTATTGGATGGTTTTTTAAACACTTATTATTTCCGTTTTTTTGACAAAGACAGTAATTGGATTTCAATTGGGAAAGAACCCATTTTAAGACTATCCGGAATCGGTTATGGAAACTATAAAGTTCAATTAAAAATATGCCAAAATGGATCAATTTGTTTCCATAAAAATTTGATCGATTTTAATATCAACAGACCCTATTGGAAAAGTCCATGGTATTACGGAATTTTAATTTTAATATTTGTTAGTTTATTATTCTCAATTTTTATTTACGACTACCGGCTTAAGATTTCAGAAATTGAAAAAGATCGGGACAAAGAGATTCTACGAAATAAAATTGCCCAGGATATTCATGATGAAGTGGGATCAAGTCTTACTAAAATAGCATTATCTGCACAAGTTGCATCTCGAATTAACAGCTTATCGCAAGAAGATTTAAAACTCAGATTGAGTCATGTAGCGGAGGACGCGAAAATAGCCTCCTCTCAATTGCGCGAATTGGTCTTTTCGATTAATCCTGATTTTGATCACTTTGATGATATGCAGGCTTATTTTCAGGAACATGCCAGACAGTACCTAGAGGATTCCGGGATTCAGCTATCCTTCACACTTCCAAAAAGCAAGTCCAATGAATTGGTACATCCTGATATCAAAAGACAATTGCTTTTAATATTTAAGGAAATCCTGAATAACATAATAAAACATGCCCAGGCAAAGCAGGTTTGGATTCGTCTGGAAGAATTGCCTAACAAAACCTACCATTTTGAAATTAAAGATGATGGCAAAGGATTTGATTCCGTACAGGCAGGTAAGACTAGCAATGGCCTTCGTGGTATGATGCAACGAGCTGAGTCTATTTCAGCTAGCTTAAGCTTAAACAGCAGTCCGGGTTCCGGTACCTGTATTCAGCTTTTTGGACCCTTAAAATTAACTAATGGATATTAAGTGAATTTGCTGCTTTCATACGAATGTGGTATTTTAAATTTTCATTATTTTATTGAATCTTGCAGCTTGAAACAATTTAAGGATATTATAAAAGTAGCACTAGTCGAGGACGATGCTGACATCCGTAAATTGACAGCTAGTCTGATCAACATTTATCCTGATTTGGAGTGCATTGGTTCGTTTAGCTCTGCAGAAGAATTTGAAAACAATCTTCATACAGTCAATCCGGACATTGTATTAATGGATATTGGTTTACCCGGTAAATCAGGGATTGAATGCATACGCGATTGCAGCTCTATGAAAGAAACCATTCAATATTTGGTTTATTCCGACCACCAGGATTCCAGGGAAGTGTATGATGCATTAGCAGCAGGTGCCAATGGCTATGTATTAAAAGGAACCACGCCAGAAAAATTAGCAGAAGCAATACGGGACATGTACCAGGGTGGCTCCCCTATGTCCCGGCAAATCTCCCGCATGGTTGCCAGTTCGTTTAAAACCAACGAAAAGAAACATCCGGATTTTGAAAAACTTACACCCCAGGAATGGGAAGTCTTAATGCGTCTTGAACGCGGATTAGCTTATAAAGAAATCGCTGCCGAGCGATTCGTTTCAGAACACACTGTTCGATCCCAGGTACGCAGTATTTATGAAAAACTGCATGTACATACCCGGACAGAGGCTTTGAATAAATTTCATAATAGGTAGGAACTATTCAGGATCCTTTCAAAGAATATATCTCTCTTAATTCTATTGATTTCATACTAACATGCGATTGCTTAGGCTTGAAAGCCATAGGATCTTTGCAATAAAATAATTAATATGAAAAAAATAAAATTATGCTTATTCCTTCTTGCAATATCATTGCAGTTTATAAATGCTCAGCAAAAAGCTGCATCTACAAGTATTAGTGCGTCTACCAAAACAATAGGTACCAGTAAAGTAAATTACATTTCTAAAAGTAAATTAGTTGAAGGTACCAACTCAATTAAATTGGCAAGCGGAAAAATAATTTCAGTAACATTAAAATCAGGAACTATATCAAGTGCAACCATTGATGGCGTTAGTTACAAACTCAGTGGAACAACACCTGGTGCAGGATTTACATGTTCCCCACTCCAATGTGAATGTCATGGCATAGAAGATTGTAACGACATGTTTGGACCTAATGGCCTATGTAAATCTTGCCTTGAATGTGCTATTTGTGATGAAAATGATAATTGTGTTTGCATTAGAGCAACCAAAAAAGTACCTACATCGAATAAAAATAAGGGTATTAAAACAACCACTCCAAGTACAACAACTAAAAAATAAAAATATGAAATTAATTAATCTAGCACTATTCACAATTTGCTTTGTTTCTTGTGCCTTCTCACAACAAAAAACGCAAATAGCAACTGCAAAAAACGGCTTATTCATTAAATCCTGCGATCGTGTTGCCACCAATACAAATTCATGCGTCTTATGCGAAGACAAAGAATTAAAAAAGAATTGCAAAACTTACACATGTGATGATTTTGGACAATGCGCACAATTTAAAATGGGTACATTGACATTAAAATCACTGATTCAAACAGCTAAAGTTCAAAATATAAAGGGCATTCAGAAGGAGGCCACAGGTGTTGGACTTACGGACTATTACATTCAGGATGGAGATACGCGTACTTATATATCCAGAACTGAATCTACCCTAACTTTAGATTCATACACAATCCCAAAAGGCACTAAAATTGCAGCACGGCCTACACAACCATCGCCAGAAAACAAGAAATGTTTAAAAGGATGCATTGACGTTGGCGAATTATGCGACAGAAACTGCGGAAGCAATACTCTATGCTTAAACGAATGTAAAAGAAGTAGATTGGCATGTGCACGAATTTGCAACAAATTTGTTCCAAAATCAACCATAAGCATTGCTTTAAAAGGCGCAGGTGGTCTCAGCACTTTAAATGTATTTGATTAATTAAATTAATATTAAAATCATGAAATTTAAAACTTGCATGTCTATTTTAGTGCTTTTAACACTTGCCTTTGGTTGCATTGCTCAAAAAAGCATGCAAATCAATGGGTCCAAAGCTTTTACAAAAAGTAATATTAAACTCTCTGCTGATGTTGCACACATTACTACCTGTAGCGATACCAAATTAAGCAAAAATTGTAAATCCTATTTTTCTACAGGAGGCAGCGACTTTCAGGAAACAGTTCTAACCAGCACAGAAGCAAATTCTATTGCTAAATCAAAAGGCTTAACAGGTTTAAAAAATGTCAACACTGAGAAAGTCAATAACAAAGTTAGTTTATCTTTTATTGATAAAGCCAACGCAAGGGTTTACTTTATTGGCCATGGTAAAAATTTAAACATAGTTGAATTTTCAAACCCACCAAGAACTATTGCTAAAAGACCTTCTATTCCTGAAAATATTGCTTGCCGTAACGCCTGTATAGATGCAAAAGGAAAATGCTTTTACGAATGTACGGTTGGCAGTACTGGCGGCGCTACTACATCATCATATTATGATTGCCTCGATGGCTGTGCAATAAGTTTTTTAGGATGCACCGGCATCTGTGATAAGTATGTAAAAAAAATCCAAATTGTATTAAACAACATATTAGTTAAACCAATATCATTTCAAAAATAAAACCATGAAAATAATTAGAATAATTATTGGATTTTGTGCTCTTACTTTTTGTGCATATTCGCAAACAAATGTAAGTATAGATGGTAAAAAATATTATATCAAAACAACTGAAAACATTTCAAGGGATTTTAAATTATTTAGCATTTGCCAAGATCAAAAACTAAGTAAAAACTGCACAGAATATTATTCATATTTAGAAGGAAACTACAAAAAACTTCCTATTACAAAAACACAATTAACTAATACTTTGAAATCTACTAATTTTAACACAATAAAAGGAATTAAAAAATTGAGTATTGCAAATGGGACAGTGTGTTATTTTCAAAATCCAACTGGAAATACTTACATTGCAGTTGACGAAATGGACAACTTGGTTTTATACCCGGTAAGTCCTTCCAATGATGTTATTGCACTTGGGAGAAAAGCTGGGCAAAGTTCAGTATCTATAGAACAAAAATGCGAGAAAGCTTGTCCTTTAGTGTTGCCTCCAGGATGCCAACCATTTATAAACGGTAAATACACAGATTGTTTTTTAAGAAAATTTGAAGACCAAGAAAGATGCATACTCAAATGCAAAGGTAAAATCCGTATGACCAGCATCGCACCTTTTGAAGGCATTGTAATCAACACAAAAGCCAATTGATTTTAATTAAAATCAAAAGTTTATGAAATATACAATTTTCAGCGTGTTTGTTTTTATTTCTTGCGCTACAATTGGCAATAGTCAGTCAACTTTAAAAGAAAAACTCTACACCAAATCATGCGACACCTTAAACCTGGATACCATGATTTGCATCAAATGCACGAATCAACAACTTACAATTGGTTGCAAACGCTATGCATGTGATTTTAAAAACCATTGTGTACCGATGCCCGTAGCTCCGCCAAAGAATAAATCAAAGGATATTAAAACCATTTTGCCGGGTGGAACTCAAAAGAAAAGCTGATTATGTATTCGTTTACTAAATCTATAATTAGTTTATCTGTGGATGTAAGCAAAATCCCTTTCAAAAATAAGAAGCAAATGCCTGTATTACTATTACAGGCATTCGCAATCTTACTTTCAGTCAACACAGGACAATCACAGGCAGAAAATCAGATGGAAGAGCAGACAGCTAATTACATCAGTTATGCGCCTGAATTTTCCATACCGGTCTCCCCTGCTTTTGATTTGTTGGGCGTGAATCCATGCCTGGTTCCCAAGCCATCCAATTTACGCAATTTTAAAGTGGATTGGTCTTTTAAAAGCTATGGCTTGACTCCTAACCTGGCCATTCAAACACAACCCATCAATGAAATTTATTTCAATACGCCAAAGAAATTGAAAAACTACTACAAGCGATCCAATTTTTTGAAACGCATGGCAAGTTTGGATCTTTCAGCCGGGACTGTAGATGGCAATACGGAGTTAAATACAAAGAGCTTGACATTTAAGGACATAGAAGGCAATGATTCCATAGTCATAATCGAAAACAATTGGCGAATCCGCAGTTTTTCTTATGCTGCTAAGATTAATTTGTATAAAGAATATGAACCTCTGGATGACAAACACATTTTCCGAAACGTCATAAAAGAATACGACGAGAAAAAAGCAGATTTGAAGGCACAAATAGTAGCTCAGAAAAAAACCATGGCCCAAACCAGCGACATGGAAGAAAAGTACCAGATCAAAGAAACCATCAAAGCCTTTGAGATGGAATTAAATGGCTTAGATGACGCTTTTATTGAACGCATGAAAAAAATTGTGGACCTCTATAAAGCTGAAAAATGGAATGCCAGTTACATTGATTTGGCCTTTGGACAGGCTTATGATTTTGACAGTCGTGACAGCAGTTTGCTTAAGTTTAAGAATTTACGCAAAGTAAGAAACCTCTGGGGTCTTTGGATTAATGGAAGTCGTGGCTTTGGCAAAAACATATTGCTCAGCGGCATCGCACGTGTTACCGGTGATAAAAATATCCTGATCAATGAAAAATATTACCAGTTGGATTGCGGACTCAACTTCCGCTACGGAAATTACCGTTATAATTTTTTTACCGAAATCTTTAGTCCGGTAAATTTCAATCAAGATGTCTTTAAGGGCAGTAAATTTATTTCTTTCGGGGGAGATTGGCGTTTCAGCCGCAACGTCATATTAAATTATGCCATGCGTGCATCTTTTGATGATGCAGGTAAACTGGAAAATATTGTTCCGGTTGTAAGTGTATCGTGCATAATGCGATAAGAATTAAATCTTTTGTGATTAGATTAATTTCAGTCATATTAATCCACCGGAAGTCGCTGCCAAATTTTTATATAAAATGGGTCTCAATATATATCTAATAATTTATTGACTCTGTCTGATTCACAAATTGTAAATTCCAAAATTATAAACTACCATAAAAATTAATAACATGATCCGTATTGTTTGTTTCTTCATGCTATTTGGATTTCTCTTTATACAATGCAACGATGAAAATTCAAATCCATTAGAAACTCCAATTTTCAGTTTACTTGACCAAGCTGGAATTAAAATTGACACGGTTACACAAGCAGCAGCTACCTGGGAATATGGTTTTAAATTTCAATCCCTTGTAAACGGCACCCTATCTAAACTTGGAATCCTGGTTCCAGATACCGGAACTTATAAAATCAGACTTTATAATCTCAACACCAACCAACTCCTAATCGAAAAATTCATTGAATCTAAATGGAGCAGTACGGAATATTATGTAAACATTCCTCCGGTTGAAATCAAAGCAGGGATTGACTTTGGAGTGAGTTTGGTTGCAGATGTCTTTTTTAATGTGCGCAATGCAAATGGAGATGTATTCAATTTTCCTATTACTAAAGGGAACCTCAAAATTCTTTCCTTTAATGAAGAGCCTTGCGGGATCAACGGCTGTCCATCCTTTCCGACTACTTCAGTTACCAACTTAATCGCACCTTGTGTAAATATTGGATTTACAGCAGATTAATCTTGCCAATAGAGATCATCTTAGTTATTCAGTCTCATTTTCTTAAGAACCGTATCTTAGTGTTTGTATTTACAAACCACCAAGGAGATGAGCTTACGTTTGAACTATTTATATATAGCTGTTTTTTTAGTATTTAATTCAATTGCAGGATATTCCCAATGTACAGGTTTATCAGCCGATGCCGGACCCGATTTATTTACCTGCGATCCGTCGATGCCGGTTCAATTGATGGGAAGCTATTCCGGGAATCCCATGAAATATTCCTGGACACCTACGACCTACCTGAGTGATCCCAATGCAACCGATCCTATTGTAAATGCACCTCCAGGCAAGTATAAATACACCTTTACTGTTGAGCAAGTCGGGACGACCAATCTGATACGCAACGGTGATTTTGAAGCCGGCAATTCCGGTTTTACCCACGAATACAGTTATGGCAGTCCGGGTGGCACCTTTGGACCCGGATGGCTCAGTGTCGGACCCGATCCATTTCCTTACAACAGTGGATTTAGTCATTGTCCGGACCATACAACGGGTTCAGGAAATATGTTGATTGTCGATGGACATACTGCCACCAATGCCAAAGTTTGGTGCCAGAACGTAAACGTTATTAACGGCCACAGTTATTTATTTCGCCTTTATGTTACCAGTGTTTATCCGGTTTCCCCCTGTGTTTTAAACGTTCAGGCAGATGGTGTTTCAATTGGGTCGGTGACAGCAGGAGCACTTTGTGACTGGATCGAATTTGAAGCGTGCTTTCAAGCAAAATCCGGTAACGTCGAAATGTGTATCCGTGAAACAACCGGTGTCGGTTTTGGTAATGACTTCGCCATTGATGATATCGAGATGTATGAAAAATGCATGGATGACGATGAAGTCATGGTTGAAGTAGTAGATCTTAAAGCACGTATTGAAGTTCCAAAACTTCCAAAATGTGCCTCTGATATTTTTGACTTGAATGCAATTGGTTCAACTGCTGGTCCAAATATTACTTATGAATGGAGTACGGTTGGTGGTAAAATCGTTTCACAAAATGGATTAACCGCACGGGGCCAAGGAAGCGGAACCTATATCATTAAAGTTACTTATAAAAATGGCAATGTCATTTGTGAAAAAGAAGCAGAAATCGATGTAAGCGCATCTGATGATTTGGAAGGGACTTTAGAAGTTGAAGGAATTGCCAATTGCAATTCAGATACCATCATTCTAAAAGCCAATCCGCTCAATGGAAGTGGACAATTTACTTTTAATTGGATTCCTGCAAATAAGATTCACCGGGGAAGAAATGATTCCATTGCCTATGTCACAGAAGCCGGTATCTACAAAGTTGTTATCATAGATGCCAATTCCGGTTGTGAATTAGAAATACAGGATGTAGTAGTCTCAGATACCTTACATCCCAATCTCAAATTTTCCGGCGATACCTTATTGAATTGCATTCGAAACAATGCCTTGCTAACAGGAACTCCTTTTGATACTTCAAAATATACGTATGAATGGTTGTTGCCTGATAATTCCAAACTTCGCAATGAAGACAGTTTGTTTACTTCCAAGGAAGGCAACTATCAACTTCGGATTACCGATAAAACGAATAAATGTTTTACCGATAAATCCATTGCAGTAAAAAAAGACACTTTAATTCCAGATTTGGAATTAGGACCAGACTTAATTCTTGATTGCATTCAGTCAAATGTTACAATTCAAGCAAATGGAAATAATCCAAATCAGTCTATTGACTATTTTTGGAATTTGCCTTCTGGAAATTTACCAGCTGAATCCATGCTGAATTCAAAAACCGAAACCAAAGCTGGGAAAGTGGTGCTTACCGCTGTCAATAAAATTAATGGATGTACATCTACTGATAGTTTATTGATTGTTGACAGCAGAAAACTGCCCGCGGTTGCAGCAGGATCAGGAGGAACTTTAAATTGTTCAACTCTGCAATTGCAATTAAATGGTAATGGAACCAAAACAGATTCTACCAATTATTTTTGGACCACCACAAATGGAAATATTGTATCCGGAAACAATACACTAACTCCCATTGTAAATGCACCCGGATGGTATATTATACAAGTGATTGATACAAACAATCATTGCAGCAATATTGATTCTATTTTTATTGATGAGAATAAAGTGGTGCCCAATGCACAACTCGGTCCTGGTTTAAATTTTACTTGTTCTGACACATTAATTGCTATTGACGGCGGACTTTCGTCAACTGGCAATCAGCTAACTTATCAATGGTTTACATTTAATGGAACCATTGGAAGCGGACAAGGAAGCAATAAACTTTTTGTTCGTTCTGCAGGAGACTATTCACTGATTGTACGTGACACCGTCAATGGTTGTGCAGATACGGCAACCATCAATGTAAAACCTGATTTAAATGCTCCTTTTGCAAGTATCGCATTTCCTGATACGTTAAGTTGCAAGAAAAACAGTATTAATTTAGTTGGAACAGCAAACTCACCGGTAGGCAATCAAATCCAATTCAATTGGATTGCAGATCAAGGTCAACCAATTCAAAATGCAACCAGTTTAAATCCGGGCATTACACAAGCCGGTGATTACAGTTTGTCGGTAAAAGATTTGGTCAATGGTTGCAGTACCCTTGTAAAAATAACAGTACTAATAGATACCGTTCGTCCACAGGTAAATGCAGGACAAGACCTTATTTGGAATTGCAGTTCCACCCAATTTAATTTGTTGGCGAGTAGTCCTACAACCAATCATTCTTTGCAATACAACTGGTCAACATTAGATGGCATGCTCATTGGACTCGTTAACAGTGCCGGTACGGTTGCAGGAAGCCCAGGTACTTATTATGTAAGCAATACAGATCTTGTAAATGGGTGTCAGTCGGTAGATCAACTAAGTATCCTTGCAGACACTGCGAAACCCATTGCCATGATTTCAAGCCTAGATACCTTAACGTGTATTAAGCGATTGTTGAATATTAGCGGACAAGGCTCAAGTACCGGAAACCGATTCAACTATCAATGGACCCATGCCAATGGAAATATTGTTGGATCCACTAACGGACTTACCATCCAACTGGATAAAGCTGGTCTTTACATACTGCGGGTAATTGATACACTCAATCATTGCGAAGATTCAACACAGGTAACGATTTTCGAAGACATCCAAAAGCCTCTTATAGATGCCGGGGCAAATGCTCAATTGAATTGTTCTATCCTTGATTTAACACTTAATGGACAAATCGTCAATCCAAAAGGAAATGAATTGATTGTATGGAATAGTCCACAAGGAAATTTTATCAGTCCAACAAATGCTCTTCAAGTTAAAATCAACAAACCGGGTACTTACTACATACAGGTTACCAACCCAGCAAATGGTTGTGTCAATACCGATTCTTTAATTGTTAGTCAGATAAATAATTTGCATGTGCGCGCATCCGGTCAGTTTGAATTGACCTGCACAGTTAAAGATGGAATTTTAGTTGGCGCTGTACAAAATGGCAGTGGTACTGAAAATTTAAACTGGACTACCAATCAGGGAAATATAGTTGGGAGCAATACCCTACTGACTGCCAAAGTAGATCGTCCGGGTGTTTATTATTTTCGGGTACAGAATCCAGCGAATGGTTGTGCAGGTTTAGACTCCGTAGTTGTTACCGAAAACACCAATGTCCCTACTGCAATTGATTTTAATGTAGATCAACCAAAATGTCCAGGTGATGGATGGAATTTAAATCTCAATCTAATTACTGGCGGAGAAAAACCTTTGCGGTATTTTCTAGATAACCAGGAATTTTTTAACAGTCAATACAGTGGCACAGTTTCCGGAAATCATCAAATCCGCGTATTGGATAAAAATGGTTGCGAACTGCTTTCAAGCTTTAACATCATTCAACCAGCCGGATTAAATGTGCAACTGATTCCATTAGTCAAATTGCAATCCGGTGAAGATTATACCATTCAACCTACCTATTCAATTCCTAAGGATTCCATCGCAAGTTTTGATTGGAGTCCGGCGGATTATTTAAGTTGCACTAATTGTGAATCGCCTAAAGTAATTCATTTGGATAAAGAAATTGAATACATTCTTACGATTACAAATAACAATGGTTGCACTGCAACTGCCCGCATCCGATTGGAAGTTGTTAAACGGAATATTTGGTTTCCAAATGCGATCAGTCCGAATGGAGACAACATCAATGACAGCTTTTACCCGGTAGTTACAGAAGATTCTTACAATGAAATCAAATCGCTGCAAATATTTGACCGCTGGGGAAACAGATTATACGAAGCAGTTCATTTTCCACCCAATGATCCAAGTTATGGTTGGAAGGCCCGAGTGGATGGTGAAGTGGTAATTCCCGGAGTGTATGTGTATCTATTAGAATTGGAATGGAAAAATGGAGAGATCCAAAAGTTCTATGGTGATTTGAATGTAATCCGTTGATAAGTCCACCAGTCAAACTAAAACCAGAGGATCTTATTTTCTTTGAAAATGAAGATTACATCATTGCAAAAAAACCGTTTGGATTGTTGTCAGAAGAAGATCCAGCAGGTTCTGTCAATCTCAGAAAATTACTGGAAGATTATCTACATGAATGTTATCCTAAAAAGAAGCAATTAATTTGTCAACTGGCCAATCGGTTGGACAAACCAGTTGGCGGACTGCTGTTTTGTGCAAAAAAACAAAGCATACTAAAAGATCTACAGGAAAAATTTTTTAAACGCAAAATCAGTAAATACTATCTGGCCGTTGTTGAAGGAGTGCCCAAAAAACCCAAAGCATTTTTAGAAAATTATTTGGTCAAGTCTTCTTCAGAATTCCGGGCTATTGCTGCATCGCCTGACACACCCGGTGTTAAACTAGCCCGCTTACGCTATGAATTGATAAGTACGCAAGACAATTACAGCTTACTAAAAATTCAAATTTTTACCGGTAAGTTTCATCAAATTCGATTTCAACTTTCTTCATTAGGGCATCCTATTTGGAATGATGAATGGTATGGTGCAAAGCGCATGGATCCAAGGATACATATTGGCTTGTATAGTTATTTCTTAGGATTTGATGACACCAAAACCGGAATCCGAAAAGAATATCAATGTTTACCAGATCTTATAGAACCCTGGAATTTATTTCAATCAGAATGGATAGCCTTACTTGAGAAAGTCACAGAATCTAACTGAATGTGGGTACAATTCTGTAATGCTACAATTTTACAATGCTACGATGGTATAATGCTACGATACTACGATGGTATAATGCTGCAATGTCTTTCTGTTTTGTAATGCGAACAGATTATTTTATTTGAAAATCTAATCTGTAATAGGAACTATTCTATGAAGTAATATGTAAAGCCCCTTTCAAGGGGTTTGGGGTTCGAGGTGCAGTTTAATTATTTACTTTTTTTTTAAATCTAATTTGTAATCAAAATCATTCCAATAAGAAAAATGCAAAGCCCCTTTCAAGGGATTTGGGGTTCGAAGTGCAGTTTAACTATTTTTTTTTTTAAAATCACAATTGTATTTGGAATCATTTAATGAAATGTAAGTTGGAGCTGTTATCATTCTATTCAAGATACTCAGAACCCCAAACCCCTTGGAAGGGGCTTTCTGTTTTGTAATGCGAGCAGATTATTCTTTAGTTTGAAAATCTAATCTGCAATTGGAACCATTCCATGAAGAAAAATGTAAAGCCCCTTTCAAGGGGTTTGGGGTTCGGGATACAGTTTAATTATTTTTCTATTTTTTTAAATCACATTTGTATTTGGAATCATTTAATGAAATGTAAGTTGGAGCTGTTATCATTCTATTCATGATACTCAGAACCCCAAACCCCTTGGAAGGGGCTTTCTGTTTTGTAATGTGAGCAGATTGTTTTTCTATTTGAAAATTTAATCTGTAATAGGAACCATTCCATGAAGAAAAATGTAAAGCCCCTTTCAAGGGTTTGGGGTTCGAAGTGCAGTTTAATTATTTTTTTTTATAAGTCACATTTGTATTTGGAATCATTTAATGCTTTGTAAGTTGGAGCTGTTATCATTCTATTCATGATACTCAGAACCCCAAACCCCATGGAAGGGGCTTTCTGTTTTGTAATGCGAGCAGATTATTTTTTTATTTGAAAATCTAATCTGTAATAGGAACTATTCCATGAAGTAATATGTAAAGCCCCTTTCAAGGGGTTTGGGGTTCGAAGTGCAGTTTAAATATTTTTTTTATAAATCACTTTTGGAAGCGGCATCATCCAATAATTAAAAAATCGAATACTATTTTCTTCAAATAATTTCTAGAACAGGCATGCTGCAAGGGTTGTCACTATCGATGTCTATAAATAAATCCAGATTGTATCTAAATTACCGAAGGGAAGTCTCGATGCGATCAATAAATCCTAACACCGCTTGTTTAATTTGATCCCGAACGTGGACGGTCTGGGCCAGATTTTCAGCATGGGATCCAACAAAGCGGGAAGGATCCGGAAAGTCCCAGGCAATCTTTTGATGTACTCCCGGAAATAATGGACACTTGTCTGCACTGGCAGCATCGCATACCGTGATGACATAATCAAAACTTAATCCCTGTTGAAAATAATCTGAAACAGCATTGGTTGGATTCTTCGAAATATCTATACCATCTTCCAACATGGCTTCAATGGCTAATGGATTTAGTTTACCAGGCTCAAGCCCGGCACTAAATACTTCGTAATCTGCTCCACCAAATTTTTTCAAATAAGCAGCCGCCATTTGGCTGCGAGCTGAATTATGTACACAGAGAAATAAAACTTTCAAAGGCATGCGAATGATTTATCGCAAAAATACGATTAAATCAATTTCGAATTACGAATTATTAATTACGAATTTTAAATGTGATAATTCGTAATTTGTAATTCGTAATTCATCCCGCGAGTACGCGGGATGTCTGCTCCGCTCCCATAATTCGTAATTCGTAATTCGCAATTTGTAATTAACTTCTCTTCAACATTGCTTTCATCGTGGCCCCATTCATTTCAGGTAAGGTTACATCGTATTGCATCGGCATTGGATGCATACCTTTTGATATCCAAACATTTATTTCACCGGCGTCGCCATTGGCTGGACTCATTTTTACTTTAAAGCAATCTTTGCCCTGGATCATTTCTGAACCTTTTACTTCCAATAAATAAAATTTCTCAGCCATCGTTTGCAAATCAAGATTGCGTATCTGAGCTGTAAACCCTTCTGCTAAAGGCATGGTTGCAATGATAAAAAAGGCTCCCGGGCCGTCTGCTTTACATAAACCGGTGGTAGTGACTTGCAATGGTGTTTTGGTTCCACTCATGTTCATGCGACCCTCAACGCGTTTATCGCTGTAATTTAATTCGATATTAATCGGGCCATTATCAATTTGACGTGTAATCGGACTTAGGTTTTCCTTATTTAAGTTGACTTTATCCACCATTTCACCCATTGGCATTTTAGTTTCTTCAATAATTCTCCAAACAGAACCGGAATCAATGATGGTAGTTACCTGATCAAATTCCATTTCTTGTCCCATCATATCCATCTTTACGTCAAATACGTATTTGCCGGGATGCAAACTGATGGTAGCTGCTGAATCCATAACCGGTTCGTCCTCTTTAATTTCTATCTTTTTAGGCAATGAAACTGTTGTAGGATCAACTGTGATTTCTTTCAATCTTTTTTCAATGTCTTCACTCATGGATTCCTGATAACGACCGCTTAGGTAATCTGCAAAAAACTTTTCAGCAGCAGCCAAGAAGGCCATATTGTTTACAGGTCTTGCAAATCCATGTCCTTCATCTGGTGCACAGAGATACTGAACCGGAATCTTTGCCTGATTCATTGCATATACAATTTGATCTGATTCCGCTTTTTTTTACACGTGGATCATTAGCTCCTTGTACCACCATCAAAGGCGTTTTAATTTTATCTACAGAGTATAGCGGAGATTGTCTTTTTAATTGAGCTTCTCCTTCCGGATTGGTAGGATCGCCCATTCGCAAATGAAAAATCTTACGACCTGCTTCCCAATAAGGTGGTATTGAATTTAATAAGGTTAATAAACTGGATGGTCCAACAATTGAAATGGCACAGGCATATAAATCCGGAGTAAAAGTTACTCCAGCCAATGTAGCATAGCCTCCGTATGACCCCCCCATAATTCCGACCCGATGTGGATCTACGATTCCTTTTGAAATTAAATATTTAACACCCCAGGTGATGTCATCCTGCATTTTATCACCCCACTGGCGGTTGCCTGCATCTAAGAATTTCTTTCCGTAACCGGTTGAACCTCTGAAGTTCATTTGCAAGACTGCATATCCCCTGTTTGCTAAAAATTGTGCGTATGCATCATAACCCCATCCGTCACGTGCCCAAGGACCTCCGTGTGGATTTACGATCAATGGAAGTAATTTTGGTGTAAGGCCTTTTGGCAATGTCAAATAAGCAGGAATTTCCAAACCATCAGACGACTTGTAACTGATTGGTTTCATCGGAGACAAATCCGTATTGGTTAATTTAGGTCTTGGTCTGTATTGAAACTTTGTTTTTTTAGTAGTCCGATCAAATGAATATACCGAACCATTGTCCGTATCACTATAAACCGCAATAAGAAATAATTTTTCATCCTTGGTTGAAGAATTGAAACTAATCTCCATTCCGTTAAAAGCTTTTTTTAATGCTTTATAATCTTCTTCAAACTTTTTATCTTTCCAATAAATTCTGGTCTTCTCATCTTCATAATACGTTGCAATCATCCGATTGTCTATATCAGAAAAAGAAACACTTCCAAAATCTACCCGCTTCTTAGGATCTGATTCAATGACTTCTTCAACTTTTGTAGTAACGTTTAATGTGATCAGTTTTGTAAGATCTTGTTTGGGTCCTTTATTGGTAACCATGTAAACACGTTGTCCGTCTTCATGAAAATTTACACAGTAAGCAGATTCCAATGGTCCGCAGGAATAGATCAGGTTAAATCCTTTTGGATCCACACGCAAGATATCTGTTGAACCATCCGGATTAGTCCTTTCAGCAAGACGCAATTTATCTCTGCGATCAAACACCCAGCCGGTAATGCGGTCTGTATTCGTGCGCAATAATTTTAAATCACCAGTAGAAATTTTTAATTCGTATAAATCATGCCAGGATTGATCTCTATCATTCAAACCGACATACAATACATCCGGATTTGTTTTAGGCACAGCATAAATATAAGCGCGGGTATGTTCTTTATTGGTCAAGTTACGGGAAGCAGGTACTTCTTTACCATCTTCCGGTTTTTCAGTTGGACTTACAGCATACACATGAAAGTTTTCATCGCCCCCTTTGTCTTGTACATATAAAATATACTTACTATTTCTAGACCAGAAATACGAAGAGATGGGACGCTTTTCATCGGCTGTTAATGGTTTGGCAGTTTCAAAAGCAGCGTCTGTTTTTTTCACCCAAATATTACGCGTTCCATTTAATGGTTTAATAAAACTCATGTACTTACCATCAGGAGAAAGTTGTGAGCCTGAAATTTCAGGATCTCCAAAAAACAATTCGCGATCAATCAGTGGCGGTTGAACTTTAGCATTCGATTTCTGAGCAGAAATACTCGTCATTGTACAAATCATCATTACAAAGAGTAAAAGTTTCATTTTTAAAAATTAAGCAATTATAAATTTGGAAAATAAGGTCAGTTTGGAGGGTTTACCTGCTAACAACAAAGGTTCCGGCATATTGTTCTGTGTTTACTTTTAAGGTAAACGCGTAAATACCTGGAATTAGTTCAACTAAATCAAAAGTATTTGATACCCCAAGCTGTCTTTTTGGGTAAAAAAGCTTCCCATCCAAACTGTAGACTGTACAATTTATTGGTTTATTGGTCAGATCGGTTCCTTTACTATCTAAAATTAATTGCTTGGAATCTGAAAGATAAAAGGCCTCCATCCGATGTTTATGATATTCTTTACTTAGGCTTACTTGCTGCAATTCATGAGCGCCCAGATCCGGATGCAAATCACTGTACCGGAATTTAGAATCAACGGGATGAATGTATTCATGGGTTGGATTTAACTCATAAGACAGAAAACTTTCATTAAAAACATGTGCGCTGTCTTTCCCCGGCGAACCTTTGCTTAAATGATAATCATAATTTAATGCATCGCGAAATTCAAACACATTTAAATCAGCTTGTATGAAATTATTTAAATTGATAAAACCTTTTGGCATTCCATTCAATAAAGTAACTTTTCCTGCAATTAAATTATTAGCACAAATCAAGGTATCCATACCGGTTTGAACATTCAAAATAATGCCTTTGTCTTCATTATTAACCAGTGTATTATAAAGAAAACACAAAGCGTGTTTGCCAGGATTTGTTAATCCTTCCCGACCATAGGATATAAAGGTATTGTTATCAGAATAGCGGCTTTGTTGAATGATATTTCCCATAATGAGTGCCGGCCCTCCGTTTGGCAAGTCAATTTCATAACTCGCATCGCCGTCTTCATTGGTAATGCGATTGTATAAAATAATATTTTGATACGCTCTGCTTTTTAATTCATGACCATAGTATGCATGATGCACATAATTAAATTTGAATGTAAGCGAACGGACGTGGTTGATATACAAATTATGAGAATAACCATCACCGGCACCATTGTGTGAAAATTCGGTGTACTCAATGACAACATCGCTTGCCGGATTATCTCCAGCCAGGATTCCATCCTGATTGTTGTGAAAATAACAATGGCTGACGGTAAGACCGGTTCCTTCCAATCGAATTCCAGCGCCGTTTCGATCCACTACCGTACAATTAGAAAATTCAATATTTTGCAAACGGTTGAAATTTCCGGTGATGACCCAAATTGCTTTTCCACCATAAGCGGTTCCTTCTGCATTCAAATGTGCAAATCCGCCAACGCCAATAAATGTCAGGTTATGGGCTTTCCACAGGCAGACATCTTTTTTATATTCTGCTGCATCGATCAGGATTGAATCGCCATCTGCCACTAAACTTGAAACGGCACTTGGGCTTGTATAGGTTTTGGTTGGACCAACCAACCAGGTTTTCGACATTCCAAAAAATGGAATCAGGATCAGGATGATAATACTGTTAATTTTCATATCGGTATTTTTAAGGATTTAATTCTTGGTCAGACGGGCCATATAAAAACCATCGAAGCCGCTTAAAGCAGGACTAATGATTTTTTCTTCTTCTAATTGAAAATGGGTATGCTCGCTGCAAAAATACGAAACTTGTTTTGAATTTTCAGAAGGTAAAATGCTGCAGGTTGCATAAACTAGTTTCCCCCCAGGTCGAAGCATGGAGGCATAGTTTGCCAAAATATCTTTTTGCAGGTTACGCATCCGATCAATAAAAGCCAGATCTACTTTCCATTTAGCATCCGGGTTTCGGCGCAATACGCCCAAACCGCTGCAAGGCACATCTAATAGCAGTCGGTCGCATGAATTTGCCAATCGCTTGATCACTTTGGTACCATCAATGACCCGGGTTTCGAGATTTTCAGCCCCATTTCGCCTAGCCCTTTTTTTAAGTTCGTCCAACTTCCAGGATTCTGTGTCCAGTGCAATGATTCGGCCTTTATTTTTCATCAGAGCAGCCATGTGCAAGGTCTTGCCGCCGGCACCGGCACAGGCATCGATGACCCGCATACCCGGTTCGACCAATGAAAATGCAGCTACCATTTGAGAAGAAGCATCCTGTATTTCAAAATGACCTAATTTGAACAGTGGATTCCCAAAGACATTAAATTTTTCCAGAATAATTAAGGCATCCGGTAAATCAGGAATGGGCCTGGTTTCAATTCCTTCTTTAAGAAAATTTGTTTGCAGTTGTTTGATCGTGGTTTTTAAGGTATTGCATCGGATGATGAGTGGGGCCGGTTTATTGAGTGCAGTCAGTTCCCGTTCCCAGGTATCCGGCAATTCCTCTTTTATTAAATCTACCAATGAATCCGGATAAGACTGCATGATGGCAAAATTTGATTTACATTCTTCCAATTTTGCCCACACCCGTTCGGAATTCATCTCATTGTATATTTCCCAATCCGGAGGGTTCATTTTTTTTAGTAGAAAATAAGTTGAAATCCAATGCTCCGGCTTTTTAGAATTGCCACTGCAAAAGCGGATTTTTCGAAAATCCCGGATGATGTTGTAAGCAGTTTCTGCAATAAAACTCCGGTCCCTGGCACCCCAGGATTTATTTGATTTTAAAACTTGTTCGATTTTTTTATCGGCGTACACCTGATCATAAATAACCTGATGAATTATATCACTGACTGCCTGAATTAGATTTTTATGGAATTTGGTGGTCATTGAGGGGATAGTTGATGGGTGATAGGTGATAGTTGATAGTTGATAGTTGATAGTTGATGGGTGTTAGTTGATAGGTGATAGTTGATAGGTGTTAGTTGATGGGTGTTAGTTGATAGTTGATAGTTGATAGTTGTTAGGTGATAGTTGTTAGGTGATAGTTGATTGCAGCTTAAATGGTGTCTTTATTGTAATTTATGGGTTCTGAAGACTTTAGGCTTTTAACTGATTTTCAGGTCCTTCTGATAAAAGCAATAAATTAACCGTAAAAATACATTGGAGGGCCTTAGAATTGCTACATTGTGCGTGAATATGCTGTATTTTTGAAATCAAATTTCATTCATTCACTAAAACAAGATATATGAAACGAATTTTATTGAGCTTCATTTTATTCATTTTGCTGTTTTCCCAGGTCAGTTTCAGTCAACCGGGACCTGCAAAAAATGGTTTGACGGCCAAGGCAGTTTTGTTTAACTACCAGGCACCCCATCGGGATAATAAGCAGATTTTTGAAAACCTATCCAATGGCATAGAATTAGGCTATACACGCGAATTAAGCAATGGTTTAAGCTTTGCATTGCCTTTGCGTATCGGACTGGCAAATTTTCCAATTTATGATGAGCTATCCAAATCGGTTAATACGTATACCCGAGATAAAATTTACACAGGTTTGGATGCCTTACTTCAATTAAATTTTTATAAAAATTGTGGCATTTCACCCTTTGTTTATGCCGGGATTGGGGGCGCTGTTCCTGCCCTTGATTTTGACAATTTTTATGCACAAGCTCCATTTGGAGCCGGTTTGGATATCCGCGTAAATGATCGTTTAAAATTGCCTTGCAATCGGATTACCGATTTGCTTTTGAAGACGGCTTTGACAACTGGCAACACGCGGTTGGAATTCGTATGGTACTTGCTCCAAAAGATCGTGATGATGATGGATGGCCAGATCGAGTAGACCCTTGTCCGGATGATTGGGGAACTGTGGAAGGCTGTCCGGATTCCGATGCTGATAAAATTGCAGATAAAGACGATAAATGTCCTCAAGAAGCTGGAGTTCCTGAAAATATGGGCTGCCCTTCTGATATGGATAAAGACGGTGTTTACGATCGGGATGATGATTGTCCAAAAGTTGCCGGAAACGTAAAAGGTTGTCCGGATAAAGACAAAGACGGTGTTGCTGATAAAGACGACCGTTGTCCGGATGTAGCCGGTAAAATCAAAGGTTGCCCGGATACTGATGGCGATGGTTTGGTTGACATCGATGACAAATGTCCAAAAGTTGCCGGTCCTGCCAGCAACAATGGTTGTCCACCGGATCGCGACAATGACGGATTCCCTGATGCAACAGACCCATGTCCGGATTTAGCCGGTAGCATTGGCGGATGCCCAGATACTGACGGAGACGGTGTTACAGATAACAATGATAAATGTCCAAATACTAAAGGACCTGCTTCTAATATGGGATGTCCTGAAATAAAAGTTGAGGATAAAAAAGTATTAGACGTAGCCATGCGTGCCGTACAATTCCAAACAGGTACAGCGATAATTACCAAATCATCATTTAAAAACCTGAATGAAGTTTTGTCTGTATTAAACAAGTATCCTGAAATGAACTTGAGCATAGAAGGTCATACAGACAGTGTGGCTGATGATGCGTTAAATCAAAAACTTTCAGAAAAACGTGCCAAAGCATGTGCTGATTACTTAGTTAAAAAAGGAATCAATGCGAGCCGTTTGATGTCTGCTGGTTATGGTGAAACCAAACCGATTGGGGACAACAAAACCAAAGATGGCAGAGCGTTAAATCGCCGCACGGAATTTAATCCGGTTTGGCGTTAAGAATACGTTTATAAAATAAATTGAGGAGCTGCCTGAATGAATTTGAATTTCATAAGGCAGCTTCTCTTATTATATAGGAATCTCTAATAACTCATTATACTTCGTTATACGATTTTTTTAAAACCTTAGTTACAACAGTTTAATCAGCGTTTAAAAAAATTGCATGCCTTGTCTAAGAAGTTATTAGACGTTTTCTATAGGATTAAAAAATCGTTTAAGTAACAATATTCATTGCATTACCCGATATTTAAAACTAAAAATGCCTTATTATTGGATTTAGAAATTCAATTCATTTAAAAATTAAAAATCATGAATTACATAAATTGGTTTGGAGTGCTTATAGCCAGCATCAGTTCATTTGTCCTAGGATGGCTTTGGTATAGTCCGATGTTATTTGGAAAAGCATGGCAGGAAGACAACCAATTGTCCCAGGAAAAATTAATGGCTTCAAATTTTGTAAAAGTATTTGGCCTTTCTTTTATTATGACCTTTGTATATGCTTTTATGTTGGCCAAAACAATATTACGAACTGACTTAAGCGGCATGGCAGATGGATTAAAATTTGGTTTGATGGTTGGCGCTTTTTTTTCAGCCATGAGCCTTGGCATCAGTTATCAATTTTCTCATCGACCTACGCGCTTGTTTTTTATTGATGCTGGATATATGATTGTTTCTTCCACGATAATGGGTGCGATTATTGGATGGATGGGTTGAGGCGATTAAGAATTAAGAATTAGGAATTAAGAGTTAAGAATTATGGGAGCAGAACGGACATCCCGCGTATTCGCGGGACGAATTGTCGATTACGAAGTAATTTATCAAGATTCAATTTAAAAACACTTAAGCATTATTACATTTAAGGATTATAGGATTGTAACATTGCAAAATTGCAGCATTTCTTAAAAGTTGATTTTCTCACCCAGGCCGGCATATAAATAGTTTGAAGCATATTCCTTTTGAAGGAGTTGAAATGCGAGGTGGCCGGTACAATGGGCTGGTGCGACGCGTTTTACTTGCAGTTCATTTTTGATTTTAGATACCAGATCTGTTGTTTGTTTGCGGTCAAATGGCAATAGGTGAAAGCCACCGTATACTAAATCAGTGGGTGCTTTGGTTGTTTTCTGGGTCTCAGCTATGATGTTTTCAACGCCGGTATGCGAACAGCCAACAATCAATACATCCCCTTTTGGAGTGTGCATGCTCAGGGACAATTCGGGTAAGCTGGTTTGTTTGCATTCATCTTTGGGATGATCAAATTGGCCTTCTACAAAACTTTTATTGGGGTAACAGGAAAAGTAGCCCATAAATGCTGAACTGGTTGCAATTAAATTTAAGCCGGGAAGAATTTCTTTGGATGTTTTTACAAATTCGATGTTTGCTTTCCAAAACCGGCCGGATTGCTTGATGAAGAATTTAGTACTTCCTCCATCAAAATATTGCATGTGCTTTGGCAATGAATCCTTAACGCTTGGTTCTTGTCCGGTTGCATCAAAAGGCACCGGAGCTCCCCAAAAAATATCGTAAGGAAAATAAATCTTTACATTCGGATTGAGTGCCAATAAATAATCCAGTCCATTGAGATGATCAAAATGTCCGTGAGAAATGATTACCAGGTCAATGCTTTTTAAATCGATGCCCAGTGTTGTAACATTTCGTTTAAAAATATCGGCATTGCTACCCGCATCAAACAGGATGGTTTTGCCTTGATATTTCGTAATACAGGAGAATCCAAAATCTTTTGTGAGCAATGTGTCTTTTCCAAATGCATCGTACAAATTGATGATACTTCCTTCTGTTAAAACAGGTTTAAAGGGAATGTTATTTGTAGGCATTGTAAATGCCAGAAAGCACATAACTATAATAAAAACAGAAATTTTTTCATAACTATCTTTTGCGTTGATATAAATACGAACAATTCAGGGCTTTGGTTTTATCATTAAAATTACCAGATCACCTTTTATTTAAGTACCCATTGTATTCCAAATCGGTCAATTGGAAGGTACCATAAATAAAGTCTCCCTTGGTATCTGAATACACCGCATCCGCCGCACTGCTGACAGAAATCCCCCGAATGGATTTGTACTCTTTTAAAGGGGTGGACCAGGGCAATCTTTTTTTAGCTTCGGCATTGTACCGGTCGTTTGAAATAAAATTGATCAACTGCCCCTTATCATTAAACTGAAGCATGGCTACAACTCGCAGGCCTTGATTGTTAAAAGCGGCCTGAACCAGGTGATCATCGATTTCTTGCCATTCAATCCTTGGATCTATTAAGGTAGCGGGAGCCATGCAGCACATATCATTAAAAAAAAGTTACTGTTTCGGCAAGATCCATTTCGGGTCCATCCAAATACTGCACTTTAAATATAGAAAATAAGCGTATATCCATAAATGCTTTTCCATTCTTATATGCATGATATCCGGCTACTGGAAGACCCTTCATCGTCGCGTTCATAAAAAACAATCTGGTAGGATTTTCCATAAAATTATATTGTACCGATTTGAAAGGCATCCACTCAGCTTGCTCGTCTTTACGAATTTTCCCTTTAAATTCAATCTTGAAATACCGCACTTTTGGTTTCCCCACTACCCCAGCCTGTCGTAGATAATTCTGAATTAAAACCGGTAAGCCCTGAAGATCATTTTCCGTAAGAAGATCCGGAGCCTTTTTGGTTTCTGCATTCAACTGCAATTTGTAATCACTTTCAAATTGTTTGTGAAAATTCCAACTTGAAAAGCCAATGAGCGTAACTACAAAGATGATAATATTGGCAATGGTACCAAATCGGGCGTCTTGCCACGAACTAATGATAAGATATTGTGAAATCCCAACTGCAAGCAATGCAAAAACACACCAATTGTATTTTGAAAAGCCATAAAATCCGGCAGCTAATAAAAATAAGATACATGCAATTAACCATAATACGCCTTGTACTTTATTGATATCCTTAGTTAATGCTCCCATGTTTGCAAATCCAAATGCTTTTGCAAATCCCATCAGATGGATAATCCCATGAAAACATAAAAGGGCAATAAAAAGTATTTTAATCATCGCTCTAATTTATTAGGTTTTTCTACCACACGATATCGATTCATTATTTTAGGATGTAAGGTAAGAATGAGTATTAGTAAGCCAATGCTTAGAATTAATGATTGAATCCAGAAATAACGCATCATGATTTGTTGAATGATGATCCAGCTGATGCTGATTATTCCTGAATACAAAGAAAAGGTCCAACTCCAGTGACGATCGGTATAGAGATTCAAAGCTTGTGCCCATTTCCATTGGGGTTGATAGATCAATCCGATCAAACAAACCAAAGATTGCAAACCAATCAGGCTAAACAATAAGAATCCCGGAATAAAATAGGATTTAAATGGTGACCCCATCAGCCAATCTGTGTGCATTCCTAACAACTGACCATTGGGTTGGAACATTAACAAACTTCCCCCAACCAATGCATTGATACTTAAAAATAAATGCAGGGTGCAAAGAATAAATAAATAGATACTCATTGCAGTAATTATATTTTAACAAACTTGATAAAATAAACCTGATGAAAATGCTTTAGTTTTAAATAATACACACCGGCAGGAAGTTCACTTAGATCAATATTTTTAAATTGATCCATCTTCAGCCCGCGAACTAATGCTTGATTCACATTATATATTCCTAACAAGGCATCGTTTGATACATCAAATGCACTCAAGTTAATCTGGTAGTTTGCCGGATTTGGAAATGGGACCGGTGGGTTTGTATTTTGAAATGATTGCGTTGCGATGAGAATTTGGGTATTCTGGTAGTAATTAAATTTAGCGGTTTGTCCAGTCATAAAATCAAAATCTCCGTCGTGGTCCAGGTCCACCAGAAAGGGTGCCGGATCGCCTGTGTTCGTCTTGATTGAAAATGGGTTTATTATTGGTGGAAGAAACGCAGGTATAAATTTTGTTCCATTGTTTTCAAAATACTCAAAGGATGGACTTTGATTAGCGACCAGAAGATCCAGATCCCCATCGTTGTCTAAATCAGCAGCCGTCGGAACCAAATCGGTTTCTGCTGATTCAATAAAAAATGGATTAAATATGACATCTCCAAACATTGGAATTTTGGCTGTTCCGATATTTTCCTGAAATACAATTCCGTTTGTTTCTGTGCCCGCCAATAAATCCAAGTCAGCATCACCATCCAAATCAAGCAATATCGGAGTCATATATTTTCTATTGGGATTCAAGGAAAATGGATTGATCACAGGATTTGCAAATTTAGGAGCAGTTGGAGTCCCTGTATTTTGAAAATACTCTAGATCTCCTCGCTCACTTCCAAGCAATAAATCAAAATCGCCATCCTGATCGAAATCACCAAATACAATTCGTGAATAAGCACCAGCAGTTTTTAAACCAAAAGGGTTTAAAAGCGGATTCATAAATTTTGCACTATTCTGAGTTCCACTATTTTGATAATAGTAAAAGATTCCTGAGGCACTTCCGGTTAGCATATCAACATCACGATCTCCATCCAGATCAACAAAGCAAGGAGTTTGGCGCATATCGGATACTTTCAAGGAAAATGGATTTGCAACCGGATTTAAAAATACTTGACCTGTAAGGGCATTCGCTGCTCCCCAAAAAGATAAATAAAATAAAAGGGATTTATTTTTTAGAGACCCTATAAAATTGGAAATTTTATTCATGCTTTTATAATTGTAGAGAAATACAAATATAGCAAATTTGATTTTAGGAATGATGTAAGTCAATTGTTGAAAATCCAGAAATTAATATTTAATTTTCCGCTGGGCGTAGGCTGCGCCTACGTCCTAATTTTGATTCAATAAATAATCAAATAAATTTCAATTTAAAAGGGGACATGTATAGGTTGAACCTATAGAGGGATGAAATAATTTGAAGTAAAATTATTCTTCAATATAAAATATGCATTTCTTCATAGGCTAAGCCTATTTGATGATTGCAATTATTTAAAACATAACTCGGGTTCTTCTGCGATTGAAAATAAGGACGTAGGCTTAGCCTACGCCCAGCGAAGGAAGGTAAAAAACAGATGCCTTCAATTGTTGACACGAATAATAAGGGGCTTTGTTCTTTTGCATTCGCCCAAAAGAACCAAAAGGCTTGATCGAAATGAAGGCGTTCTTGCTAGACTCAGGCTTCAGCTCAAATTTTTCTCACGCTTTTGGTTGTTGTACAAATGCGGCAGTTTTACAACTAATAGAATACCTTTTAAACGTGGCTCTGAAAAATTTTCGCCGCACGCTGCATTTCGAACGTTCTGAATTTATTTTATCCTTTTTTTGAATTTTACAACTTATTCTGTATTTCTTAATACTGACCTCTAACTACTGACCACAAATTTTTGTTGGGCGAAGGGTGCAACCTACGCCCTGGGAAGAAAAGAATTCCTGGTACGAAATGCTGGCGCAAAAGCTAACCCGCACCCCCTCCGTTCTTTTGCATTCGCCCAAAAGAACCAAAAGGCTTGTTCGAAATGAAGGCGTTCTTGCTATACCCAAGCCTCAGCTCAAATTTTTCTCACGCTTTTGGTGGTTATACAAATGCGGCAGTTTTACAACTAATAGAATACTTAGCTAAACGTGGCTCTGAAAAATTTTCGCCGCACGCTGCATTTCGAACGGTTAGATTTTATTCTAACATTATCTGACAACTGACTTCTGATTGTTGATTATTGAACTGTTGACGCAGACTACGCCCAACGAAGGATGGTAAAAAACAGATGCCTTCAATTGTTGACACGAATAATAATGGGCTTTGTTCTTTTGCATTCGCCCAAAAGAACCAAAAGGCTTGTTCGAAATGAAGGGGTTCTTGCTATACACTGGCTTCAGCTCAAATTTTTCTCACGCTTTTGGTGGTTATACAAATGCGGCAGTTTTACAGCTAATAGAATACTTAGCCAAACATGGCTCTGAAAAATTTTCGCCGCACGCTGCATTTCGAACGTCCTGAATTTATTTAATCTTTTTTTTGAATTTTACACCTTATTCTGCATTTCTGAATACTAACCTCTAATTACTGACTACTTATTCCTGCTGGGCGTAGGAAGGTAAAAAACAGATGTCTTCAATTGTTGACACGAATAATAAGGGGCTTTGTTCTTTTGCATTCGCCCAAAAGAACCAAAAGGCTTGTTCGAAATGAAGGCGTTCTTGCTAGACGCAGGCTTCAGCTCAAATTTTTCTCACGCTTTTGGTGGTTATACAAATGCGCCAGTTTTACATCTAATAGAATACTTTTTAAACATGGCTCTGAAAAATTTTCGCCGCACGCTGCATTTCGAACGTTCAAATTGAATTTTTTATTATTGTAATTTATTTCTAAACTAAAATTCTTAGGAAAATCAAAAAATTAAAATCTTCTAAATTAACAATTGAATATCCTTGTGGAATAGTAATATTGAAGCATTGTAACATTGCAACATTGCAACATTGCAACATTGAAAGATTGCAACATTGCAACATTGCAGAATTGCAGAATTGAAGAATTGCAGCATTTTCCTCCATGGCTTTTGGTTAGAGATTAAATAAAAAAAGCAGACCCGTTGCCAGGTCTGCTTTTTGTTTCAAACAATTTTTATTTAAATGATCAGTCCTTTGTAGGCGATGTGGCCGTTGAGGCTGTCATTAAAAATCTGAATTAAATATTCAGATTCTGCATCGTCGATTCCTTGTCCGAAGGAATAGGTGCGCATTCCATAATCAAATCGGATTTTACCGCCACCTAATCCCCAAAATTCTTTACGGCGAATGTTTAGCCAGTTGGCTGCAATTTTTTCGTTGCGAATGTTTCGGATGGTATGTATGTCCAATTTCTTTTTCCAGCCAAATCCAAAAACGCTTTTCTCCAGGATGAGATGCTCGTTTTCAAGCTTCACGATTTCTCGTCCGAAATAACCCCAGAGTAAACCCAGTAAAAGGAATACACCGATGAGGGTCCAGTACAAAAAGATAAAATTAAACAGATTGAATTCCAAACTGAGGGATCCGGCAAACAGGTCAACCAGTTGGACATAAAGCGAAAGCCATAAGAAAAAACAAAGGGTTCCAATTGCGAGCGCAAACCAATGTTTTCTAGTGGGGAGGGAAATTCGTAAACCGTCGTTACGGTTTTCAATGCGGGCTTTACCATTAAATTTCATATTCATAAAATTAAGATTTACGGGTTGGTATCAAAATCAAACTTCACAATCAATTGCCACATTCCTTCATAACCATACCAACGAATAAATAATTCCAAAGGCTGCCTGAATTATTTTCTTTTTATAAAAATTTACCAACCAGTCGAACTAAATGAACCTTTAAAAGTGCTAAAAAATCATGCATGCAAGCAACCGTCTTCAAATTTTAAAAAAAAATTCAAAACACCATCAACATTTTGCTGGCTTATTCGATATGAATTTATGGAGCTCTTGTTTGACGAAGGCGATGCCGATAGTTCTTACCCTGAAATTATAGCGTTGCAATTGGCAGATTACAGCACGAGGCATTCTTATCAATTCCAAACCAGTCCGGATATTATTAATCCTCAAACTGATAAGTGCCTCATTTTAATACATCAGCCGGAATCCTGGCTTGCTGCCAAAGCTAGTTACTACACTTTATTTTTAAACCCTATTTATGATACGAATTCCACGTTTGTTTGTTTTAGCCAAAGACCTCATGAACATCACCGGTAAAAGCCTCCGGTCCTGTCAGCGTATTCTCTCAAAAATCCGAAAAGCCATCGGCAAGAAAAAACACCAGGTCATCACCCCGGATGAGTTCTGTGATTATTTTCAACTTCGGGGAAGAGACCGGGATCGGTTTATTGGTGGGTTTGAGTGAGCAAGATGAGGGTTAAAATTTGACTGGATTCATTTTAAAAATTATGCAGTCTTATCGGTAAAGTTCAATGCCGTTTCCTGGAATTTTTTAAGTCCTAAAGCTGCTTAAGAGCCATGCTGAAAGGATAGCATCAATAATTTGGAAACTCAATAAATGTCGATGAATTTAACAGGCTCCTGCCAGGACGGAGGAGAATTAAGTACATCTATTTAACAGCTTACCCTCCCCTCTTTCAGGTCCATTCGATTCAATTTTGCAAATAATTTTGCTTCTACTTCAAAAGTATTTGTAGATTTGTTTCTACCAGCAAAGTTTTATAATTATCTACTTACCCCAGAATTTTATGGGGGTGAGCACGGCGAAGCCGTATCATCATAGAAGCTCTCCATCGATAGTACTATTTTCAAAGTAGATTCGTAGAAGGTTTGTTTGTGAAGCGTTACAGACAGAAAACCATTGCTTGGTTGGTTTTTGCATGCTAAATTTTAAATCAAATTAGTACAGGCCAAATTACAAATGAGACCGCAGCTAAAGGAATCTTAAGTAGGGTAAAATTCAAGCATATAGCTTCCGGTAAATTTGAATTGCCTTGTAGCAAATTAATAAATGGCTGGATTAGTATTAATTTTACTAGTGCAGGAGGATTTATTTGCCATGTCAAAATATAGTATTCTAAGGTTTATCCTGCCCAGGTACATCTAGCTGTAAACTTAAATCATCTCAACATCATTGGCTTAGTTGATTCCTGCAGCCCTGATATCCGGGATGCAAAAAAAGGCTATTAAAATCAAGTAGCCTTATGACTCTATATAGAAATGATTATATTTGTATATAAAGAATAAGAACTTCGTATAGCCTACTAAACAGGAGGGCTAAGTGATATTTTGTAGCGTTTATAAACACGTTATAGCCAATGCCAAATAGAACATTAATTCAATAAATATGCCGACTAACCAAGCTAATAAAGGGCTAACATCTTTTCCAACTATACCAGTTGGAGAAACTCAAATTGTTTTAGACACAAATCAAATAACATTGATTCCTGACACAATTGGAAACTTTGTAAATCTTAATAGGCTATATCTTCGACATAATAAAATTTCAGAGATTCCTCCGCAAATAGGAAATCTTAAAAATTTATTATTACTACTAATTGGAAATAATCAAATCTCCAAACTACCCAATGAAATTGGGCAATTAACAAAATTGACTCAATTGAGAGTTGACAATAATCAGCTAGCGTATTTGCCAAGCGAAATAGGCCTGCTAACAAATCTGACACATCTTTTTTTGGAAAACAATCAATTGACGCATCTGCCAGAGGAAATAAAGAATCTAACTAAATTGGTTCATCTTTCTATAAATGGGAATAAAATACCTTTACCTGACACATATTCACCAACGGATCCCAAAAAAACAATAGAGTTTATTCTTGAACGCCAAAATGAACCTGTGCCCAAAGATTCTCCTATCATTACTAAGGCTTACTTTTTTACAAACGCGAGTAAAGAAACTGTGATCAATAGGTATCAGTCTTTGTTAAAATCATTTTCCGAAACCCAATCAATTGAATTCATTCCTTTAGTTACGGCAAAAAGCATCAATGCTGAAACAAACCTTGTTTTTATTATTATCCCAATTGATTCACATGATAATGAAAAATTAGCAAAAGAAGTTGCTCGTAATTGCAAAAAAATGGGGGTTAGATTTTTCATCTTAACACAAGACGAGTTTATCGAAACAGGATTTGATTCCGCCAACCTAAGTAAGTGGGATATTTTTCAAAAAACAAAGATTGATTTACAAGAAAATTTCCCAAATGAATGCAAGAAATATAGCTCTTATGAACAATTCAATAATTTAATCCTTGAAGCGCTTAAGCAACATAAACCAAATATTCGTTTAATAAAACTTACCTTAGAGAATATCGGACATTTTTCAAACTTAGAAATTTCTTTTGATAAAGACATCTCTTGTTTAATAGGAGAAAATGGAACGGGGAAGAGTACTATTCTAAAAGCCTTGGCGCTAGCAATAACAGGGCCTAATCATAAAAAGCTGGATGAAAAATCAAAAAGAAGCTTTTTGAAAATTCAGGATTTCTCAGAGGGAAATATAAAATATCAAAACGGCTTAATCAAATTGGATTATTCTATTGATGGAGATCTATTCTCAAACGAATTAAATATTTTACCTGATGATAATGGAAATGATATCAATATAATTGCAACGAATGAATCACATATTATTTACAGTAAATATTATCTTAAGTCACTTATTATAGGCTTTCCACAGGCAAGAGGTAACGAATCCCTTGAAGATTCAGGTTTTATTCAGAATAAAATCATTCAGCCTCATGTTAGTGATTTGATTCCATTAATAAACAATTCTGATGATTATCGCTTGCGTTCATTTTCAGGCTGGATCGCGAATTTATATTTTGATTCAATAAAGGAGAAAAAGGAAGGAAATAATAGTGAGGAACTATTAATTAAAAATGTTTTTGAAATCATTTCTCGAATTACCAAGAAAAATATAATTTTTAAAACTGTAACGAAAATTGATCCGCCTGATGTATGGGTCATTACTTCAGATTCTCCTAATGGAATTCCTTTGTATTTAGTAAGTCAAGGATTTAAGATAGTGATTGGATGGATTGGTTATTTAATGCAGCGGTTTGTAAATACTTTTCCACTTTCGGATCCGCAAATTGCCTTCAAAGAAAACGCTATTGTAATTATTGACGAAGTTGATATTTCAATGCACCCTAAATGGCAATGGTCATTTATTGAAATTCTTCGGGAAACATTTTCCAATACTCAGTTTATTTTCACAACGCATGATCCATTAATTATTGGAAGTCTATTGAAAGAACAAGTAAGGGTTTTTACTGAATCAAACGGAATCATAGAGGCAACTCAACCCGAAACAGACCCCAAGGGGTTAGGGGTTGCGGGCATTTTAACGAGTGAATTATTCGGATTGTCATCAACCTTGGATGAAAAAACCCTTAAAGTGCTAGACAGAAGAAATGAATTGATTTCAAAGCAAGATAATACGGAATTATCTACCGAAGAAAAAATCGAGTTAAATGAAATCTTTCAGAACCTAAACAGTTTGGGAATCAACACGACAGACAGAGACCCACTCTATCAAAAATTTATTGTTGCAATTAGTGAGAGGGATGAATTCAAAAAGGAAAATTATACAGCTGAAGACTTGAAAGCGCAAAATGATATTGCGTTAGATACCTTAAACGACTTACTAAAAGAACAGGGCGAGAAAAAATGATTTTTGTAAACATAGATGATCACGAACCTGAACAAGATTGGTTGGACAGAGCTGATGCTTTGACTGACCAACTTATAAATGCGGCAACACCTGCTGAGAGAGCAACGATTATTCAGGATAATCAAGCAATGTGGGGTGAACTAAAAGAACAATTTTGTAATGTACTTCAACGTAAATGTTGGTATTCAGAATCCGTAAATGATTTTGCTCATTGTCATGTTGACCATTTCAGACCAAAGTCAAGTGCAATTGATGAAAATGGAGCAGACCAAGGAGGATATTGGTGGTTGGCTTTTAATTGGAGAAACTATCGTTATTCTGCACCTGCTGGAAATGTGCGCAAGAGGGATTACTTTCATGTGAATGCAAACAAAGCAAATCTTCCAGCCGATGCTATAGAGAATGAAGATATTCGCTTCTTGGACCCAACAGAACCAGAAGACCCAGGCAAATTAAAGTTTGACAATGAGGGAATAATTAGCCCCAAAGAGCGCGTCACTTCAGCAAGGGACTATATTCAAGCCGAATACACAATCAGGAGAATGAATTTGAATATGGAAGGGTTAAAAGAAGGAAGAAAAGACAGATACAGAAAAACCGCAAGACTAATTAGACAGGTTCAAAATTTACTTGCATTGCAGACAATTAATTATGACATGGCGAGGAAACAAAGTATTCGTTCAAAACAATTAGAGTTGCTTGAATTAGCAGGAAAATATTCACCGTATTCTGCAGCGGTAAAATATTGTTTAAAGGAAAGTGGTTTAGATTGGGCATTAAGTATTGCAATTGCTTCATAATAAATAATATTGAAATACATAAGCACTGGCTATAACAGCACCTTTGCGTTATGGCGGGGAAAGTGCGAATATAATCAGTAGCGCAATTAGTAAACATGGTGCGTTTAGACAAGTCAGTGCATCTAATCCGCCACAACGCAAAGCTGCAAACCGTTATAAGGCATTAATATAATTCAATTAATATGAGTGATAGTAGTCATCGAATTCCAATTTTTATTAGTTCAACTGTTTATAATTTAGTAGACTGTCGAGCAGAAATAGGTTCTTTTCTATCAAACTTAGGATATGATCCAAAGTTAAGTTCTGAATCTGGCTTTCCAGATCAAACACCTGAATTGACTCCTTGGGAATCTTGTTTGCCGGTTTTAGACAAGTGTTTTATGATGATTTTAATCATTGATTCTAATTATGGAAAACCATTTGACTGGGAAGGCTATAAAGAATTGTTTAATGGTGAGAAAGTATCACCAACTCATGCGGAATACAGATTTGCGCTACACAAACAGAAAAGAATGATTGTTTTTATAAGAAAAGAATTAATGACGTATTATCAATCTTACAGGAAGTTGCAAGCAGATGGGAATTCTAATGATGATACTGAAAAGAAATTAACTGAAGTCTTACCAAGCCATATTGATTATAATATATTTAAATTTATAAGAGAAGTGAAGACCAATAAACCCATTCCTTGGATAATTGAATTTGAAAATTCATTAGAAGTGAAAAAAGAAATTCAACATAAACTTAATAATGAACTAGCTGAAGTCTTCCTTGCAAAGGAAAAGCATATTGAAACTTTAATCAAAAGCATTAATATAGTTCTTTCAGAAATGTCGGAAGAGAAAAGATTGGAACTCATTGAAAAACTAGATATTAAAAATGAATTAACCACCAAATTAAAAATAGCAAATGATAAGATAAAAAATATCCAAGAAAGAATGAATAATCTTAAAGAAGAAGAAAGTACTAAAAAGCTAGAACTCACCAATCAAATTAATGACCTCCAAAGCGAAATAATTGCATTAAAATCACAAAGTAGTAATTATCGATTGTTTTCTACCGGGAGTTCAAATTATTTAGAATATACGAATTCCATCGAAGCTCAATGTTCATTATGTGGTTGTCATGGACATTATGATCCTACTGGGAATTCAATGGGTAGTGTTACAAAGTGTGGAAAATGTGGATGTTATTACTGTTATAGTTGTATGAAAGGTAAAGCAATTTGTGACCAATGTAACCTTGTATTTCAAAATTAACGCCCTATAATTCATCCCAAATATGCAAAAAGAAGAAATCGAATATTTAGCAATAAAGTCTAAAGATTTAATTGGAAAACAAATCACATCATATAGAATAAAGCATTCATATGCGGGTACTATTATTGGTGTTGTAACTTTATTTATACCTTTTTTCCTAAATTGGTTGAATGACGCATATATTTGGATTCAATTAATTTCCTTAATTCCAATTGGGCTTTTTATTTGGACAATACTTATTATGCTAAATGTGCTTCGACCACAGCCATTAGAACAAGCAATAAGCGTTGACAAATACCCAGATTTAGTGAATAAACCACTGCAAGAAATTGTTTTATTTGACTTAGCAGTTAATTTAGATTCCTTTAAGGCTAATAGAATAATAATTGACAAAGCCAACAGGAGTTATAACAAAGGAGTAGTTTTAACAATCATTGCAATTATCGTATCAATAGTAATTTTATTAGCGAATATATTTTTCAAACCAATAATGGATGATAAAGTAGTCAAAGTCGAAATAGTAAATTCAGTAATTATGGAAAATAACAACAATCAAACAAGTGGAAATAATTCAAACAGTAGTTCAAATCAAGATAATAGTAATTCGAACGACACAACTAAGCGTATTGTAATTCCTCCTACAACGCCAGCTGACAGAGAAAAGCTTAACGAAGGTGTTGACCCTAAGAAAAATAAGAAATAAGTACTGCTGCTAAAAGCACCTACCTTCAAGCTGGTCATTTGAATTACTCAATATATTGATGTACTAAAACCCAGCCTGTGGGTAGCTGTGGCATGATAGCAGCAAATTTAGGCAGACACAAAAAATAAACAGACTATAAATAAATTTAGCAATGGCAAAACCAAGAATATTCATAAGCTCTACATTTTACGACCTAAGACAAGTGAGGTCTGACCTTGATACATTTATCGAAAATTTAGGTTATGACCCAGTTCGGAACGAAGAGGGTGACATACCCTATGGAAAAGATGAAGCATTGGAAGAATATTGCTATAAAGAAATTAAAGCTGTGGATATTTTAGTTTCAATTGTAGGTGGACGATTCGGTTCTGAATCAAAGAGAAATAATTCATCTATTTCGCAGCTTGAACTAAAAACTGCATTAAAAGAAAATAAGCAAGTATATATTTTCATTGAAAAAAATGTTCTCTCTGAATATGAGACATATTTGATTAATAAAGACAACGCGGCTATGAAATATAGATATGTTGACGACACTAGAATTTATCAATTCATTGAGGAAGTAAAAAACCTAAATGCAAATAATAATATTAAAGGGTTCGAGTCTGCATCGGATATTTCTAAGTATTTGAAAGAACAATTTGCAGGACTTTTCCAACGTTTTTTAGAAGAGCAAACAAGAATTAAAGAAGTTAGTCTAATTAGAAATTTAGAAAAAACTGCTCAGACCCTTAACAAACTTGTGAATTTTTTAAGTGATGAAAACAAAGGACAAACAGAGGAAATAAACAAAATTCTTATGATAAATCATCCTTTAACTGAAACACTTAGAACTAAGTTGGACATTCCTTATAATTTCTACATAGAAGGTTTTCACGACATGAAAAAACTGTTAGATGCTAGAGGATTTAAAGAAATTGAAGCCGACCTTTTTGACAATGATGATTTTGTTTCTGAATGGGTAAAAACAGCAAATAGAAAGAAGCACATCCTGAAAATATCAGACGGACTTTTTGACGAAGACAAAAAACTGAAATTCATAAAGAGGACAGATTGGAATGAGGAATTTGTGCAATTAAAGGAGACTGAAGAACCTCAAGATGATGATTTACCTTTCTAAAAAATCAGCTGCTAACACGAGTTTGGCAAAAGTGGCGGTTCAGTGCTCCGCAGACACATTTGTGGTTAATCAAACTTGGTTCTCCGCTTCAACATTTATGGTGAAAATCGCCACCTTCGCCAAGCTCGAAACCGTCGGCAAGCGTTAAAGTCGCATCCTGACATTAAATAAATGTAAAAATGATAAAAGTCTTTATAAGCCATAGTTCTCAAGACAAAAAGTTTCTGGACAAACTCACTTCTGCACTTAGAAATGATGGTGTTCAGACTTGGAGGGCTGACAAGGAAGTATCTGCCGGTGAAAACATTCAAGAGAAAATCAATGATGCAATTTCGAATACGGATTACTTTATTGTACTTCTGTCAAAGCACAGTACTAGTTCAAATTGGGTGAATTTCGAATTATCCGCAATACTCAATCGAGAAGTATCAAAACAACAGAGAATTATTCTTCCTGTTCTTATTGAAGATTGTGATATCCCATTTTCACTTAGAGACAGATTATTTGCTGACTTCAGGTTTTCATTTGAGGAGGGGTATGAAAAATTAATTAAGGCACTCAAACAGAAAGAAACTAAAAGCTATCTAGGAGTAAAGCGGGAGGCTGATAAGTTTCAACCAGATACCTATGAATTTCAAATCCGAAATCTTAGAGAAGAATATAACAGAGGAAACTTGACTTTATTCTGTGGTGCGGGTATTTCTTATGACGCAGGTATACCAACTTGGAATACTCTTTTAAAATCACTTCTTAAGGAAGTCTATTCAGATAATACAGATGTTCCAGATATAGACACAAGACTTGCCAATTTGTTTCAAAAGAGAATAAACGTCTCGCCACTTATACTTGCTCAATATTTAAAGACTCTTTTGGGAAGGAAGTTTACAACAACTGTAAGGGATACCCTTTATAAAAACTGTACTTATAAGAGTTCCACAGTTGATGCTATTTCTGAACTTAGTAGACCCAAACGTGAAAGAAAACCATTAAGAGCAATAATTACGTTTAATTTTGATGACTTAATTGAAGAAAACTTAGCGAAAGAAAAAATCGATTTTAAATGTATTTTTTCTGAAGGGGAACGGTTTACAGATAAACAAATACCAATTTATCATCCCCACGGCTGTTTGCCAAGAAAAAAGAGCTTAACCTCAAAAAACGAAATTGTCTTTAGTGAGGATGCATACCATTCTCAGTTTATAGACCCTTTTAGTTGGAGCAATTTAGTACAACTAAATCATCTTAACAATTGTACTTGCCTTTTCACAGGAATTAGCTTGACTGACCCTAATATGCGAAGGCTATTAGATGTTTCTATACGTAAGAACGGCAAAGGCGAAAAGAATCATTATATTATCAAAAAACGGTACTCAATTGAAGATTTATATCCCGAAAATGAAGGTCTAAAAATTAAAGACCAAAAGCTGATTCCTGTAATAGAAAATATCGAAGAACAAGACGCCAATAATTTAGGATTCAATGTGATTTGGATAAACTCATTTAAAGAAATTCCTGAAATCCTTAAAGAAATTGGTAAATGAAGACGTCTGATAATAAGCCAGCCGATAACAGCACCTACAAGAAATTAGCGGTTCAGTGGCCAATTGGAGCTTTGTGATTCGTATCAAGTTCAGTGGTGGCAGACAGTTTATGTCTACGAAATCGCCAACTTCTTGTAGCTGCAACACGTTAGATGCTGTATATTCAAGGTAAAGACAGAAATCAATGTGTTCTTTTTTCAGAATCGTTTGATAGTCTAATTGACCAAGATCATGTGATACGCTTTTTGACCATTTTACAAAATCTATTGCTGATGTTGAATACAGATTTAAAATCAATTTCATTTCGACTTAAGAAAGGCAATATTACCCACCAATGGGTTTGTTAAAACATTAATCAATTGTTATTTTAATACAATGAGATCCTAGAGAATAGTCGAAATAAATGAAAGCGCTATTTTTTTGTTATATGACTCTTAGGTCAACCCAAATTACAAAATCATTAGTAGTTCTCAAAATATTAACAACCCTGTTTAAATCGGAAAAATAAAAATAACAAATTTAAATAAATCAATAATCACATTTTATTTCATAATTTTAAAATTAATTTATGAGTACCGACAAATCAGAAAATACTATTTTAAGTGAATTTATAAAGCAATTTAGTTCAAATATTAATCATAGGCAAAGTTTGTTTATTCAATTTTTCCTTGGCGTTATAATAGTTATTGTGGGATATTCATTAATCTATGCAGACACAACCCCAGATGCTCTATTTTGGGAACCTATACGAAAAGGAAATTTTTATAATATCACTAGTCATTCAATATCATCATTGCTCGGCTCATACATTGTATCTCAAAGTGTACTTATTTTGCTTGGAAGATTTATTGCAAGCAGTGGATATTCCTATAGGAAATTGCAAGCAGTCGTATTTTCAATAAGGAAAGAAAGTCTAGGAAATAACTTTGGAAAATATTTTGGAAAAAATCCAGAAAGCTTTTCCCCTTATAATAAGGGAGGAACATTTTCAAGTAATTCATATTTGCCAGAATTTGATGTTATTTTCTTTGTATTTATCATATGTTTACAATTTGTACTTGCTGTTTCATTATTTTTTAAAATTGGAACTTTTGAACATGAGACATTTAGAGCAATAGTATATCCTAAGGAATTCTTTGAAATTGATGGCCATATAATTTCACTACCAAAATTATGGTGCTTCTATTTAATCAATATACCAGTATTATTTACTTGCTTTTTTCAAAGCGTCTATTATTATAAGTATATCAAAAATGTTAAGTTTGAACAATTAGAGGATACTCCAGAAATCAAAATCAGGAATGAAATAAGAAAAAGATATCATCGTAAAATTGCACTTACAAGGGGTTACTTTTATTTCTACCTTATATTTACTTTAATGCAATTTACTTTTCTTCTGATTAGAATTACAATTGATTGTCACTATATGACAACTATAGAACATACAGTAACATTACTCATACCGGGATTTATATTATATTTATGTTTTTTAATCAATTCTATTAAATCATATAATCTCTTGAAGGAATATTACTCGAGTCACAGCCAAGATGATATTTTAAAACAAATGAAAGTAGAATTAATCAAAAATAGTTTATTGTTTAGAAAAAGCGATTGGGCAAAATCATATGGAATATTTAGGCTCCAGATAATATTGGCCATTGTGATTTTGAATTTATTCAATATTGGATTTTTCTATTACAGTTATGACTTAACAAATTTGGCCTACATTAGTTTGATTTTCTATATAATTACAACTACTGTGATTAGTATAAGATTATATTTTGAATTTAACAATTAATAAACACATTGATGAAATAAGCAAATCTGAGCATAGATCTGAATTCATGCAAATATAGTCGTGTAATGTTTTTCCCAAATGAGTTAAATGAATCTAGAAACTGTCTCTTGTTTAGCAAAATCCTCCAAATCGGCAAGCCCTACAGCAACCTGAAACCACTAAGAAATTAAAATTAATAATAAAGAGACTATATTAAGAGATGTGTTCTATGATTTCATCAGAAATACCCAAATTTTTTCACTTACCTTTGCTAAACTTTGAAATTATTTCACTACTGCTTTTCAGAAATTGAAGAATTAAATTTTAAAATGATCGTAAAAGACTTTGAACATTATTTGGAAACACAATTTTCGTTGTAACTGATCGTTTTTAGACGGACTGCCGTTAGCAGCAAATAATTACTGAATAAATAATGCTTATGAAAAAGCAATTAGTCTTCTTATGTTTAATAATTTTCTTTGCCAATACTGCAATTGTGCAAAAATACCCAATTACCGCTGACATTTTACGTCAAACTTATATAATAGAAACTGATACACAACAGGGAACTTGCTTTTTAGTTAATATCAATAACCAAGAATATTTAATAACAGCCAAGCACTTATTTAAATCAAATTTACTTAATGGAGATTCTACAACAATCAATATTTATCAAGAAGATAAATATTATAAACTTAAAGTTCAATATTTCATTCATACTGATAATTCATTGGACATTGCAGTTTTAAAATTAACCAAGTCTATTCAAATAATGATTCCATTTTCAATAGATGGAAATGTTACTCTTGGTCAAGATATATATTTTCTTGGATTTCCTAAATTAGATAGTCATCAATTTTATACAACCAGCAAGATTGGAATTCTTCCTCTTGTAAAAAGTGGTATAATATCTGGATGGATTAATACAGGTCAATATTGTCTTTACTTTCTTGATGGCCATAACAATCCAGGATTCTCAGGCGGACCTGTTGTTTGCTTTGATAACTCAAGTTCTAAACCCGTGATATTTGGGGTAATATCTGGCTATTATTATGAAAATAAACTAGTTCAAAAAAATAATAAGTCTATTGATTCAACATATATCCAAGAGAATTCAGGAATTATTAAATGTTTTCCAACCAGCATTGTAAAACAAATAATATATAACATTAAATAGATTTGTAACTGGTCGAGTACTTGGCCATCCCAGATTCTACTAACAGGCTGTGTCTCTCACTATTTATCCTGCAAGGCAGGACTACTCTTGCCCTTCAGGATAGACTCTACTTTATAGTCGCCAAGACGGCGGTTCGTAATGCATAACATGCTCGTTCTTTGTATCAATCATGTCTTTGTCATACTTTAAGAAAAGGCTAATATTGAAACTTCCAAGTCGAATTTTATTTGACAACTTTTCTCTTTTATTACGACCCGGCTTTTCTCGTCAAAAGTCATTTGCTTTTAAATTTGGAAAGAATGTATAAGGTTACAAATGAAATGTTGATGTATGTTTTGATATTTTACTTCCAATTCTTAACTTTAGGCGGCAATCATCAACATTCCTTTGAGTTAGCTGCAACCTTAAACAGACACTAAAATGTACCTATTAACTTCAATATTATTAATCTTAATTGTACTAATTTTATTTCATAAAAAATTTGACGATTTTAGGAAAAAACATAAAGATGCATTTAATTTTCTACTTACTTTAATAGCCACATTTGTAGGTGTTTTTTTAGCTATTTATTTTACAAATCAAAGTGAAAACAATAAAGAAAAACAAAATGCTATAAAACTATTAAATGCAACTGCTTTTGACTTGTCAAATTTGACAAAAAATGTTCAAGCAACATACAATGTAGCAACTATTAAAATTGACAGTTCCTATTCACCTAAAATACATATTAAAGACAACTTACCTGAACTACCTGTTATGTATCAAAATATTTTGACTAATGAAAATGTACTAAAACATTTATCAGATGTTGGGATAAAAGAGTTTTATAACTCGAATTACAACTTAAAAAAAATGCAAAATATAATTGTTAGTGGAAACTTGAAAACTGACACGGCATATTTGGAAAATTTAAAAATATATATTAAACAACTTGTATTTACTCAAAAAATAGTAGCAATAGAAACAGAAAGACTTTACGGTGGAATTTCCGACAGAAACTTAATCCCTTTGTATCAAGAACAAATTGACGAATTAATTGGAGTAAAGAGAGAAGATCTTGAAAAATTAATTAACAAGTAAAAAAGGCAGTAGCTAACAGCACCTACCCAAAAGGCTGGCTTTCTTCTTCGAATGAAACTTTCTAGTTGATCCAAACTTCGATTTTTTAAGTTAATTACGTCTTCAAACTCCCACCCTTCGGGTAGCTGCAGACCGTCAAACTGTCTAAAAACTCAATCGAAATTGTTGAATACTTTTTGAATAGGATATGGATACAATCGTTTCGATTAGGTATCTTTAAAGCATGCGATACATACAAGGAACAGACCGGTGTCAAATCTTTTTGTTTGCTGAAAACCTGGATCAGATCGTTGATGCTGACAATGAAGTCAGATTGATTGACTTGATTGTGGAAAGCATTAAGATGGCCGATATTCATTTTAAAATGCATCACATCATTGAAGGGCGACCAGCTTACAACCCCAAGGACCTACTCAAACTTTTTATTTATGGCTACTTGAACAGCATTCGTTCATCGCGAGTTTGGAAAAGGAATGCAATCGAAACGTAGAAGTAATGTGGCTGCTCAAGCAACTTTATCCCGATCACAACACCATCAGTAACTTCAGGCGTGACAATGAAAAAGCTATACGCAAAGTCTTCCGCTACACGGTAAGTATTGCAAAAGAGTTTGAACTCATCGGTGGAAAACTCATCGATGGAGACAGCACCAAGTTTCGGGCCCAGAACAGTAAAAAAAACAATTTCAACCAAAAGAAAATAACACAACACCTTGAGTACATCGACAATAAACTAAACCAATACACCATGTCACTTGCCGAGGCAGATGAGGACAACAAGGAAGCTATTCAGGCTCATATTGAAAAACACAACAGCCGTAAACAATTTTATCATGATCTCTCTGCCCAATTAGATCAAAGCGGGGAAGTGCAAATATCCACGTCAGACCCCGACAGCCGACAGCTCATTACCCGAAACAACATTACCGAGGTTGCCTATAATGTGCAGACTACGGTCGATGAGAACAATAAACTTGTCCTGGATTATAAAGCAACCAACAATAATGACAGCAAAACTATGGGCGGCATGCTGCGAAGAGCTCAAATCATTTTACAGACCAATGAATTTACGGCCCTCTACGACAAAGGATATCACACCGGCAGTGAACTTAAATCTGCCATCGATCGCGACATTGAAGTAATGGTAGCCATTCCTGATGTTTCATCTGCATACATGGCTCCTGATCCGGCTTACAATGTATCTGAATTTTTTTATGATGTTGAAAGCCAAACTTACACCTGTCCACAGGGACAACTATTGACAACCAAAGGTCATTGGTACAAAAAAGACCGCAATGCTCCCGGAAAAAAGAATGCGCCCATACTGGTCCAACATTTTAAGACCGGGGCATGAAAGCAATGCCCACTAATTAATTCCTGCACGAAGAACTCCCGTTGAAGAGGTCGTGTAATTGAACGAACTGAGTATCAAAATTACGTTGATCAAAATAAGAAAAACATTGAATCCAAGCCAGAGATATACAAAAGGCGACAAGCCATAATCGAACATACTTACGGAATCATCAAACGCCAATGGGGTTTTTATTACATCACTACAAAACGAGGTATAAAGCGTGCAAGTGCCGATGTTGGCCTGATGTTCACAGCCTTTAACTTTCGAAGATTTTTCAACATTCTTGAAAAAAATGAGCTAAAAGTGTTCCTCCAAACACTTTTCAATTGATTTTGGTCGCAGACAATGAAATTTAAGCATATAAGAAGCAATATTTTTATTGCCCCGGAATTTTGCTGCCCCAAAATATTAGAAATTATCATTCCGTAAAGCATATCTTTTGCGCTTATAAGGCATGATTTCTTAACTTTGGGTTTAGTGATATAGTTTTTAGATGGACTGACGTTAAGTGCAATTAACACATTCGACCGACCATCTGTGCTAACATTAATTGGACAGACCGGCTCAAGAAAATATTAACCAAAACATAAAAGATACGAAAATCCTAATTTCTACTTTTGAATCATTAACAATTAAAATATAACTAACATGAATCAAGCAAAAGCATTTGCGAACAATGATGTAGTTCTACTTGTTTGGGACTATGAAAATCCTATTGACGACTGTTTAGGGTTTTGTATCAAACGAAAGAATATCAATACAAATAAAGAGGTTACACTTGAAAGTATGGTAGGCTTCAAAAAGGAAAGTGTTGAAACCCGACAATTTAAGCCAACAACAATTTGGCCCATTCAGAAATTTAATTGGCGTGATTTCACTGCCGAAAGTGGTGCAACTTATGAATACACCATTATTCCGATGACGGGAACTTCAACTAATCTTAAAGCAAAATCACATGCGAAAGTTATTACTAATCAGGTAACTCTTTCGCCTGGAACTGGAAAAATAAAAGCATATTTCAACAGAGGCATTTTATCAACTCAATTTGTATCAAGCCAAATTCCTAAATCCAGCTCTGGGATTCCTAACTACAAAATATTGTTGGACAGAATAAAGCAGACTGGTGATAAATTAAGAAACAAATTAGCGGATGAATTAAAAGATGCAGTTATGAGTTTGCTTGACAAAGCGATAAAGGAAAAGGGAGAATGTTACTGCTCATTGTATGAATTAAGCGACCCTGAATTAGTTGAAAAGCTTTTAGAAGCAAAAGACAGAGTTCATCTTATACTTTCGAATACCGGTGCTGACGATTCCACAAATGAAGTAGCAAGAGCATCATTACACGATTCAGGTATGGACATCACAGACCGAATGGTTTCAAGCGGACATATTGGACATAACAAGTTTGTAATTTATGTAAATCCACAAGGTAAGCCTACAACAGTAATGACAGGCAGTACCAATTGGACAACTACTGGTTTATGTTCACAATCTAACAACGCAATCATCATTCAGTCTAACGACCTTGCAGACCATTATATGGATTATTGGAACAGAATGAAAACCGATGATGCTGAACAAGGTTCAAAATTTAGAAAAGACAATAATCAGGAACGCTCAGTAAAAATTGGTAACACAGAAATTTCACTTTGGTTCTCTCCTAACACAAAAGCAAAGAACAAAACAGCAAATTCCCCAATGCCTGACGACATTGAACAAGTTTTTAATGCCATGAATGGTGCAAAAAAATCAATACTGTTTCTTGCGTTCCAACCCGGAACGCCAAGTATAATTAACGAAGCAGCAAATGTTCAAATTTCGAAACCAGACTTATTTATTAGAGGTGCTGCTACTGACTTAGGAGCAGTTGAATCATCAAGCGTTACTCTTTTTCATAGAGGCATTAATGACCCCGTCATTGTTGGTGCACAAGAACTAAAAGATGATTTCGCTTTTTGGATGGCTGAATTGTTAAAGTCATCTCCAACTGCTCATGCGATTATTCACGACAAAATAATGGTGATAGATGCTTTCACAGACGATTGCGTTGTAATCACAGGTAGTCATAATTTAGGCTTTAGAGCTTCATACAACAATGACGAAAATCTTTTAATAATTAAAGGTGACAATGAACTTGCAACAAGTTACGCTACACATATTTTAGATGTGTATGACCATTACAGATGGAGATATTATTTAAGCAGAAATACTGGTGGACATAAATTCACAGGACTTAATACAAAGCCTTCTTGGCAACACCCTTATTTCAATAATAAGAGAGGTGAATCAATTGACAAAAGGTTTTGGCTCTAACTTAACATAGCGTTGGCGTCAAACTTTATTACTGCGTTTAGACAACCACACTGCACATAACATGGTGCTTAAGACATCCCGACGAAGCAACATTTATCATTCACTTTTGGCGGACTTTTGAGAAATAGCTATTACTTTTGGTTTACAGGTATTTGTCGGGACGTCGTAAGCACCTTATTAGACGTTCGGCACAAGCAAGAAAAAATGAAAAAATGACTAATAGCAACAATCTACTTTCAAATATCAAATTGTAATTTACCAGATGAATGAAATAATTCAAATCAAATACGATATTCAAATATGTATTGATGACAAAGACTTAGGATTTGAAGTAAAGGAAATTGATTTAAATAGAGAATTTGAATTAGAAGAAGAACGTTTGCAAACTGAAAAGGATAAATTAGAAGAAGAAAAATTTATAGAGGAATGGACTGGTGCCTGGAAAAAGAGAATAGAAAAAGATAATATGGAGTGCTTCATTTACACAGTCAATAAGTCTTCAATCAAATACGAAAGAAATCAATATCAATTGCCAGAAGAATTCATTCGTATAATACCGGAAAGTGGGATAATGCAACATTTCTATAAAGATGAAAAAACCCATGAAGCGAAAATAACTAAGTTCAACTTACATCACAACCCAGATTCAAGCGATTGGCAAATAGACTATAAAATTGAAGAAATTAAATCAGAAAAGAAAACGATTTTAGGTTATGAATGCTACAAGATGAATATTGAGCAGAAAAGAACAAATGTAAAAAATGACTGGGAAATTGTCGAAATATTTGAGCTGTTCGTAACAGACAAAATAAATTTACCTGCAAGATTGGTGATTCATCTTTGGGAACCCGTAACTGAATTATGTGCATTGGAGATAAAGAGGATAAATATTCATAACCCTAATTCTTTTTATGTACAACGTGCAATTGAAATAAAAAATGAAGTTGATACAGAAAAATTGGAGCTACCTAAAGAATATGCGAATTTGTTGATATAGAAAAATAAAAAATGAAGCCTGTGCGGAACAAAGCATCAGCGTTCATTGACAACAAAAGCTGGTAACGACAAACTATTTTCACAAATTAATTTCAATCTCCTGCTCAATTTTCTCAATTTTAGTTTGATTTAGAGCTTCTATTAATGATACATCGTCATTGTATTTAAAATATTCTATCAATTTTTTATTTATATCCGGTATTCCAATTGGGTATATGGTTATTTTCTCTTTATCAATTTTAATTCGAAGAAAATTTTTAAAACGATTTATCTGGGAGATTGAAAACACTTCATTATCATGCAGTTTAAAATTAATGTGTGAAAGATAAATGTACAAGCTAAAAATGAACGTACTAACAATTGATAATAAGCCCAATATCAGATAAAAACTTAAATGAAAATAAGAAAATAAAGATTCATATAAGCGTAAACAGAAAATGCAGACTGTAATATTCAACAAACATAAGGCCACAACTAAAAGTATCCACCCAAATTTATGGTAGTATTCCAGATTTTTAAAGGACTTATCCAGTCTATCCGTCATAGAATATGCAATTCCGCCCGGAATAATAATAAATCCTACTATGTTTAACCACAAATATAACTGCACTCTTTGTGGATCAATTAGAGTTAATTTTTGCAAATCCAAAAAATTAACAAATCCAAATACTAAATATGCAATTAAAATGTAAAGAGAAAAGGAAAAATTCTTTGCTAATAGATTCCAAACACATGAATGACATTGCTTCCAGGATTCAAATGCATCAGGGTAACATTTTTCATAATGTAACACATGATTGTTGATACGAGCTTGAAATGGTTTGCGACTGGTTCTATCCTCCAGATGATGCGTAGGATAACTATAAGCCCCTCCGCCTCCTGAAGTTATCAATTGCAAATTATCCTGAATAGGCTTGACGTGCTTATTAAGTATATAAATACTTTCATTCAAAGACTGATCCAATCTTAGCGAAAACCGATGGTAATGATGAATATCTCCTGTTAGAATTAATTTAAGGCTTAGAACCTTTTTATAAGTTTTTTCTTCACAATGATCACTTGCTTCAATTGTATATGGATTTTTACGTAAAAACAATTCAGAAATAAAGCGCTCAATTTGAGTAGTCATTTTGTCATCCCAATCAATTGTCTTTTGAAACCAATATGGCTGAGGTACACTCAGGATGATATTCCATACTTGATCTTGAAATTCATCCCCCTTTTGATGTTGATTAACCAATTCAGTAAAATACGCTATTTGCCGGTTATTTAAATTCTCAGACAATTGCATATCAAGATACCAAATCCACAAATTATCTTTTAGTTTTACAGCTCCATAAGACCTCCCTTGATTAGCTTTATAGGTTCCGTATATTTTATTGCAACAAAAATACTCAGTAAACGAATTAAGTCCATCATACCAATCGTGATTTCCCGGAAGCGCAATCAATGTTTTCTCTGGCGCCAATTCAAACAAGTTCTTTGCCGAATTATTTAAAGTTTGAGCTAACAGGAATGGACCAAACAACCTATTTGCATAATTATCATAACTTGAATAAGGATAACATTGATCTCCTCCAAATAACAATAATTCTCCTTGCTTTAATACCTTGTTTTCAAGTTCAATATCTTTTGTAACAAAATTCAACACACTAAGTGTTTCATTAAAACCATCACCAGTATCAGAAACGTAATCAATAAAATATTCACTTAAGGAAGTTTTACTACAATCTAAAATATCATCCCGAAATGAATTACTGGATTCCCTTTCGTCATTGGATTTTTTAACTTTTTGCTCCCGCGTTAATGTATGAATTAAAGTAAAGAATGATAACCATGCGACAGCCTTCTGAGGTATAAAATCCTTAAATAATATCTTTGATTCCATATTTCAAATAATTTCCGGCGCTATTTGAAGTTTGCTCGTTAAATACTTTGCTGGATTCGACGAACCAATTTTTAAGAAATCAAAACATTCAACACTTCTATTAAAAGCCATATGTTCAGATGTTTTATGCATATTAACAAAAAAGTCTGTACCATATAACAGTCTATCCTTATTTAATTTACCTGAGTCAAAATCACTTTTTATTTCTAAAAGACGATCCTTATCAGAATTTAAAAAACTGATATCACAATAAACATTATCATATTGCAAGCACATTTCCTTAAGTTGTTTGTACCATTCCTTTTGAATTTCCGCAACTCTACGTTCAGCAGAATATTGATATGCCTTCACAACCGAAGCTCCTCCACAATGAGCAAAACAAATTTTAAGTTTAGGATAAACACTCAACACTTTTTTAAAATAGTGCATATCCGTAAAATTCGCTTGCGCTACTTTGTTATATGAAAGTTCGGGATAACGGACCTTGTCTCCTAATCGACTTTTCAAATCTCCTCTAAAATAGATAGGTCCGCAAGTGCAATGGGTCATTATTGGAATTTCATTGCTTGAACAATATGCCCACAAAGGCATTAATTTCTCATCATCCGCAAAATAACCAGAAGAAGGATAAATTTTAACGCCACTGAAGCCACGTTTTTCTATATAATGTTTTACAAAATCAATAATTGATTGGTATGTAGGGTGTGTATGAGGATTAATCCCTATAAATGGCATCATCTTTTCAGCCATAAGAGTAGGAAGATTGCAGTTCTTAATCTCCGACAAATCTTCTACTTGTCGATAAATATCTTCTTTGGGTTTTGCAACACCGTTGCTGTCCATATCCTGACTAAGGACTACAAATCGAAATTCTTTATCATATGCAAATTCTGAATACAATGAAACCAGGTGTTTAAAAACATCTTCCTGAGGACCCTGGGAAAAGGACTGGAAGAACATTTTCAATCTTTCAACGCCTCCCCCATCACTAAAAATTCCAAGCATTTTCAAAAAACTCAATGCCCAAAAAGGTAATTGACCAAATTTCAATGCTTTGATAATATAACCCATAGTAGGCCCCATAATATTATCGGGTAAAACATGAACATTAAAAATATGGGTATGACAATTATAATAGATCCTTCTCGGCATATCTAAGTTTTTATTGCTTTTGGATTAATTACTTTTCGAACTTCAACCATGGATTTAAGATAATCATACCAAAATGGAGCACCATATGTTAAGGCAAATGCAGAAATCAAGATACCTAAAAACTTCAAAAACAACTCCCACCAATTAGAGTTTCCTATTAAATTGGTAAGTTCTGCCCGGTTAATTTTATCCCAACCTATCAGGCTTGATGCATCTCCGTAAGCTAGAACAATTTTTTTGTAACTTAAAACTGTATCTTCTTTTATTTGCTTCTGTTGGGTTGAATCTAATTGCATACTATCAGTTACAGCAATAGTTTTGTATATAGGTTCCAGAATAACCAATTTTGCTGAATCATAGCTCATGTTACTGATATTATTAGCCATAATGACTACCCCTTCCCTTAACTTATCATCCTTCAAGAGCTTATTATATATTGATATGGTATCCACATTAAGTATTGCACAATACAGTAAAGAATAAAAAAACAAGTACCATTTCACTTCCCTCTTAAACAAGTATTGTGTTCGCTCAATAAATGCATCATACCATTCTCCCAGCTGCTGTTCTATTGAATTTGTTTCCGAACCGTTCCTATTCAGTATTCCCTCAATGAGTCTCTTTCCGTCTCCATCAAAAAATTTTCTATTGGACATAGCTAAATCCAAATATGCCAATTCCAATTCCTTATTATTAATTGCTGGATTGAATTTTTCTTTCAATTTATTCAATTCCAATTCTATAGCTTCCTTATTCTCTGCATCTTTAAGACTCTCTTTTAAATCATTCACTTGGTCATTATAGGTATCAACCCCTATTTCTTTCATAACCGCCAAAAATGTTTTTGAAAAATTAACAGTAGATATCGTTTCAGGTCTTCTATACGAGTATTGTTGTAATTTACTTATCATAGGGTGTCTATACAACTTCTCTATAACATTGTATAAGCCACCTTGACTGCTGTAAAAAAGATTTCGCAATTTTTCATATAAAAAATCTCCCCTCCAATTTCTACGCACTATAACAAATTCCATAATGAATGACAAAAGGAGGGATGAAATGAAATAAATGACTACTATACCAATAGCCACATCAAATATTACAGGAAAATTCATAACCAAATGTTTTATTAATTTTAATATAAATACAATCAAAAATTCCAAAACGAGCGTTTGTGGAAATCGAAGCTAAAAGTCTTAAGATTTTGGAGGAGGCCTTTTCAACCGACAAAGGCGAATGAATCTCTATTAGTTGCACGCTTTTAACCAAAAGGCACATAATTCAAGGTTGGTTGTTTACAGAGGCTTCAGTGCCTCTATTTTATTTATTAACTGCTTAAAAATATGTTTATTAATCAATAAAACCAAATAAATACTAAACTATTTTTAATAAACACAACAGATTATTTTGATTTTTTACATCTTAATTAATGGCTTGTTAAACAATAAAAACTAAATACAATTAATTATCAATAGGTAACACATATTAATTAACTTTAATATTAAACTTTATGGATCCAAAAGATGTAGTGCAATTGGTTCTTTAGATACAATTAAAATTGGTGCTTTATCAGTATTGACAAAGTTTTATAATTGCCCCAATTTTGCTTAAACAATTTCCAAAGTAAGTCCAGACTTTCAGGCTATCTAAATTGATTTGGAGTTTTCTGAAAATCCTTAAGAGTAAGACAGGGTCACTGAAAACTGTATAGAGTAAGTACCATCCTAAAATTTGTATTATGGCTAAAGTACCTAAAGCAATTGATTTATCAAAAATCAGTAAAAGAATTTCCGAATTAAATATTAAACCGAAAGTCGAACTTGAAAAGTTGACGGCAGCTTTGAAGCGATACAATCCACAAGGGGTTCATTCGATTGAAAACATTCCCCAAGATTTTAAAGCGAGCTTGCAATCTTTCAAACGCGATGTGGGCCGCTTTCATGGTGCCCGGGCCAATCTGTTGTGGTTCCAACGAAATGCAGTGAACTCAGCTTGTAGTGATAAATTTGGTTATATGACCTCTGCTGGAACTCGTGCTTCCAGTAAATTACCATTTGACAATACATCAATCGCTTTGTTAGAAGCTCTTGGCAATATGATGGGAATGCCTGGCAGAGACAATGCCGCGGGAGATGCACAACTTCCATCTGGATTTACCTATTTCGGTCAGTTTGTTGATCATGATATTACATTGGATGTTTCTTCATCCATTGATGTGGAAACAGATGCAACTACTATCAATAACATGAGATCTCCCAGTCTGGATTTAGATAGTCTTTATGGCTTAGGACCGGCATTAAATCCATTCTTGTATGAGTTTCCAACAGGAGCTATACCAAGCACAGCAATAAAATTCAAACTTGGAACGAATACAGCCGGCCTAAGCGGAGGACCATCCACCAATGGAGGTGGATTTGGTGGCATGCAGATACAAACGGATTTTGATGTCCCCAGAGTGACAGGTTCTAATACAGCTGTCATTGGTGATCCTCGTAATGATGAAAATCTTTTTGTCTCACAATTTCATATGGCCATGTTAAAGTTTCATAATGCGGTCATTGACTTTTTAATTATTGATAATTTCTCTGGTGATTTATTTGTAGAGGCAAAAAAATTGGTTACCCAACATTACCAATGGGCTTTGGTACATGATTTTCTGAAAAGAATTTGTGGACAAGTAGCTGTAAACAATGCGCTACTTTCTGTGAATGCCGCGATTGGAAGTCCATTTAGTATGCCAGTTGAATTCTCCGTTGCCGCTTACCGCTTTGGACATAGTTTAATTCGACCCAATTATTGGACCAATCACCGAGAAATAAACCTAAGCTTGATGCAGGCATTCGAATTTATCAGAAATCCAAATTTACCTGTTCACTCAGAAAAAGTGGTTGATTTTAATGCTTTTTTTGAAACAGGAATACCTGTTCCCATTTTTAATCATGCACGTAAAATTGATAGCGCTTTAACCAATGGATTAGCCAATCTCCCAGGCTTTTCTGGAATCATGGCTTCGTTGGCTATTCGAAATTTAAGAAGAGGTCTTGCATTGGGTTTACCAAGCGGACAAGCTACTGCACTTGCAAATGGTATCGTACCACTTACCATTGCACAATTAAAATCTGGATTGCCATTAGATGAAAGCAATTTATTAAGTTCTCAAGGTGGACTATTGCTTAATAAAACGCCTCTATGGTATTACATCCTTAGAGAAGCTGCTGTTTTAGAAGGAGGCCAAAAACTTGGGCCTCTGGGATCTAAAATAGTTGCTGAAACTTTTATTCGCATGCTCAAACGAAATGAAAGTTCATATTTAAATGTTGCTGGAGGATTCACTCCAAGTTTGCCGTCGAATGTAGCCGGCGATTTTACAGTAGCTGATTTAATTATCTTCTCGGGTGCAAATCAACCTTAATGAGAATCAATTTAAAAGGAGTTTGCCGAAAATCCTATCCAAGAGTAGGCATTTTAAAAATTTATTATGAAAGAAAATGTATTTACCGTTGACCTGGGTAATGTAAAACTTACAACAGCACAACGCAATGAAATCAATGCTGCCATTCAAATTGCTACCACCAGCATCCTCGCAAAATCTGGAATCAGCAAATCAGTGGTTTTGTTTCCTATGGATAAATTTCCAGGAGGTCCCATCATTTATGGATTAATTGCACGAACTCATAAAGAAATAGGACCCAATTTGAAAATCAAAGAACTCCTAGGGTCTACTAAAAAACAAACGTCGTGAAAACAACAAAGACCATTCTTTGTCCAAGCAGCCGGGCTCAAACTGGAGCCCGGCTCCTTGGTATCAGACAAGAAGACGGCAGCATGGCCATTCTTCCTGAGCCATTAAAAATTGACAATTCGTTCATAGATATATCTCATCAATTGGCACCCGCTGAACAACAATTCCGGTTTACCAATAAATGTGTTGAATCTGGTTGCAAACAATGGACGGGAGCACGTTGTGGGGTTGCTGACAAATTAATTCAAGCTTGCAGTTCCATTCAATTAGCAAATACACTCCCTGAATGCGGAATTAGACCTCAATGCCGATGGTATAAGCAAAATGGGGATGAAGCTTGTAAAATATGCCCTTTAGTAATTACAGAGTTGACTGAGGAAGAATGGGTTTACAACAAACCGAACCATTAATGACACATTTAATTAAAGTATGATTGGTATTTAAAATTTATTTTCTTGCAGCCATTTAGATGCTTGATTTGTGGTATCTATATCTAGTGTAGTTTTGAGTTTGTCCTTGGAATGTTTTTTGAAATAGTTAATGGAGAGTCCTTCATCATCAATATTCAACATTGCCCAATTTTTTAATACTCCTTTCATGCTAAGCGCAAATCCTGAAGAGATAAATTGTATTGGTGTCTTCAAAGTTTTAAATTCCTTATCAGAAACATTACCCGGTTTGACAATCCTCTTAATATCACTAAGTGTAACAGGAGCAACAAATTTATTTTTATGAATATCTCCACTTAAAAAAATAACATTGGACATATCCTTTATCATCCTACATAATTTAACCAGTTCCATTGGATATCCAGACCAATTTTCTTTAGATACAATTTGATCTCTTTCCCGTTTTTCAGTTAGTGTTTGACCAGAACAAATAATAGTATATTTCCTATCATGATTTAACGACTTTTCTAAATACTCAAATTGAGTATTACCAAGTAACAAACTATTTACCCCCGCTTTTTCACTATAACTTCTTGCATCAAGAAAAATAACTCTAGCCAAAGGGGTATCAATTAAATAATATAATTCTGGTAAATTTGAAGAACAATTTTTAAAATACTGATGAAAAAGGCGTCTAGAAATATCTATCTTCTCTTTTATTTCATACTTTAATGAATCCTTGCTAGCCAATAAAGTTAGTCCTCTTGAATTATTCCACAAAAAATCATGGTCATCCCAAATTCCAAATAAACGATTCTCCTGATTTAATTTATCGAAAAGGCTTTTAAAACTACTTTCCTTGAATTGGTTTTCATAATGATTTTCCATTTTCGATTGATAATTAATTGCACTCATTAATTTCAATTCATATTTAAATGGCTCTTTTAGCAATGGATAATCCATATAAATATTATCGCCCAATAAAAACAAATAATCTGGATCTTGTTCCTCAATATCCTTCCACCAAGGTTGATTTGGATACTGGGTGATATTAATACAAGAAGTGAATGCAATTTTCATGATTTCAATTTAATCTGATTTTTAAAAATAAAGCATTGCTATTTGGAATTAAAATTAAAACCCTTATGCTATAGGGATAAAATAATTATTCTCCTTGAGCCATTCATTGGCATCATCTGTCGTTTTTGCATCTAATTTTGTGGAGGTAGTACTGTTTGGGTCAAATTTGTAGTATGTAATGTCAACACCACTTGTCTCTATTTTCAATAAAGCCCAATTTCTAACCACATCTGGCCGATCAATTGCAATACCTGATGAAATAAACTGAGGGGGGGTACGCAATTTATTCCACGCTTCTGTTGTCAGCCAATTTGGCTTAAGGATTTCCAAAATATCTTTTAATAAAATTGGTTCTTGAAATCCATTCCTATGGATATCTCCTCCTAAAAACAAAACATTCTTATAGGTAGAAAGTATTTCGCATAATTTTACAAGGTCTAAGGGATAGTCAAGCCAGTTATCCGCAGGGCCACGGAACTTTTTAATCATGCTTTCGGTTAAGGTCAATCCGCCACAGATGATTGTAAAATCTTTACCTGGCAACAAAGATTCTTTAATATATTCAAATTGTGCATCTCCCAACAACTTAGCATTTGTATCTTTGATTTGCGCATAGGTTCGATTATCCAAAAACAATACTTGCGCCGGGCCAATATCAAGATAATAATACAGATGTGTTCCATTTGTGGAACAATTCTTGAAATACTGATGAAATAAACTTCGGGATCTTGCCATTTTTTCCCGATCCAATGCAGTCACTTTTCCTTCCCCCAAAGCATCATTCCATAAAAAATCATGGTCATCCCAAATGGCATAAAGACCCTTTTTTAAAATCATCTTCTCAACCAAACTAGCAAAATGAACCTCTTGAAATTGTTTGTTATATATGATCCGCATTTCATTTTCATATTCATCTGCATTCATTCTCTTTAACTTTCCTTTCCTCTTTGGAATGTCCATGTAAATATTATCACCCAAGAGAAACAAATAGTCCGGGTCTTGTGATTCAATGTCCTTCCACCAATATTGATTTGGATATTGTATGATGTTTGAACAGGAGGTGAATGCAATTTTCATTAAATGAATTTATAAAAATTTAAAATGAAACAATTACTAAATCCAATTTCAATTACTTCCGATCTTCAACTAATTTCAAGATAATCTTTGTTTCAATTGTATCCTTCACCCTCACCACCTCATCCACCTTCTCATTGGGGACGGTCATAGACAAAACATACTGTTTGATTTTCCAGGCATTGCCTTGTTTTTGCATTACACCAGATCCCCGGCAAATTTTCATTTGAGTGTCGAGTAATTCATCAAACCAGGCGATGCGTCCGGATGGATCAAAGTAAATGTGTCGTTGCAAGGATTTAAAATTCCAGGCTTTGCCTCTGTCGAAATAGGGTTTGGAAAATTCCATAAAATGCAGCTTGTCCCAGTGCTCTGTTGCATCGGTTCCCATAAAAATAGCATCTTCGGTTAGCACATCAAAATAGGCTTTGAAATCCGCTGAGCCCGCTGCCTGGTGCCATCGATCCAATACCTTAATAATGCTTTGCTGTTCTGATTGTTGATCGAGTTTGCTTGTCTTGCAGCTGGCAAAGCCGAGGGCGAGTATAATGGAGATATACTTGATCATTGGTTGGCGTTAATTCATTGCAAGATAAGTTTTATATTGAATATTTCATTTTTTGCAAAAGAATATTTTACATTATCGGTGAGCGATCAATAGTTTGTAGTCAATTTTACCAATGCTAGTAAAATTTGAAGGTTTATAAAATACCCTCTTTGAGTAGTTTAAAGAACTGCTTGAACCCTGCCCATAATAATTGGACCAAAAAGGAAGCTGGATAAAGCTGATTCGAATTATGGAATCCCCAAAGATTATAAAAATAATTTGATTTTAAATAGTAGCAATTATGCTACCTTTACGGAGTAAAAGCTCTAGAAACAGAAAAACTAATTATAGCTAATGGCTGGTATTTTGTATGGCAAAACGGGAGTCGCAGAATTTATAAACATTTAAAATTAGTGGCATTGTGGTCATACCATTTCACGGCTCTAAAGATTTACCAAAAGGAACAGAACAAAGTATCTTGAAAAAAGCTGAAATTAAAATTTAAAATGAAACAATTAACTGCAATTATAGAACGAAACGAAGATGCATTTTTTGCATACTTGAAAGATTTGGATGGCTGTGTAGCCGGAGGTTCTAGCTATGAAGAAGTCAAATCCAATCTAGAAGAAATGATCAGTATTCTTATTGAAGAAGATACTGCTGTAAAAAAACAACTCAGTAAGGGATATAAAATCAAATTCGAGGTTGATCTGGAATCCATTTTTGATTTAATTCCCGAAGTAAATATTAGCCAACTGGCGAAAACAGGCAAATTGAATCCAGGTCTTTTAAGACAATACGTATCTGGAACTAAGAGAGCTTCTGAAAGCCAAGCTGCCAAAGTGATGACGGCGATCCGTGAAGTAAGCAAAAAATTAAATTCTATTGTGTTGACAACAGACTAATTGATTTCATTCAAATTAAATGTAGTTTTTACTTATGTTTCTATTCTGAGTGTAGATTTAGTTAAGTAGGCAATTACCATTATTTAATTTTGAAATTTTTAGCTACTCCATTCTACAATATAAATTGTTAACTACTGAGCTATGCATTGCTTGAACCTATAGAGGAATTAATTAAGCTATAAGTAAAATTATTCTTCTATTTTAAACATGCATTTCTTCATAGGTCAAGCCTATTTGATGATTGCATTTATTTAAAACAAAACTCGGGTTCTTCTGCGATTGAAAATAAGGACGTAGGCTTAGCCTACGCCCAGCGAAGGAAGGTAAAAAACAGATGCCTTTAATTGTTGACACGAATAATAAGGGGCTTCGTTCTTTTGCATTCGCCCAAAAGAACCAAAAGGCTTGTTCGAAATGAAGGCGTTTTTGCTAAGCTCGAGCTTCAGCTCAAATTTTTCTCACGCTTTTGGTGGTTATACAGATGCGTCAGTTTTACAACTAATAGAATACTTAGTTTAACTTGGCTCTGAAAAATTTTCGCCGCACGCTGCATTTCGAACGGTTAGATTTTATCCTAACGTTAGCTGACAACTGACCTCTGATTGTTGATTATTGAACTGTTGACGCAGACTACGCCTAGCGAAGGAAGGTAAAAAACAGATGCCTTTAATTGTTGACACGAATAATAAGGGGCTTCGTTCTTTTGCATTCGCCCAAAAGAACCAAAAGGCTTGTTCGAAATGAAGGCGTTCTTGCTAGACTCAGGCTTCAGCTCAAATTTTTCTCACGCTTTTGGTGGTTATACAAATGCGGCAGTTTTACATCTAATAGAATACTTTTTAAACATGGCTCTGAAAAATTTTCGCCGCACGCTGCATTTCGAACAGTTAGATTTTATTCTAAAGTTAGCTGACAACTAACCTCTGATTGTTGATTACTGAACTGTAGGCGCAGCTTACGCCCAGCGAAGATTGTAAGATTATTTCATTGTAGAATTGCAGCATTTTAGTATTGCAGAATTATGACTTTTGCTGCTTTCTTCAGCATCCCAAATTCAGGGTTTAAACCCTGAATTTGGGATGCTGAAGAAACCTGAAAATTAAATTCCCTACTCCACCACAATTCTAAAACTGATGTTTTTATTATCTATTACTGCGCGTCCTAAATAAATGCCGGGAGCTAGATTATTAATATTGATTTGATGAATGGGTTCAGTTTGTACATTGGTATTTAAAGCATAGATTCGAATTCCATTTACTGAAAATATTGTGAGCTTGTCAATTGAATTCGGACTGTAAATTTTGAATGATCCTTTGTTTGGATTTGGACTTACCTGCAAGGGTTCAACTGACTCGTCTTCGTTTGCAACAGGATTACATATAAATGTTATCGTAGTTTTGCATTGATTGGTATCCATTATGGTCAAATGAATGTTTAGTTCATTGGTTTCAATGGTATCTGTTTGTTCGCCTGTGCTCCATAAATAACTGTAGTTTGCAAGCAAATCATCTGGCTGAAAATACAACTTACATTTAGTTGGTGCCGAAGCTGGTACTGCAATGATTTTACCTTTGATTTCCGGATGCTGTATAATTTCCTTTTCTGCTGTTGCACTACATCCATTTGCATCGCTTACCATCAACTGAAAATGGCCTGCTTTGCTGACGCGAATGGATTGTGAAGTTTCTCCCGTACTCCATTGATAGGAATTAAATAATTCTGATTGCAGTGTGATTGTATCTCCTAAACAAAAAGCAGAGGGCCCCATGATCCGAGCTGTAGGATTTTCAAATACAACAACTACAAAACGGCTCTTGATTATCGAATGCTCCTTGCAATTTAAAAACATACTTACTTGATAAACTCCAGCACTATCCGTATTAAATAAAATTTCATGTGGCTTTGTAATGCTCAAATTGATGCCATCAGCTGATACAATTTGCTCTTCAAATGAATAACCCAACTTAACAAAGTTGCTGTCACTTAAATATAAAGATTCGCCTTGACATACTTTTAAAGTGTCAAAACCCATCCAATTGGTAGTATATATCAGTGGACTGGAATTCAAAATTCCATTCAACCGGTGGCTTCGGTTGAGATTGTAATCATTGTCATTGGGAACTGCAACAGGCTCTTTACTCAATAGAAAGGCCATTGAATCGTATCGAACCATCACAAAGTATTGCTGTTTGTCTATGGCTTTTGGAAACAGAACGCCTACATTCAAATTGGTATCAACCAAAACACTGTCCATGCGAAGCAAAGCGGCCCTTCGATCAATAATTTTTGTTGAATCTTTCGCGTCTCTCAATTCAATCAATACCCATCGGATAATATTTGGTGGAATCGTGGTTAATTTTTCAGTTCCCTGGTAATTGAACGGAGCGATATTAAATGGTTGCGCTTTTTGCATCACTGGTCTGACTCCCTGAAAACATTCCGGATCTAATGGCAATTCAAGCTTTACAATCACCGGAGCCGGAATGCATCGTCCCGGTAAATTAGCATCCATCCAATTGAGTCGATTGCGTATCCAGTTTTTTAAACGATTCATTTCATCTAAATACGAACTGGCAATGTAGGCATTGAACCCACCTGGATTGGTGCCCAGAATTTTCCATTTGGTGAAATGTCTTTTTTGCGCCACATCAAGGGTATCGAATGCATAGCGATTTAAATATTGGAATAAATTTCCGGTATCCAACAGGGTTTTTCTCAATTCAAGATAACGGCATTTGACCGCATTGGCATAATTGGTATCTCCCAACAATCTCCTCCATAAAATGGGTGTTGGTATGGTAGCCGGAACACATCCATCGTACATCCAACCGGTAGTTTGCGCCCCCGAACAAAAACTTGCATTTCCAAATGCAAAATTGTAATCCCAAACAGGTCCGGCTTTCAACATGCCTTTACTTCCATCTGCTTCCAGTTTTTCCTTGTAAAAAAAACTGCTTGCTTTATAGGCGTCGATATTTCTTGAAAACTCAGTGATCAGAAAATAATCTATGAATGAATTGACGCTGATGTATTTCTTGTATCCTTTTACCGGATCTGAAAATCCGGGTGATGCAATTAACAACTCCACCGTATCAATAAAATTCTGAATGTACTTTCGCTGCTTGGGTTTAATGTCATTGGAATCAGGATAATGATGCAACCAGTTAATATCCAAATTGGTGGTTGATTTAACTTTAGAAACAAAACCCAGATCTGCTCCATTGCTATTCTTGTCAATCTTCATAATATAACCTCCGGTGAGTTCCAGTCCAATGGTATCTTCCGGATTAAGTTTTGCAATGGCTACCCGATCAGGTCCCCGTTTAATCGATTCGGTTAAAATATAGATTCCTACATATTCATTGTTGATGAGCAATTCGCAAAAACGGGTGCGCGGACCCCAATGTCCCATTGCATTCCATAAATTATAGGTGAGCACATTGCGCAGCATGCTGATGTCATTGTAAGGAGCATACAAAACCCAATCTTCCTCAGCCGGCATGCCCATCAATCCGGCATCCAGATCTGATCCTGTCAAACTATCCCGTAATTCGATGCCATATTGTTTCTGCGGATAAAACTGCGAACTGTTCCCGCGAATTTCGATCGCGATAAAATTATTGTAGTTGTATTTGGTATCCTTGACTTTATTGATTTTCCCGGGGCCATTGTCAATGATCTTCATATGCGCCAGAATTTTTGGCTCGTTGGCAATGACTTTTCCACGGGTATCAATGATACAGATCGGCAAATTGGATGAGTCCAGCTTTACTACTTGTGCATTCAAAGAAATGCTTAATAAGCAAAAGAATACTGCAATTTTGGGATTCATGAATTGGTTTTGTTTGATATAAAAAGTAAATCTAAGAAAAGTCTGGTTGCTTAACTCGCATGGATTGAATTTATTTATAGTAGAATTGATGAATGATTAAATTCAGAACTGAAGAATAAGTGGTCAATGGTCAGTGAATGTGTAATATATAAATTACAATTGGGAATAGCATAAGCTATTCCCAATTGTAAATGAAGATGCATTTGTGCTTTAAAATGTTCCCTACTCCATTACCATGAGTTTGGCAATGGCAAGTTGTTTTCCTTGTTTGAATGTCTTAACAAAATATACACCGGATGGAATTCCCTTTAAACTGATCCAATTGCTTTCTGTTACAGGATAGTCTAATGTTATTTTACCCGTACTTGAAATCAATTTTATTAAATCGATGGATTGACTGGATACAATTTTAAAGTTTCCGTTTGATGGATTTGGTACGATGGTTAATTCATTGGATACTTTGTTATTGTTATCAATACCGACAATTTCTTTGATCTCAAATAATTTTTCTGAACTGAATGTATTTCCACATCCATCAACGACTGTCCAAAGAATTTTATGTGTTCCTACCGGATATTTTCCACTTGCATTGAATGGATTATTGGCATTGAAAGCGCGTGGATTGTCAGCCAACGCAGGAAGTTTTCCATCGTTAAACTCTTGCAAACTGAGTGAACCTACCTGATACTCATAACCACCTGGATATTTTCCACTTCCATCATTGAATTCATCTAATAGATAGCTAAACTGAAGCTCAGAAGCTAAAGTACAATTATCGACACCAGAGGCTGTTAAATCTATTGAAGCAAAACCGCTGCTGTCTGCTGTTTGGGGTGTTGCTATTACAGTTAGTAAATCGGGTACGTCAGCGTCGTTGATATGAATGATTTGTTGATAAGTCCATTTCGCATCGAGTAAGGCCAAAGTCGGTTCATACTGATTCCAGTCAATAACCGTCCACGTGCGGATCAATTTTAAACAGGCATCCGGACTGTTGGAAATCAAAGTATCTACATAATCCACTGTAATCATATTACAGTTTCGGTCATTGATTAAAATCGGACTTCCAAGTAAAGGATTTGCAGGACTCCAATCATCCCGACAATTTTCCAGGATGCTTGCTTGTCCGTTACAATTGCCCGGCCAGATAATATCATCGAGGGTATCGCAGGCATTGTTTTTATTGATATTAAATGGTTGACAATCTACCACCCAAATAGTTTGTGTGCCGGTTACCGTAATTCCATTCGGACCATACACTAAAATGCGTCGGGTGATTTTTCCTTGTCCGCCTTTGCGAAAATCTGTTACCTGAATTTCAGGAATGATTTCACAAGCACTCAAGACATAGCCATCAAATCCCCAAACCAATTCGTAAAAACGATCCGGGTGAGTTGAGTCATACAATGTATTAGTGTAATCACATGCTCTGTTTGATGCGGGTGGACTTGGTGGCGGTGGATCGTTTACAGGCCCAGGATAGCCAGTAATGTCATTTTTTACACAGAAATTAGGGCATACTTTATCATAACTTATTACTTTATTTCGCAAGGATAAATCCGAAACGATTCTGCCAAATGTCGAATCATTTGGATCTGATAATTTGGAAATATCAATTGGAAAACTGCAACTCACAACGATATCCGGAGGAGAAACCAAGGTAGGCATACTGTTGTCTACAACTTCAACATAAGAAATGCAATCGCTAAAATGGTTGTGCAATCTTCCTCCGGGTGCCATATCGGAAGGCAATACCGGTCCGGCACCAGGATCGCGATCAAAAACACGTAAAACTATAGACACTTTATTATCTACATCCGCACAACAAAACGTTGCAGCGTCATCAAAATAAATTTGAGTACCATCCAATTGATCATTATCATCTCCATTGACTAAACCGCAATAATTATTTGTAACTTCCAAACTATCATCAGATCCATTGCTCGTTCCTTGCAATTGATCCAATCGAATGATTTTAAAATAAATGGTCGAGTCACATGGATCTGCACTTGATTTACTCATCCAATGTGCGGATACCTTAGCAACATTTTTTCCCGGTACTTGATTTATTGAAACGGTTACTTTTAATTTTTCTACACAAACTGCATTTGGTGGCGTATTGTCTTCTACCACAATCACACTTTCTTTGTTAGTAATATTTCCACAGCAATCACTGGCAATTATGGTTCCTGTATAAATTCCTTTTGAAAGATTGCTGAGGACAAAACCGGTGGTTTCATTTCCTGAAATATCACCTCCACTGCTACTGAATACATAATGAATTTCATTAGAACAATTGTCTGTTAACCAGGGAACCAAAACTTCCCATCGTCCTTTACACGTTAATGGATCCAGGAAGACTTTTATAGTATCCGGATACAATATTTCAGGTCCCTTAGTGTCTGTAATGCTTATTTTTTGCGTGTACACCAACATTTCTGTAGTACACCAGTCCAATACCGTCCATTCCCGAAAAACATCATAACAACTCAAATTGGAAGAGCTGCAATTGGGGGTATTATGCTCTACGATCGAATCCCTGAATGAAATATTTAGATCGGCGCATTCAATGCCTGTTGGAAATCCGGTCCCTTCCCAAAGAATATGTTCATCAAAACCCCAACACAAAGGATCTGAATAGGTCCAATCTTTATGCGTCGGATAGTAAATAGTTTTAGGATTTGGATGTCCGAAATTTACATCCAAAGGATCTTCGATGCGATTCCATCCCAATACCCGAGGCAATCTTCTGTTTGGATAAATGTTTGGTTCGAGCGGATTGGCATACCAATGTGCAGAATCCAATAAAAAACCATCTATGCAAAATGGAGAATTGGCTATGTGACTGTTGACGTCAATAGCTTTATTATAAACCTCATCGCAGTTTAATGCATTCCGATCGGTTCCATCAAAATCCGGAGGTAACACAATTTCAGAGATCGAAAGCAAGCTCACTTTAATTTGATGCTGGCATTCTGTTTTATTCCCTGAAATATCAGTCGCTATCCACTTTCTGGTAATAATCCGGTCATAACCGTCCATACAACCTCCGCGCACCACCTGATCGATGTAATTGAGTATATAGTCTTCGCAATTTTCATTAACTAAAGGTATCCCCAAAGTGATTGGGCGGGTGTCAACCGAACAATCCACGATGGTATCAGCAGGACAATGAATTACTGGTGCAATCGTGTCCAACAAGATTAATCTACCCATACAAGTATTTCCGGTAAATGGATCTGTTAAAGTGTATTTGATTTCTCGGAGTTTGTCTCTGTAATCTACCTGCACTCCTTCCAGGTTAACCTGACGATCAATTTTTTGATTGGTAATCCAATCGCGCAATTCCAGATTCAAATATTCATTACAAGGTTTGAGCGCGCTAAAATCCAAGAGCCATTCCGGCAAAATGGTCAAGGTACAATTCGGTTCAAAATACAGCTTGACTTCCTCTGTCTGGCATTGAAAATCGGGATCGTAAACACATTCACAATCTACAACCCAAATGGTCTGTACATCAGATACCACCAGGCCTGTTGAATCAAAACCTTCAAATATCCGAAGTATGGGTCCTCTCCCATCTACCCGTTGATCGCTAATCCGAATCTTTATTGAATCAGATTCCAAAGCTTCATAATAGCCATCCAATCCCCAGCTGAGTGTATAGACATCATCGGGATTGGTAATGTCGTACAATTGGCTAAACCAATCGCAGGCAATTGAAGGAGCAGTTGAAAGAAAATTGGTATCCAGCCCCGGATATTTTGTAAAAGGGTTAGGAAGGCAATACGCAATGCAAACCAGGTCCTGTGTTGCCAGGTTAGCCCGGTTGTTTTTGTCATCGTGCAATACACCAAACAAGGTATCCGTCCGATCCAACAAATTGGAAAAATTAAAAGAAAATCCTCTGCTCACAACGACATCAGCCGGAGCCTCCAGGACAGGTGCTTGTGCATTTAAGACTTGGTTTCCCAGTACCCAAAGCCCATAAATTAGGAATGTCCGAAATTTTAACATATACTATTATTTAAATTGAGTAAATCAATATAATTCCTGAAGGGTCGTGTATGATTTGATACAGAACGCTCCACTAAAATAAGCAAATAGACCGGAAACGGCTTTATATTGAAAAAGGGTGACGAGGGTTGAATATCAAAGATACGTTAAATATTGGAATTTACCAATACTGCTATGCTACAATGCTGCAATGGATCAATCGCGATCAATACAACACAAATGTATTCCCTTCCCTGCTGGGCGTAGGTTCAGCGGAGGGAATTAATGCTCAATACACAATGCTCAATTTTCAATGACTAATTGGAATTCTACATTAAACATTGCTAATTGAACATTGAGCATTGAACATTAAAAAAGCTTGCTTCGAAGAATTAATGCTCAATACACAATACTCAATTCTCAATGACTAATTGGAATTCTACATTGAACATTGCTAATTGAACATTGAGCAATGAACATTAAAAAAGCTTGCTTCGAAGAATTAATGCTCAATACACAATACTCAATTCTCAATGACTAATTGGAATTCTACATTGAACATTGCTAATTGAACATTGAGCATTGAAAATTAAAAAAGCTTGCCTCGAAGAAATAATGCTCAATACACAATACTCAATTCTCAATGACTAATTGGAATTCTACATTAAACATTGCTAATTGAACATTGAGCATTGAACATTAAAAAACTTGCTTCGAAGAAATAATGCTCAATATACAATGCTCAATTTTCAATGAATAATTGGAATTCCGCATTGAACATTGCTAATTGAACATTGAGCATTGAACATTAAAAAAGCTTGATTCGAAGAATTAATGTTCAATATACAATGCTCAATTCTCAATGACTAATTGGAATTCTACATTGAACATTGCTAAGTTTAAAGTAATCGTGAGCATCAAACTGACTCTGGGGAGGAAAATGCTGCAATTCTGCAATGTTGCGATACTGCAATTCTACAATGCTGCAATGCAGGAATTAAACAATGTTCATTGAGATTCGTGGATTCAATAAAATATAGATTTTCTAAATAATAAATAATTTAGCTAGCCTCACAAATTCAGGGTTTAAACCCTGAATTTGTGAGGCAGAGGATAGCTGCTTGTTTTTTTGAATTTTTGTTATTTACTAAGCGTGAATTCTATTGTCACGATTTAATCATCGTTCCTTAAACTTTGGCGGGGATACCGTTTATTTATTTTTTTGTAGTCCCGAGCAGAATCGAACTGCTATCTAGAGTTTAGGAAACTCCTATTCTATCCGTTGAACTACGGGACCAATTATTTAACTTTTATTTGAATTGCATTTTTGGGTCAACAAGGGTACTTATTTTATTATTTTTATCAGTCGGGCAGCTATTAAACTGCAGGAACTCAATTATTAAAAGCCTTAGTGTGTTTGTAACAACCATCCATTAATTATTTTGTATTCATATTTACTTCCAATTGTATTTTATAATTTACCAATTCAAAATCTTCCGGCTCATTGGATGCGATAATAACCAATCGATCCTTGCAATGGTTTTGCAATAATTGCTTACACCATAATTTGGCCCGGTCGTCTAAATTGCTAATTGGTTCATCTAAAAACAAAACAGAAGAATCTGCAAGTATAGCCAAACCCAATTTCAAACGCTGCTTCATTCCAGAAGAATAGTACTTTATCAATTTATCTTCGTGTCCGCTGAGATAACAGGTTTCAATAAAATCAATACTCGTAATATTATTTCTGAATTTTTTAAAATGCTGTTGATGCTGAATTAATTCTTTGACATTCATGTAATCATAAACATCCGCATAGGGTGCCGCATAAGAGATTTTTGAAAACCAATTTTCCTCTTCAAGTTCTTTGCCATCAATTGAATAGTGAATCTGCCCTTTACTGGGCCCCATCATGCCGGATAAAATCTGAAGTAATGTTGATTTACCAGAACCATTTGATCCGGCAATGCCATAAACCTGTCCCTGATTAAATGTATAATTGAAATCTTTGATAATCCAGTTTCTGTAAAACCGTTTGTATATAGAGTTTGCAACGATTTTCATTGCAGTTTAACGTCGATAACCTTTCATAATGCCGCGATTTGAATTGCGGATAAATTCAAGAATGACATCTTTTTCAGGTGAATCCGGCAATTCCACTTCAATGGCTTTAATCGCTTTGCTTACATTTTTATATTTCACAAACAAGTACCGATAAATTTCATGAATTTTATTGACCTGATCAACACTAAAGCCTCTTCGTTTTAAGCCTATCGAGTTGATGCCTTCATAGGATAATGGTTCTCTTGCTGCTTTTGCGTAGGGAGGAACATCTTTGGTAACCAGGGATCCACCACCAACCATCGCATGCATTCCGATTTTGACAAACTGATGGATTGCACTCATTCCTCCAATAATTGCATATTCTTCTATTTCAATATGCCCTGCCAGATTGACGCTGTTGGCTAAAATGACATTGTTTCCTACAAAACAATCATGCGCGATGTGCACATAAGCCATCAACAGACAATTCGAGCCGACTTTAGTCGTCATTGCGGCTTTTGTGCCGCGGTTTAACGTACAACATTCACGGATTACCGTATTGTCTCCTACTTCCAATAAACTATTCTCACCTGCAAACTTCAAATCCTGAGGTGGAGCGCCCACAACAGCTCCCGGAAACACTTTACAACCATTTCCAATTCGGGTACCGGACATGATGGTAACGTAGGGTCCAATCCAACAGTTTTCACCTATGATAACATCGTTGTGAATAGTAGAAAATGGTTCAACAACAGTCCCTTTCCCCAATATGGCTCCAGGGTGTATATTGCTTTGAATGCCGCTCATGTTTATCTTTTTACAATTTGTGCTGTTAAGTCTGCTTCACAAACCATTTTACTTCCTACATAAGCCGTGCCAAGCATTTGGACAATGCCTCTGCGTACGGGAGCAACCAATTCCATTTTAATTAACAGGGTATCTCCCGGCATGACCTTTTGCTTAAATTTTGCATTGTCAATTTTTAAAAAGTACGTGTCCCAGGCATTGGGCTCCTCTTGCATGGACAATACCATAATGCCTCCAGTTTGGGCCATGGCTTCAATTTGAAGGACGCCCGGAAATACCGGATTTCCCGGAAAATGACCTTGAAACAAGGCTTCATTGATTGAAATGTTTTTTACTCCGACCACATATTTCTCGGAGATTTCAATAATCTTATCCACCATTAAAAATGGATAGCGATGTGGCAACATCGCCTGAATTTGAGAGGTATTAAATATCGGTGCTTTGTCAGGATCATAGTGCGGAACTCCCTGCATTTTCTTTTGTTCAATCAGCTTCTTTTTAAGAATTCTGGCAAATTCAATGTTTAATTTATGTCCTGGCTTTTTAGTCAAAATATTACCCAGAATGGGCTTCCCTACCAAAGCTAAATCACCCAATACATCAAGTAATTTATGGCGTGCGGGTTCATTGTCAAAATAGGGCTTAATCGTATTTAATACTCCTTCCCGCTCTACTTTAACGCTGGGCTTATTGAGTTTCTTAGCCAATTCATCCAATTCCTCCTGACTCATCAACCGATCTACGATGACAATGGCATTGTTTAAATCTCCACCTTTTATTAAATTTTGATCTAACAGGGCTTCCAACTCATGCAAAAAAACAAAGGTTCTGCAAGGGGCTATTTCCGTTTTATAATCTTCAATGTGCTCAAGACTTGCGTATTGGGGCGCCAGGGTCTTTGAGTTAAAATCAATCATGGTTGTAATCTCCAATTTTTCAGAAGGCAATGCTAAAAATTCAGCACCGGTAGATTCATCTTCAAAGGAAATGGGTTCCAGGATTTTAAAGTATTCCCGTTCTGCATTTTGCTCGACAATTCCACATCCATTCAGCACATTCACAAAGTCCATTGCACTGCCATCCTTAATAGGAATTTCAGGACCATCCAATTCAATTAATACGTTATCAATTTCCAGACCGGCAAGTGCTGAAAGTACATGTTCAACAGTCCAAACTTGCGCTACTCCCTCTTGGAGGGTTGTGCCTCGATTGGTAGAAACCACCTTGCTGACATCTGCTGCAATGATGGGCTGATCGGGTAAATCCATGCGTTGAAACCGGATTCCGAAGTTTTCAGGAGCTGGTCTAAATTTCATTTTAACAAAAGAGCCTGTGTGCAGTCCGACCCCTTCAATGAAAACGTCCGAAATGATTGTTCTTTGATTCATGTATTATGATTCAGATTTCAATTTATCCTCAAGCTCTTTTAACTTCTTGGCCAACGCGGGTAATTTCTTAAATTCGGCGAAGGATCTTAAAAAAGCAAAATATTCCATAGCCGGAGATCCATACCATTTTCCATTGGATTGCTCCAACGAACTGGCAATTCCACTTTGTGCCTGGATCATTGTTCGATCTGCAATGGACAAATGTCCTGCAATTCCAACTTGCCCTCCTATCATGCAATAACTACCAATTTTGGCACTCCCTGCAATTCCTGCTTGCGCTGCAATGACAGTATGATTTCCAATTTGGACGTTGTGGGCAATTTGGATGAGATTGTCCAATTTACAGCCATCACCTATCTTGGTAGAGCCCATGGTACCCCGATCAATCGTTGTATTGGATCCAATTTCTACATCATTTCCTAACACCACATTTCCCAATTGGGCTATTTTCTGATAGACCCCATGTTCGTCTGGCGCAAAACCGAAGCCATCAGAACCGATAACTGCATTGGAATGGATTATACACCGGTTCCCGATAATGCAGTCCTGATAAATGCGAACACCAGGATAAATGATCACATGATCTCCAATCTGTACATTTTTTCCTATATAAACCTGAGAATGAATGTAAGACCCAGAGCCAATTTTTGAAGATTCAGAAATATTGGTAAATGCACCAACACTTACCGCCTCCCCTAAAACGACCGTTTTATGAATTTCGGCCTTTGGATCAATCCCGCTGTTTTGGGGAAATTCCTGGAATTTTTTGAATAACTCACTGACCGTCAATCGCACATTATCAACCCGAATGATTGCAGGTTTAACTTCGGACTTGGCTTGAAAACCGCTATTTACCAATACGGCAGAGGCTTTTGTCTGGTATAAATAGGGTTCATACTGTAAATTATCCAAATAGCACAAACTCCCATCTACCGCTTCTTCAATCTTACTGGGGTGAGTAATTATGATATTCGGATCGCCTTCTAAGGTTCCATGAACTAAGGCTGCTAATTCGCCGGCTGTTATCTTCACAGCACAAATCTACAAATTCGTTAGAAAGCTAGGAATCAAAAGCCAATCCGGAAGCACCAAATCCATTTTTTGTACCTTTGTTTGCTCAGATTCTTCTAAATGGCCAAAAAGAAAACCAAAACTTTCAGTTCCCCTCCCCTAAAGGTGGAAGCTCAAATACCCGAATCCGGCAAATCAGTTAATTCGGGTTTATACATCTTACTTTTATTGGTTTTTACCTTTGTCGTATTCAGTCCGGCCATTAAATGTGATTTTGTAAACTGGGATGATGACCGAAATACCTATGAAAATAAATTGGTCCTTGAACATAAATATGCTGAAATTTTCACCCAAAATGTAATCGGAAATTACAACCCATTAAGCATCCTCAGTTTCGCTATTGAACATTCGATTTATGGAATGAATGCAAGCCGGATGCACCTGGTAAATATTTTACTCCATTTGATTTGTGTCTATTTTGTTTTTAAAATATTTCAAGCCCTCAAGCTCAATGTTTGGTTTGCTTTAATTGGATCTGCGCTATTTGCATTTCATCCGTTACGGGTAGAATCGGTGGCCTGGATTACTGAACGAAAGGACGTTTTGTATGGTGCTTTTTATTGTCCTGCACTTTACCTCTACATACGCAACCTGGATAAACCTGCAAAATGGAAATCCATACTCGCCTTTGGCTTATTTATCATCGGGCTTTTTGCAAAAATTCAAATGGTTGCATTGCCACTGTCGATGCTTGCTGTTGATTATTATAAAGACCGTCCATTGAATTTTAAATTGGTCTTGGAAAAAACTCATTACTTTTTAGCTGCATTCTTGTTTGGAATTATAGGCATCTTGTTTCTAAAAGATCAGGGCTCCCTTGAAACCAATTCCATGGTGCATACCGGTATTGATCGTTTATTTATTGGATCCTACAGTCTGATTACTTATTGCATTAAATGGCTGGTACCTTATATGATGTCTCCGCTTTATCCCTATCCGGAAAAATTGAGCATCTGGCATTATCTCTCATTACCCGCTGCTATAATAATGCTTTATGGTATTTATTATGCATACAAGAAAAATGCAAAAGCCCTGGTTTTTGGATTTATGTTTTTCTTTTTCAACATCGTATTTCTGCTTCAAATTCTCGCTGCCGGTCAAGGGTATTTAGCAGACCGTTTTACTTACATTGCTTACATTGGATTGTTTTTTATCTTTTGTTTCTATACTCAAAAATGGTTGATTGAAAAACCCAAAATGAAGTCAATTGGCTATGCTGCCATAGGCATCTATTTAGTGGTATTAAGTTTTATGAGTTACAACCAAACGAAAATCTGGAAAAATTCTGAAACCCTTTGGACTCATGTATTGAAATATTATCAAAACACACCATTGCCCTATAACAATCGAGCAAATTACTTAAGGGATTTAAAACAATTTGACCGGGCTTTGGAGGATTACAACATGGCCATTAAATATAAAGCCGGTCATGCTACTTACAACAGTCGAGCACGCTTATTTTTTAATAAAAATGAAGATCAAAAAGCCATTCTGGATTATGATCAGGCGATTAAAATGAAGCCAGAAGCTGAGTACTACGTCAATCGTGGGGCAGCTAAAGCAAAATTAGGACGTTGGGATGAAGCATTATCCGATATCAACAAAGGATTGGAACTCAATAAAAATTGGAAGGTCGGATATCTCAATCGATCCATTTTATACAACCAGGCAGGAAAAACAGATTTGGCATTAGCCGATATTGATTCCTATTTAAAATTGGATTCCAAAAGTCCGGAACTTTGGTTTGAAGGGGCACGCTGTTTGGTATTATTAAACCAGGCAGAAAAAGCACTCACTTATTTTAATAATGCCATCCGCTTAAATCCTAATTCAGGTTTGTTTTATGCAGAAAGAGGACAAACTTTACAAAGTTTAGGAAAAATTGATGCTGCAAATCAAGATTTTCAACGTGCACAACAATTGGGACAAGCCATCCAATAATTTGATCTGATGCTGACCAGTCTTTCGATTAAAAATTATGCCATCATTGACCAATTGCAAATGAATTGGGAAAACGGATTTACTGCAATGACCGGAGAAACCGGTGCCGGTAAATCTATTATTATTGGCGCTTTACAACTGGTTCTTGGTAACCGTTCGGATGTTAAAGATTTAAAAAATAATGAACTAAAATGCATCATAGAAGCTGAGTTTCAAATCAGCAACGAACTTTTATTGCAATTAAACGATCGCTTCGAACTTGAAAATCAAAATACACTAATATTAAGACGTGAAATTTTACCGACTGGAAAAACCCGCTCGTTTATTAATGACAGTCCGGTATTGTTAACGGTGATCCAATCAATCGCTCCATTTTTATTAAGCATTCATCAACAATTTGATCATTTGGATTTGTTTGACCGATCTTTTCAAATGGAATCTTTAGATAAATATGCAGATTTGACAGACGCTGTTTCTAACTATGAAATTAAATTCAAGCAATTTCAAAGCTTGAAAAATTTATATACACAACAAGCAGAATCCCTAAAATCCGGAATGCTTGAAAAAGAATTCATTGAATTTCAATGGAACGAATTACAGGCTGCACAATTGAAAGAAAATGAACTTGAAACACTTGAAAATGAATTGAAACTCGTTACCAAAGCAGAGGAGATTAAAACCAATTGCATGCAGGTTTTTGAGCTTATTCAAGGAGACCAGGGCCTGTTGGATCAAACCCAGACGGGCATTTCCCTGTTAAAGAATCTTCAGGTCAATGCCAATTTAAAATCAATTTACGAACGATTGGATAGCGTTCGAACGGAATTAAAAGATCTCAGTATGGAATTAGAATCCATTGCTGATCAAACTGAATTGAGTCCGGAACGAATCACAGAAATTAATCATCGTCTGGATCAACTCAACCGATTGTTAAAAAAACACCGAGTCCAGACAGAAATCGAATTAATCCAATTAAAAGATCAGTTGGAATTCAAATTGAGCCAACTTTCCATGTCGGATGAAAATTTAATCAAACTTCAACAAGAAATAGACCAATTACAAAATCAACTTACAAAAGACGCGCAAGGCATTTCAAAGAAACGAATTGCTGCAATTCCCGGTTTGGTAAGCAACATCCAGAAATTATTGATAAGCCTTGGGATGGTCAATGCGCGCGTTGACATTCAATTACAACAAAATGAAGTGCTTAATGCCCAGGGAATGGATCAGATTGACTTCTTATTTTGTGCCAACAAAGGCGGTGTCTTACGACCATTAAAAGACCAGGCTTCAGGTGGCGAACTTGCACGCTTTAACCTTGCGGTAAAATCCCTGGTGGCGACAAAAAACGACGGAGCTTGTATGATTTTTGATGAAATTGATACCGGAGTTTCAGGACAAATAGCTCTTCAAATGGGCAATATCCTGAAAAGTATGGCTCTGACACACCAATTAATTTGCATCACCCATTCGCCACAGGTTGCATCCAGAGCAAATCAACACTATTATGTATTTAAAGAACATACTAAAAACGACACGGTAACTAATATCCGGAAGCTCAATAAGGACGAACGGCTCCATGAATTAGCTAAAATGCTGAGTGGCGAGCCCCCCACCAAAGCTGCTCTAATAAATGCCACTGAATTGATTGGTCTTTAAGTTCTTAAATAATTAACACCGGGTCTCTATAATTTAGGTCCTTCCTAAGGAGATCCAATGTAATTTTGCTGAAAATACCCCTTATGTCAAATCAATTACTAGCAAATAAACGAGGAATTATTTTTGGAGCCCTGGATGAGCAATCCATTGCCTGGCATGTTGCCGAAAAATGTGTTTCACAAGGTGCTAAAATAACCCTTACAAATGCACCGGTTGCCCTGAGGATGGGTAAAATCATGGAATTGTCTGAAAAACTCAATGCCGAACTCATTGGAGCAGATGCAACTTCTGTGGAGGATCTGGAAAATTTATTAAAGAAATCAACCGAAATTTTAGGAGGAAAAATTGATTTTATCCTTCATTCAATTGGTATGTCTTTAAATGTCCGGAAGGGAAAACATTATACCGATACCAATTATGATTTCATGCAAAAGACCTTCGACATTTCAGCAATTTCATTTCATAAATTGATGCAGTCTGCATTAAAATTGGATGCGATCGCTGATGGTGGTTCAATTTTAGCTTTGACCTATATTGCTGCGCAACGTGTATTTCCTGATTACGGAGAAATGGCTGAATCCAAAGCATTGTTGGAATCGTTTGCCAGAAGTTTTGGGTATCACTTTGGAACCTTAAAAAAGGTACGGGTCAATACCATTTCACAATCCCCAACCTGGACCACTGCAGGATCTGGTGTGAAGGGATTTAAAGAATTTTATGATTATGCAGATAAAATGAGTCCATTGGGCAATGCATCTGCAGATGCCTGCGGAGATTATTGTGTAGCCATGTTTTCCGATTTAACGAAAATGGTTACTATGCAAAATTTATATCACGATGGAGGCTTTTCCACTATGGGAATGAATCCTGCTGTATTAAACTTATAATTCATGAATCAACATGCATTCCTGTACTTTTTAATTTGCTTTTCATTTATTAATTTAAATGCCCAACCGAAAAAATTAAATTTACTTGGTCATTGGCGAGATCCAAAAGTAGTCGGCTCCGCTGCATATGATAATGCTTTTAATGAAGCCTGGGGTTTTTGGGTAAATGGACATGAATATGGAGTAATTGGTTCAACTTCCGGTACACACATCATTGACGTAAGCGATCCAAAAAATTTGTTTGAACGCTATTTAATTCCCGGAGCTTTTAATGGGCCCGATGTAATTCACAGAGACTACGATGATTACCGTTGTTACCTCTATGCAGTTTGTGATGAAGGCAGCAGCAGTCTCCAAATCATAGATATTTCAAATTTACCTGATACCGCGATCGTAGTGTATGACTCAAGAGAATTCATGGTACGCGTACACAATATTTTTATTGATATTCCAAAAGCAAGACTTTATACCTGTTCTGAAAGTAATAAAGATGGATTTTTTGCATTAGGACTTTATGACATCATTAATCCGGAAAAACCTAAATTCATAGGTCATTATAATAAATTTGGAGACATCACTGCTTCGCATGTACACGATGCATACGCGCGCAACGATACGGTATATTTAAATTGTGGACCTTCAGGCTTAGCAATAATGGATTTTTCTGATGCTTCTAATCCAAAACCCATCCTGACATTAAAACCAAATGAATATCCAAACTCAGGTTACAATCATTCTGGTTGGCTTACACCCGATGGAAAAACCTATGTCATGGCAGATGAAAATCACGGGCTGCCGCTAAAAGTATTTGATCTTTCAGATATTGCAAATGGAAATGTTGTTTCGCTCATGTTTCCCTCAAAAGATACAGCGATTGCCATTCCTCATAATCCCTTGGTTTCATGTGATTACGCGTATGTATCTTATTATTACGACGGACTTCAGGTATATAATATTAAAAATCCTTCCAAACCTAAATTAGAAGCTTATTATCCAACTTCCACCTTACCCAATAACTTAAGTTATAAAGGTTCCTGGGGAAATTATCCATATCTACCTTCTGGAAATATTGTTGTGGCTGACATGCAAAATGGTCTCTTTGTCGTTGAAGGCGTTGAAAAACCCTGTAATGCTGTTTATTCATGCAATCCGGTTGGCACTTCTGATGGGATACTAAATGGATCTGTTAAACTGTATCCAAATCCTGCAAGCCATATTGTGAATATTGAAACAGATTTAAACTTGAATTTTCAGGAATGCCAAATTTTTGACGCAAGAGGAGTATTCATAGAATCTTCTAAAATTGAAAATCATAGCAATTCACTCCAAATTAAATTGGATGACCTGCCAATTGGATATTATTGGTTGAAACTCATTACTTCAGATCACAGACAGGTTGTTACTTCTCTCAGTAAAATTCATCATTAACCGTTTTAATTCTGTTTATTGAATTTAAATGGAAATAGCAAACTATTAAATTGCCTGATAGGATTTATCGGTATTTATTCCTTTTGCTTCCAACAGGCTACTGCCCAGACAGAAGTAGATTCGCTTAAGAAACTAACATTGGATAGTATCAATAAAATCAAATTAGAAATTATTGAATTTGATGCTGTCAATGCTTTTGAAATCAAAACAATGGATAGTATTTCCGATTATTTATTGCAGGAAAATAAGTTGCCCGGAATAAAATTAAACATGCCCCACCCTGCACGTTTCTGGAATCCAACACAAGCTTTTGGTCACAGACTTTGGGATCATGGACTTCATGGACTCCGGTTTGACAATCAGGCAATAGAAAACTATCGATTTATTTCACCCAATAAAGCGATATCAGAAATCGAACTTCAAAGGGGACGTTCTTTTACGAACTCACAAGCCAGCTTTCAGGATAATTATGACTTGCATTTAATATTTGCATCTCGATTTAGAAATCAAGTTATTTGGAATTTTTCATACAATCGTCAACAAAACAAAGGAATCTTTGCCTTCGGTGCACAAGAAAACACCTTGTTCAATACAGGTATTTTTTATAAAAACCTAAAAGAATCGTTTTCAAGCAGTCTGGTATTTTCTGATGAGCGGCATGGTTCACAAGATCACTGGGGAATTGTAAACGACAGCTTCTTGCTCGACCCTAATTTCAGGGTGCGAGAATCTGTGCCCGTAAATAACAGTAAAGCAAAAACCTTACAATTCGAACGATCTGTATTGTTAAATCTGCAATATCGTTTTTCAAAATCCAACAAACTCATTAATCCTGGAATTCGTTACACCGGATTTTATAGTCTATTCTCCTTTAACTATCGGGATAACGGTAAGCCGCTTGATTCCATACTTTATAACTATTTTTATGTTGACAGCTTTACTATTCAAAATTATTTACATGCTAAATTAATCAGTCAAAAAATAAATCTGGAGCTAATCAATCACCCAAACATTCAGTCTTCCGTTGAATATCAATTAGATTTAAATAACATGGATCATGATAGCTTGAATCAACAGAAAGTGGTCACAGCAATTTCTTTTATTAATCAACTTAAATTTAAAAGTCGCAGTGCAATTAATACCAAACTTTCCGCTATCTATTTTGATGATAAAATAGGATTGAATGCAAGCGTTTCATCAGAACTAATTCAAACCAAATGGTTAAGCGGACAATTGAGCGCAATGCATACGCAAAGTCCGATCCCTTATAGCTTCAGCTATTTAAATTTAAATAAATCCTATTTTTGGGAGCTAGCCAACTCAAGTCCTTTTATTACAGAATGGGCTGCACAATTGAAACTGACAAGTAAAGGTTTCCTGAACGCAGGATTTGATTTGAAATTTTCGAATTATTCGAATTTTGTTTATTTTGATAGCACGGCTCATCCAAAAACGGGTTCTTCGATAGCTAAGACCGCCTTACAGTTGCATTTAAATTTCAATGCAAGAAAGTGGAATACCCATAATCAATTTTATTTAGAATCTTATCAACCGGATCCCGCTCATTTAAATGGATGGCATTCTGATCATACAATTAGTTACAATCAGCATATTTTTAAAAAAATTGTCCAATCTGAATTTGGCTTGCAGTTTAAACTCTATCAATTTGATTATAAATTTAACTTCAATCCGATTCTGCAATCGTTTTATAGTTCCAATCTTAGCAATGATTTTTTATATACCATGGGACTGTACATGCATTTCAATATTTCGGATTTTAAATTGAGTTTATATGCAGACCAATTAGATTCCTTTTGGAATGAAAAACGTCCAAGTCTTGTAAAAAACTACCCGGTATATGATTTTTATTTTCGTTTTGGAATTACCTGGAAATTTCAAAACTGAATTGTGTAACTGGATTTACAATTCAAATGTAGGCCTCAATCCTTTTGAACTATCCCCTTCATAATAACTTAATATTTGCGAAACCACTTCCTCTGGTGTATCTACAATAGGCATCAGATCAAGATCTTCGGGACTTACATATTGATAGGTGTTTACCATGACCTCTACGATCCATTTCTTCAGAGGCTCCCAAAATGTTTTTCCTACTAAAATGATGGGCACTTTATTGATGCGATGGGTTTGCGTGAGGGTTAATACTTCAAACAATTCATCCAGCGTACCAAATCCTCCGGGCATGGCGATAAACGCCTGAGAGTATTTTACAAACATCACCTTTCGTACAAAAAAATACCGGTGATGTAAATTTTTGTCAAAGTCAATGTATGTATTGTTTGATTGTTCGAATGGCAAATGAATATTTAAACCAACTGAAACCCCTTTATTAATAAAAGCGCCTTTATTAGCGGCTTCCATGATTCCAGGTCCCCCTCCGGTAATCACACCAAAACCTTCTTCAACCAAACGCGCTGCTACTGCCATTGCCAATTGGTAATGTGGATTGTCTTCACGAACCCGGGCCGAACCAAAAATAGAAACACAGGGGCCAATTCGATTTAAGGTTTCAAATCCGTCTACAAACTCTGCCAATACCTTAAACATAGTCCAACTGTTTTCTCCTTTAATTTGCGACCATTGTTTTTGTGTTTTCATAAAATAGGCTTTAGATAAAAAAGCCTGTCTCCAATTAGGATAGACAGGCTTTAGAAAATATTCATGGTATTATTATTAAACTGGCGTTTTAAACGCTGTGAATTCTCTTTTTATAAAATCGTTTAATTCCTGGAAATTATCAAATTGTTCAAACAGCTCTTTGTATCGATAATTTCGCTGGCTAGCAGGAATTACAAAATCCAATACATCCTTGCGTGTAATTTTAGTTTTTGATAAAATGATCAATCGCTCAATGACATTTCGCAATTCCCGGATGTTACCTGTCCAATTGTATTTTTGTAATTCTTCAATTGCGGCATCATCTACTTTCCTGACAGGCATTCCGTATTCATAACAAATATGTTCTACAAAATGATCAACCAAAACAGGGATATCGTCTTTACGATCATTTAATGATGGTACTTCTATTATTATTACAGCTAATCGATGGTACAAATCTTCCCGAAACCGGCCTCTTGCAATTTCTTCCCGAAGATCTTTATTGGTTGCGGCAATTACCCGCACATCTACAGAAATTTCTTTATCGCCTCCAACACGGGTAATTTTGTTTTCCTGAAGGGCGCGCAACACTTTCGCTTGAGCAGATAGACTCATATCCCCTACTTCATCTAAAAACAAGGTTCCCCCATTGGCTAATTCAAATTTACCCAGTCGTTGTTTAATCGCTGAAGTAAACGAACCTTTCTCGTGACCAAATAACTCGCTTTCTATTAATTCAGACGGAATGGCAGCACAGTTAACTTCTACAATGCTTCCCGTATTCCGATTGCTTTTCTCATGAATCCATCTTGCAACCAACTCTTTACCGGTACCATTAGGGCCCGTTACTAAAACTCTGGCTTCTGTGGGTCCAACTAAATCAATGGTTTCTCGAACTTTCATGATTTGTTTGGATTCTCCAACGATTTCCTGAATTTTAATCTTTGATACCTTTTTCTGTAAAACCTTCTTTTCTGTGATCAAAGAGGACTTATCAATGGCATTGCGAATCGTAATTAACAGGCGATTTAAGTCGGGTGGTTTAGAAATAAAATCAAATGCACCTTTCTTTACTGCTTCTACCGCTGTGTCAATAGTAGCATGTCCACTGATCATAACTACAGGGGTATCTGGAACCAGAAGCTGGATTTTATCAAGGGCTTCCATTCCATCCATCTTGGGCATTTTAATATCCAGGATGATTACATCAAACTCCTTTTGTTTAAGCTTTACGAGACAGTCTAAGCCATCAATCGCTTCTTCAACCTCATACTTCTCAAGGATTAATATATCCTTAAGCGCTCTTCGGATTGCCTGTTCGTCGTCTACAATAAGGATTCTCGCCATGCAAAAACTGTAATTATAAGTTCAATAACTAAGGAAAGACAAAAATAACATACTGTCTGATATTTAGTTACAAATTAGTAAATTATTTTATATGTAATTTAACCCTTCTAATAAATTCAGAAAGCCGGCCTGCCTTATATTAAAAAACACAGATACATAGTGGCTTGATGTTCAACAAACCGTTAAACAGAAACTGCGGATTAAAGACTCATTGCCAGGTAGGCCATGGTTCCCGCACCATAGGCGATTGCAGACTCATCGATGTCAAAATCAGACCGATGGACACCCGGTACCTGCCCTACTCCCAGTCTGTAAAAAACTGCCGGTATCTTTCGGGAGTAATACGCAAAATCTTCAGAGGTCAATCGGGACTCCAATCGTTCAACTTGAGCTGGACCTAAATAGTCGGTTCCAATTTGAATTAATTGTTCGGTTAGCTCCGGATTGTTGATTAAACAGGGATATCCAATCTGAATGTCTATATCGCAGGTTGCATTAAAAGCTTTACAAATTGAAAAAGCTAAGTCCTTGATTCGCTGGTGTGCAAATTTTCTCCAATTTTCATCTAATGCGCGAAAAGTACCGGATAGTTTGACTTCATCGGGTATGATATTCGTTGCTTCGCTGTTGGTTTGGAAGGTTCCAATGCTCAGCACGGATGCTTGGTTGGCGGGTTTTTCCCGATTCATAAAAGCTTGCAAGGCTAAAATGAGTTGAGCCGCAATGACGATGGGATCAATACACATATGTGCTTGTGCAGCATGTCCTCCTTTTCCTTTAACTGTAATATAAATTTCATCACAGGATGCCATAAAAGCGCCGGGTCCAATTCCAATCTTTCCAACTTCCATTCCCGGCTGCACATGTTGACCGATAATTAAGTCCGGAACCGGTTGATTTAAAACGCCTTCTTCTATCAGTATCGAAGCGCCACCTGGTAACTTCTCTTCTGCTGGTTGAAAAATAAATTTTACTGTTCCGGCCCACAGGTCTTTGTTGTGATTGAGAATTCTGAGTGCCCCAATCAAACAAGTCATGTGTACATCATGACCGCATGCATGCATCACCCCTTCATTCTTTGATTTATAGGAACATTGATTTTTTTCATGAATTGGCAATGCGTCCATATCAGCGCGTAAAGCCACCACCCGATCTGATGTTTTGTTGCCTTGTAGTTCACCGACAATGCCATGTTTACACCAACCAATTGTATGCGGGATTTCCAGCTGATTTAAGATAGACTGAATTTTGAGAGAGGTATTTGATTCTTGAAACGACAATTCAGGATGTGCATGCAAATCTCTTCGCAATTCAATCAATTGTGTTTGAATGGTCGAAACATAGTTTTTTATGATGTCAATCCTGGAATCCATTTAATGTTGATCTAATTTATGAAAATTACGCAAACAAATATCGAGATCGTTCCAAACTGAGTAATTCCATGCATACATACTCAATAATTGTGCCTCTAATTCTTTGATCACAATGCGCTCATTGTTATGGATAGGCACTAAGATACCGGGTTTAATCACCGGCAAATTATCCAAAGGCTCAGGACTTTGTTGGTATGACACCCAGGTTCGCTTTCCTAAAATTACCGAACTTATATTTTTTAAAAATTGTCTTTTGTTTTTAAAAATAAAAATAACCATCCAGGAAAATATCATCAACATAATTGAAAACCAAATATCGAACAAACGTTTTTGTCTCAAATAAACGGGTTTAGATAAATTGTACTCCAATTCCAAAGATAAAATTTCACCTTGATTGTTTTTTGAAGGACTGCTTATGATGCCCGATCCGGATGCTGTCATGATTTTGTAATTAATCAAATCCTTCATGTTCGACATAAAAGATAAGATGTGCTTCCACTCCATTTTACTTTGACAAAAAACCAGTTCTTGAATTCCATGAATTCGAATATAATCTTTCCATTGCTCTGTTCCCATTTGCGATAGCTGTTCAACAGAAATTAATTGAAACTGATCTGTATGTTCTGTCTTTTGCATCAGAAATTTTACTTTCTCTAATTCCTGAACATCCCCTATTACCAAGACATGTTTTGCTTTTGCGGTTCCAATCATCCAGGATTTTCTTATGAGCCTGTTGAAGACCAAGCGGCTCAATACTGCATACAAAATAACCCATAAGAACGACAAGACCAACAACATTCTGGATGCGCGCCAGTCTTCAGGAAATAAGGCATACAGGCTCAGGTTAAGGATAAATCCCCAAATTGCAGCAATTAATAAATCCTTTAAAGCATATTTCTTTTCATAAACACCCTGAAAATAAAAACAAGCAATCCAAATCAAAACAAACAAGGCTGTATTTACAAGTATTGCCGGACTATTAAAATAATGAATATCGCCATGATAGTATTTTGCCCAATAATGTCGAATCAGATAAAAGCCAACACTTAATACGGTAGCATCTAATAAAACTACCTGAATTGTAGCAAGATAATTTTTAATAAGCGTAATAAATGCTTTGGTTCCTAAGATCATGGTAAGCATAGTTACAAGGGCCCACCGATTGGATTTATTAAAATGTTTCCTGGCAAAGATGATCATGGCTTTATAAAATGCAATCACATAATTCAAGCTTCCTTTGCTGGTACTTTCTCCTTTATAATGAATGATGCTAGTATCTGCGCAATAATAATTGTCGTAACCGTTTTGTTCGATTTTATATGATAAATCAATGTCTTCACCATACATAAAATAATCTTCATCAAAACCATTAACCTGATCCCAAACAGTTTTTGGTAACATCATAAATGCACCAGATAAAACGGGTACCTTGTTTGATTCATGTTCCAATAAATGCCCTTGGTAATATTGATTAAAGAGCGCGCTTGACGGAAACAATTTATAAATTCCAGTCATCTTGCAAAATGCTGCCCAAAACCCTGGGAATCCTCTTTTGGATTCAGGTAAAAATTTTCCAGAACCATCGATCATCCGTACTCCAAGTCCACCTGCTTTAGGATGCGACTTAAAAAATTGAAGACATTTGGTAAAGCAATCTTCTTCGACAACCGTATCCGGATTTAACGCAAGGATATATTCACCCTGTGCATGACTTGCTGCTAAATTATTGGCCTTAGCAAATCCTAAATTTATTTTTGAAGCAATGACTTTAACTTTAGGAAACTGCTTTCTCAACATATCCAAAGAATCATCGACACTTGCATTGTCTACTACAATAATTTCTGCATCGACATTACGGATGGCTTTCTCAACCGAAGTCAAACATTGTTCTAAAAAATGTCGAACATTATAGTTTACAATGAGGATACTTAAGTTCACGCTTGGCTTATTCACTAATAATATAGGGCGTGCGATTGAGTAACGAACGACTTAAAGTAAGTTCATCGGCATATTCTAATTCCGACCCAAATGAAACACCCCGGGCAAGCATACTAATTTTCAATGTTGGATTGTTTAGGTGTCTGGTAATGTAGTAGGAAGTGGTATCCCCTTCAATCGTCGGTCGTATTGCAAAGATCAATTCAGTGATGGGTTGATTTTCAATTCGCTTAAACAAAGAATGTATCGTTAAATTTTCAGGTCCCATACCATCAATTGGAGAAATTAATCCTCCTAAAACGTGATAAACGCCTCTGAATTGTTGCAATTCTTCAATAGCAAATAAATCCCGTATCGATTCAATTACACAAATGGTCTGTTGATTTCGAACCGGATCGCTACAAATCGTACATAATTCTGAATCCGAATAGGCAAAACATTGTTTACAGCGAATCAGTTTTTCCGACATATTCTTTACCGCTACATACAAATCTTCCAGCTTTTTTTTGTCTTGTTGCGCCAGATGTAAAACCATGCGAAGGGCTGACTTTTTTCCAATTCCGGGCAGGGTACTGAATGCGGCTACAGCCTCATCCACAATTTTCGAGATTGAATTCATGCGTTAAAATTATAGAATTTATTCAACTATAAACGATTGATTATGAATCTTTATATTTAGAATCGTTGCGGTTTATCTTTGAAAACAACCGAATAGATTAATTTTACGCAAAATTACAAAAGATGGCTATTGCAATAAAGATGCCCCGACTTTCTGATACCATGCAAGAAGGATTTATTAAAACATGGAATAAAAAAGTCGGAGACACCGTAAAACCAGGTGATATTTTGGCAGAAGTGGAAACTGATAAAGCCACTATGGATCTGGAAGCCTATCAGGATGGTGTATTGTTGCACATTGCAGTGAATGAAGGGGCGGTACCCGTTGATGGAATCATTGCTATTATTGGACAAAAAGGAGAAAACTTTGATGATCTCCTTGGGGGCTCGAAACAAGTTTCCAGCGAACCTCAGGCGGCTTCCAAATCACCGGAACCTCAAGCAGCTGTAGCACCTGCTGAAAGCCAGACAATGCCCCCAGAACCTACAGATACCCGAATTAAAGCATCTCCACTGGCAAAATCATTGGCCAAAGAGAAAGGCCTTAGTCTGGAACATCTAAGTGGTTCTGGCGAACAAGGTCGCATCGTCAAAAGAGATGTAGAAAATTTGGCAAACCAAGTCGCTAAACCTGGTCTCTCCACATCCTACGTAGCACCAGCTCAACAAGGCGACCGGGAAGTTATAAATAGCCAAATGAGGAAAACGATCGCAAGACGACTTTCAGAAAGCAAATTTACTGCTCCTCATTTTTATTTAACCACTGAAGTCGATATGGATGCTTGTGTTGAAGCTCGCAATCAATTAAATGCAGTTTCTCCTCAAAAAATATCTTACAACGACTTAATTGTAAAAGCATGTGCGATTGCATTACGCTCCAATTTAGCTGTAAATGTTTCCTGGACGAATGATAAAATGATTTACCATAACGACATCCATATTGGAATTGCAGTTGCTATTGAAGATGGATTGGTAGTGCCTGTTGTCCGTAATACAGATCAAAAAACATTGACCCACATTAAGGATGAAATTCAAGACAAAGCAACACGTGCTAAAGAACGCAAACTGAACCTGGATGAAATGCAAGGAAACACTTTTACGATTTCTAATTTAGGAATGTTTGACATTGAGCATTTTACCGCTATTATCAATCCACCGGATGCTTGTATTTTAGCAATCGGTTCAATACAAAAGAAAGCTGCTGTAAAAAATGACAATCTGGTAATTTCAAACCGGATGAAGATGACTTTATCCTGCGACCATCGCGCCGTTGATGGAGCAAGTGGTGCTAAATTTTTACAAAGTTTAAAAACTATTTTAGAGAATCCAATCAGCATGCTTTTGTAAAAGCATGCTGATTGTAAACAATCAATTCCTTATTTCTTTTGGGTTGCCTCTTTTGATTCTGGAGCTGCTTTTCGACTCCATGATTTATGACAGGCTCCAGCCTTTGGACCATCTGGCATAGGCATTTCAGTATCGTCTGCTTGACTGATTCTGAATTCAACCCGACGATTAACATTGTAGTTTTTGTTATGCCCTCCAAGAGGAGTTTCTTCACCTCCATACATCAATTTAAATCTGGTACGAGGAATGTTGAATGTATTTACAAGATATTCAATTGCTTCATTTGCCCGATTGTAAGAAAGTACTTTGTTATAAGCATTTGAATGACGGATATCCGTATGTCCAAAAACTGTTACTTTCAATGAAGGATGTGTTTGCATTACATGCGCAACGCTGGCCAATTGCGGAACATATTTTAAATCGATACAGTATTCATCCAATTTAAAATGGATCATAGGTAAAAACCATTCAATGTTGCTTAATAATCCTTTACCTCCGGTACTGTCAAAGGTTCCCGGTGGAACACCCAAACGATTATCTAAAATACGCTTTACGTCATCTTCTGACATTCCAGGTTGCACCACTGGCACCTGAGCGATTCCTTTGTCATTAACCTGAAATCCAGGTGGAGAAAATGGTTCTGCATCTTTATGATCCGGAATCCCGTCATTGTCGCTATCCAATGCGATTCCTTTAGGATCTACAGGCGCACCGGCGGGCGTTTCGTTTTCTTGATCCAACAAATCAATGACTCCATCCTGGTCTGTATCTTTTGGATCAAAGATGGGTCTGCGTTTTAAATCAGCAATATCAGTAAATGCAGCATCCAATGGGTTTAACCAATATAGAGGTTCTTTCCGCTTTTTAAATTTACCCAAATTGATATTTAATCTCAAATTGGTATAGTGCTGATAATCATTTTGGGTTGTCTGATCGACATCGCTTCGGTAAATGATCCCATCCAAATAATCGTTATCCGAAAAATGGACCTGATGCTCTAATGCGATATTAATTCTCCGGTTGATCTTTCTTGAAATCCCTGCACCTCCAATAAAAATCGGATGAATATTGGTCTTATCATTCAAACGGAAAATTCCCTTTTTCTTAAAGGCTGGTGTTTCATAATCACCGTCATAAAGTCCTCTTAATTTCTTTTTGATATCTATTCTACCCTGCCTTGTGTTAAATGCAGCATCCGAATATTCGCTTAAAGAAATCAGATTGGTATATACATTGCCATTCTCATCTCTTAAATCTAATTTTGTATTGTTATGGTCAAGACCAGCTCCTAAAATCAAATAGCTATTCCATTTGTTGCGGTCTTTGTGAAACAGGATATTTCCAATGTTAAGAATGCCTTCAATGGCTCCGTAGAAATATTGGGTTTTGTAAGCAGGAAACCAGGCATTCTGCGAACCATAGCCTTGAAAAACGGATGTTTCAACTTCAAGTGCTTTGGTATACGGTTGTGGCTCTAATCCAAACGCTGTTCCATAAAAGAAATCTACTCTGAATGAAAATGAATAATTGATTGCTCTTCTCAAGTGAAGGGATAAACCATAACCCGGAATTTTAGGATCCACGTCACCATGAATAAAGTAATGCCCTCCTCCAAGGCCTAATTCCCACATATGTTTAGGTTTTGGCGGATATTTTGCTTTACCGGATTTCCAGTCAGCTTCATTGCTGTTACCCAATACGATCTTAGATTTTGTAACTTTCGTTAAGCCATCATTGGTACCTGTCGTATCAGAGGTAGAGATCAGACTGTTGTCCTGTCTATCTGGAATGGTATCATGTTGCTGACCGAACGTAAAATTCGCCCATAAGATAAGCAAGAGTACATGGTAGAATTTTGTAGCCATTTAGCTCGATTTTATTAATAAATTCATCTTCACCTAAAACCCCAAACAAAGCTATGCAAAAATTCAGCCATTTTTGTTGGCTTGAATATAAATATTAATATATATGCATTTATAACTGATAATCAATAACTTAAATTAATTTTTAGCATAATAACGCAGGGCGTTTTCTGACAACTTTACTGCTTGTTGCGTTTGCTTATAAAGTTGGGAGATTGCAGCATGCATAGTATTTTCAATGTCCTGAAAAATAGCTTCTTCACTGATTTCGACGCCTTTTTGCATTAAATAGGCGAACAACCTGGCAACCCCACAATTGGCGATAAAGTCTGGAATCAAAGCGAGCTCGCGGTCGATTTTTTCTGTCAGGGGCCCAAATAATAAGCCTTCTTCTTTAAACGGGACGTTTGCTCCGCAGGCGATGAGTTCCAGGCCATTTCGCTTCATCAAATCATAGCTGGATTCAGCGACCAATTTCGAAGCAGCTGCTGGAATAAAGAGGTCAATTTGGAGTTTTTCTAATTCCTGATCTAATTCTGATGAAGGTCTTTTTTGATCTGATTGAATGGTGTGGTTGATTTTTTGATTCATAAAATCGCTGACAGATTCCTGGTCAAAACCTTGGTTGTTTACTATAAATCCTTCCTTATCCTGAATGAGGACTAACCTGGCACCGGCCTGTGATAAATACCAACCAGCAGCTGCACCTACATTTCCCCACCCTTGAATAGCAACCCGTTTGCCGCTTACCGTTTGCTGTCTAAATATTTTATAGAATGCTACGATGGATTGAAATACCCCGTAACCGGTGATTAAGTCAATGGTTGAATAGAGGGCAGCTTCTTTAGCGGGGTTGAATTTTTCAGATTTCACCAACAAGGCACAGCCTTTTTTCAATTGCTCTAACACTTCATTTTTGGTATGATCCGGATAATGAAAATGTCCTTCCAATACGCCAAATTGTGGATGGTTGATGCCCATGTCCAACAGAAAAGGCCTCACTTCCTTTCGCTCATCAATGTTGAGATCTCCGGCAGTACCGTAATAATTAGACAATAAGGGCTTAATAGCGGTAAACCATCGTTGCAATACCTCTTCTTTCCGGGGGTCCTGAGGATCGAAATCAATTCCTGATTTAGCGCCTCCGATGGATGGACCACACACTTTAAACTTAATTTCCATGGTTTTTGCCAGGTCTTCAACCTCTCTGCGGGTTAATCCTTTTCGCATACGGGTGCCCCCACCAGCCGCTCCACCGGTCAAACTGTTAATTACCAACCAAGCCTTTGCCTCTGATTGCGGATCATTCCATTCGAAAACAATTTCAGCGGGTTTGTTTAAATAATCTTGAAGAAAATTGATCATAATTCAAATTTATATCATTTCATATTAAATATAGATTTAATATGTAAATTTGTGTTTATTAAACTCGTTATACATGATGGACCGCAATGCTTTTCAACAAAAAGACTCTTCTGTCTCAGATTTTCATCAACAAAGCCTTGGATACATTTTGATAAATCAGGATGCAAATTACCATCTTGCAGCCAATTCAAAATTCATAGTTTACTTTTGTTCAGCTGAATTTGAATCCAGCTTTAAAAAACATTTTTTCAAGCTTACTGCTACTTATTTTGATGACAGGCTGATTGCTGATGGAGCTAATTTGAATTCACTTACCGAAGCAGAACGTGCAAGCCATTTATTAAATCTTGCCTACTCCAAAAATAAAACGCTGCTGGTTATTGGCGCAGATTTAAAATTAATCCACGAGATTCAATTCCAACAGCAAAAACTTCATGAACCCTTTACACTCAGTTGCATCAGTGACCATTCCGGATTTTTGGATTCAGTGGATATGGCTTCGCCGTATCTTAAGGAACTAAATTTTCTGGCGTTTCAACGTCAACACCTTGCATTCGAATATGAAAAAATAAATTATTACAGAACGGGTGAATTCAGAGCCAGTGCCTCTTCATTTGATCCACCCTTGCGTCGTTCGGAATTCATCTATTTTGATTTAAATGCCATCAGATCCAGCGAAAGTCCGGGTAATCTCACTAAAAACCCAAGTGGCTTATTTTCAGAAGAAGCATCTACCCTCTCCCGAATGGCCGGAATGAGCGATCGGGTTAAAATGTATTTTATTTCTCCCTGGAATGAATCTGAAGACCGTGACGGGATTACGGCTCGTTTGGTTGCCCAAATGGCATGGTACTTTTGGGAAGGCTGCCATCTCAAACAATTAGACCAAAATATTAAACGGGAATCCCTTACCCAATATCTGGTTGAAATTAAAAATCTGGATTACATCATCAAATTCTATAAATCAGAAAACACGGGCAAATGGTGGTTTGAGGAACCATTATTGGACAATGAATTTTCCAATCAACTGATTCCTTGCACCTACGAAGAATATCAAGCTACGGCAAAGGACCAAATACCCTCGCGCATACTTGAATTGATAAATAATTAAGGATATAAAAGCCTATTGGAGCAATCGCTCTAATCCGGCTGCACGAGAGCCTTTTATCAAAATTGCCGTATCTACCGGCCAATTCATACCCAACCAGGCTTTACAAGACGCTTCATCTTCAAAATGCATGTCTGGTAATTTAATTCCATCCAAACGATAACGGGTTCCAATAAAAATCCGTTTTTGAAACGCTTTATCCAAAACCTGATTCTTTAAGTCCTCATGTTCACCCTCTGAATAGTTTCCCAGTTCGGCCATCTCACCCAACACAATCCATTTGTTTTTAAAATCCATCTGTTCGAAGGCTTTGACTGCCTGGATCATAGAACTTGGGTTTGCATTGTATGCATCGAGTATGATGGTATTGGAATTGTGTTTAATAACCTGCGAGCGCATGTTGTTGGGGACATAAGCGGCTATCCCCTTTTGAATGGATGCTGGAGGGACATCGTAGTAGCTTGCCAGGCAAGAAGCAGCAACTATATTTTGGAAATTGTATTCTCCAAACAAATGGGAGTCGATTAAAAATGATTCTTGTTTATTGTAAAATTCCAATGCAATTTCAGGAAATGATTTGATCAATCTGCCTGAAAATTCACATGCATCCTGATGTGGTCCAAATGCAATTACATCGGATTCAGTGCTTGCATATTTTCTTAAAGGATCAGAAAACATACTACAAAAGCGCAGACCTCCATGAGCCTTAAGGTAATCAAACAATTCAAGCTTGGTTCTTAGTACCCCCTCAAAGCTTCCAAATCCTTCCAAATGGGCTTTACCTATATTAGTAATCAAGCCGCTATCCGGTTCGGCAATCGCACATAATTCGTTGATGTCTCCTGGATGATTGGCCCCCATTTCCAGAATTAAAAATTCTGTGTCTTCCTTTAGTTTTAAAAGCGTTAATGGGACCCCTATATGGTTATTTAAATTTCCTTCCGTTGCTTGCGTTTGGTATGCTCTCAAAAAAACTGAATGGCACAATTCCTTCGTCGTTGTTTTCCCGTTGGTGCCCGTAATTGCAATAATTTTTGTTTTAAATCTTCTTCTATGAATCCTGGCCATTTCCTGCAATTCCTTTAAGGTGTTTTCGACACGAATCAATCCAGGATCCTGAGAAACAAATTGATCTACAATTGCATAGGCTGCACCTTGTTCCAATGCCTGCAAGGCATAACTGTTGCCATTGTGGTTGGGGCCACTCAAGGCAATAAAAATACCACCCTTCAAAGGTTTTCGCGTGTCTGTAAACACCTTGCCATCTTGCTCGAGAAACCGCCGGTATGATTCAGGATATTGCATAAATAAAAAAAACTCACAACAAAGATTGCTGTGAGTTTTTCAAATTTTAATTATTTCTTGATTTATTTATAGTCTCTCTTGACTTTCGGCATTTTGCGTTTGAACTCCAAACCACCAGCATCCTCATTTCCTTCTGGTCCACCGGTACGGGTCATTGCACAACGGAATCCAATAGAACGGTCTGATTTATCTTCATCCTTAAATCTGCGAGCTCCAGGAGAACACCAGAACAAACGATCTGACCAGGAACCTCCTTTATAAACTCTTGATTTTGCATTGATAAGTGATGATTTACCATATTGGTATTTAATCACTTCGTCGTCATCGTCGCGGTATGTTTTAACATCCCCTTTGTTATAGTTTTCACGGAATTCTACCGCTGAATCTGAAACCATTTGGAATCTTAGATCTCCTAAGCTATCTTTTTCAACTGGATTGCCAGATTCATCAAGCACCAATTCTTTAAATTCATTACCACGGAATGGATTCAGATCATGGTTTTCAACATCACGCAAGGTGGTTGACGTTAAAGGCCTGAACAAATCAGCTACCCATTCGTTAACATTTCCTGCCATGTTGTAAAGGCCAAAATCATTGGGGAAAAATGTCCGGACTGGTGCCGGAATATGAGCATGGTCATTTAATTTTCCTGCCATACCCATGTAGTCACCCTGGCTTCTTTTAAAGTTAGCCAAAATATTTCCCATGTATTTATCTCTTCTCTTGTAACGGGCTGTATTTCCATCCCAAGGAAAATTTCTACGATCTGTGATTAATTCGTCTTTATTATCGGATTGTTTTCCTTTTAAAGCGAGTGCAGCATATTCCCACTCAGCTTCAGTAGGTAAGCGATAAACCGGTAATAAAATACCATCGTCAAACTTAACAGGACGCTCACCGCCAGTTTGAATGTCTTCCAGATTTTTACGCACATTGCCCTGATATTGACCGGCTAAATAAGATCCGGTATTAAAGTTATCAGAGTCAACCTGGTCTGGATTCGGATTCAAAATACCTTTTTCAATTAAGATAAACTCATTGACCCTGTCAGAACGCCATTTACAAAAATCATTAGCCTGAAGCCAGTTTACTCCAACTACCGGATAATCATCATACGATGGATATCTGAAATAAGTTTCCACAAATGGCTCATTATAAGCCAATTCCTCACGCCAAACCAGTGTGTCTGGTAAGGCTTTCTTGTAAACTTCCGGATAGGATTTGTAAACCCTGTTTAACCAGTAAATGTACTCGCGGTAATTGATGTTACTCACTTCCGTTTCATCCATGTAAAATGATGAAACAGTCACCCTTCTGGGGATATTATTCCATTCATAAGTTACATCTTCTTCAGTTAATCCCATTAAAAAGGTTCCCCCTTCTATGAGCACTAGATTTGGACCAGTAGCCTGGCCTCTATAATCTACTTTCTCGAATCCACCCCACTCCTTGTCGTTGTATTTCCAACCGGTGGAGCTTGATTCGTTTTGTTTGCTTTTACTACAGGCTCCGATTACCAATGCAAAGCCCAGCAAAAAGACGATTTTTGAATAATTGCCTTTCATCCTACTACTTTCTTTTTTAGGGGAACAAAGTTATATAATAATTTATTGTATTGACAAAGAATTTTTTCTACCGGAAGGCTTCGAAGCAATCATTGATATTTGCCTTTTCCTTACGGATCTCTCCTAAAAACAGTCCCAAACTTAATTCATGGCTTCCTCCCTGGGCGATTCCCAGCTGTGAAAGCGTAAAATCAAAGCTGTATCCCATTTTCCAGGCGCCTTTCTTAAATCCAAGGACTGCAATCAAAGCATCCGTATTATTTCGAGCGTGCCGATACCATAATCCGGCAAATACCGTGCTAAATTGGTATTGGGCCCCCAGGTTTATCTGAAAAAATTCAGATTGTTTTACGACAAGGAATGCCGGGGATAAGATCGATACTACCCGGTTTGATCTTGCCAAATCAAGTTGCATCCCCCCGTGAAACATCCATCGAACTGGAATTCCATTATAGCTGGAAGCATTTACTTTTAAAATATCATTTTGGGGCGTATTGATATGTTTTGCTGAAACACCCAAATTAAAATATGGATTGTAATAAAGGAGTCCCGTACCAATATCTAAATAAGAAACACTGGTTTTGTCGGGTCTGAACTCATCGGTCGGATATGGGGTTCCTCCCGGCGAAATGGGTCCTAAAACCGGATCAATCTGATCTCCAAACACCAATCGGTCCCAGTCGTAATTCGTTTGAACAAAGGCCAATTCGATCCCACCCCGTAGATAATTGGATTCACTAATTTGAGCCTGATATCCATAAAGACCAGCCACTTTGATTGTTTTAAGCAATCCTCCTCCCGCATCATCGGCCATCAATTGAATTCCAAATCCACTATTGAGTTTTTTGAAAAACTGATCGTAGCTTAAACCATAGGTTACATATCCGGCAAAAGACTTATCTATTAAAGGCCATTGGTTTCTGTAGATCATTTCAAACCGAGGAGCAAAACTCAAACCTGTAAAACCAGGATTCATATGCAAAGACTGTGCATAATATTGACTAAACACCGGATCCTGGGCGAAACTGGTTTTTGAAAAACCTAAAACCAGCAAGCAACTGATTGCCATCAAGAATCGTTTAATAAATGGTGTCATTGGCAATAATATGATTTTCAGGACGTTTTTGATACATTTGAACAGACTAAATCCTATCTCAGTAAAAATGAAGCTCAAAATTATTTTGTTTTTTGTTTTCGGAACTTTTTTTCTTTCGGCCCAACAATCGTTTCAATTCTCTGAAAAAATTAGTTGGAATCCTCAGTTAGTACGTAATTCTTCAGGTCAAAGTATCCAAAGTCTTCGATTTGATCAATCTTTTAATTCGGCAGACCTTCCTGGTATCGCAATTTATAAAAAAGAATTTGAAGTTGCAGGAAATGGTGAATTAAAAGTTCGATTAACCCCCAAAGCTACAGAAGCAATCCAAACTACAGGATTAGAAGCCGCAATGAAACTCCTTAAACCCGAGTTTGATATTCATGCGCAGGTATTCAAAGCCCGCGATAAATATGTTGCAAGCATTGAACTGATTCCCTATCGGAATGCACAACAACTTGAAATTTTGAAGGCGTTTGATTTAACAGTCGAATTTATTCCTACGGGCCTCCCCACCAATCCTTTACCGAATTATGCCAATGAATCAGTCCTTTCCAATGGAAGCTGGTTTAAAATTTCTATAAAACAACGAGGAGTTTATAAAATTGACAAGAGTTTTTTGGAAAAAAACCTCAAACTGGACTTTAACACCTTAGACCCCAGAAACATAAGAATTTATGGAAATGGTGGCAGTCCACTTCCGGAATCAACCGATGCAGTATTTGAAGACGACTTAAAAGAAAATGCAATCTTTATCAAAGGAGAAGATGACGGTCGTTTTGATGAAAATGATTTTATTTTATTTTACGCCAATGGTCCGGATCTATTTCAATATGAATCCACACTTTCTGATTTCAGTTTTACAAAAAATCCATATTCAGATGTATCGTATTACTTTATTAAAATTGATCAGAATCGCGGCAAACGTGTCCCGCAAGTAGATGGACCAACAAATTACAGTTATCAAACGAATTCAAGTTTTGACTTTAAGCATATTGAAAATGATTTGGTAAATTTATTAGATTTAGATGCCGGCAGCGAAGGTTCAGGTAAAAACTGGTATGGTGAAGAACTCAGCAATACCCGGGAATTTGATTTTGGAAATAGCTTTATTTTTGATCATATCGATCTCAACAAAACCGGATTATTTTCTTTTGCATTTGCCGGGCGGGCGCCTGTAAACCATAGCGTATCAGCTATTGTCGAAAATCAAAAAGTTGATGTATCCATTCCCTATGTAATCTACAGCAGCATCAATCGATTTGCAAATATTGCCCGAAAGACTGCATCATTTCAACCAATCAGTGATTTGGTAAAAGCTAAAATTAACTTTCCTCAATCAGGTGGAACAGTTTCTGAAGGTTGGATCGATTTTATGCAAATTTCAGTTTGGAAAAAATTGATTTGGTCTAATAAACTGATGTACATCATGGATCCTGCTTCCTTTGCTTTTGATGCAAGTCAATTTACCATTGATAATGTGCTTTCTGCAAAGAAAATTTGGGACATTACCAATCCCCTTGAAGTAACTCAAATAAACGGTGCCTTAACTAATAATCAACTTCGATTTACATCAAGTACAATTAATAACTACAAACAATTTGTTGTATTGGATGAATCCATGAACTTTGATATTCCACAATTTATTGGAAGCGTTGGCAATCAAAATCTTCATGGCTTGAAGGATCCTGAAATGATTATCCTGTATCATAAAGATTACAAATCAGAAGCAGAACGACTCCAAACCCATCGCAGCAAACATTCTAATGTGATCGTGCAGACCGTTGACATCAGTCAGGTGTACAATGAATTTTCAAGTGGCTCACAAGATCCGACAGCCGTCCGCAATTTTATGCGCATGTTGTATTTAAGAAATCCAAAATTCAAATACCTCGCATTGTTTGGTGATGGTTCGTATGATTTTCGACATATTAATAAACGAGATGCCGATCAGAATTTTGTTCCAACTTATGAGACCGACGAAAGTCTGGATCCCATCACTTCTTTTCCAACAGATGACTATTATGGTTTATTGGATCCCGGAGAAGGGATCAATTTAATTGGTAAATTGGATTTAAACATTGGCAGGTTGGTAGCACGTACTGCCGATGAAGCAAAAAATCTTGTTGATAAAATCATTCGCTACGATACCGATCCAAAAACGATGGAAGATTGGAGACTTCATGTTGTATTCTCCAGTGATGATGAAGATTCCAACGTGCATTTTAATCAATCCGAGCGCATTTCCGAATCAGTACATTCCAGCTATCCTATTTATAATGAAGAAAAAATACACCTGGATGCTTATGAGCAAGTAACAACTCCAGGGGGTGAACGCTATCCGGAAGTTAATAAAGCGTTCGCCAATGCTTTTTTTCAAGGTGCCCTGGTCGTTAATTATATGGGGCATGGCGGTTACAGCGGATTGGCTCAAGAACGAATCTTACAAAATACCGACATCAAAACACTGGAAAATTATTACAAACTTCCATTGGTAATTGTAGCATCATGCACATTCAATGGATTTGATGATCCTACAAAAACAAATGCCGGTGAAGAAGGACTCCACAATCAACAAGGAGGATTTCTGGCTTTGTTTTCAACCGTTCGTGCGGTTTACAGTGATGATAATTTTGATTTGACCAGTTCCGTTTATAATTACATCTTTCAATTTGAAAATAGCTTGCCATTGCCTTTAGGTGAAATTATGCGGCGTGCAAAAAATGATAATTCTGCTGGATTTATTCGAACCAATTCCCGTAAATTTTTACTGTTTGGAGATCCGGCTCAACGATTGGCAATCCCCCTTTTAAAAAACGAAGTCGACTCAATTAATGGCAAGCCATTAGCTGCAGTTGCCGATACTTTTCATGCATTGGAAAACATGAATGTAATTGGTCGGGTTACAGATCAAAACGGTGTTTTGCAATCCGATTTTAACGGCAAACTTTATGTAACCGTTTACGACAAAGAAATAAGTTTACGTACGAAGGCAAATGATCCAACTTCTTATACTGCTACTTATAAATTGCAAAAAAATATTATTTACAAAGGATTGGTAAATGTGAATGCTGGTAAATGGAATTTTTCATTTATTATTCCAAAAGATATCAATTACGAATTTGGTAAAGGAAAAATAAGCCTGTATGCAACAGATGAAAAAACAAAAGATGCAGCAGGTTATGAAGATCGTTTAATTATTGGGGGTGTTTCCAATGATAGCATTAAAGACGATCGGCCACCGGTCGTAAAGGTGTTTATGAACAATGCTGATTTTGTAAACGGAGGAATATGCAGCCGCAATCCGATATTGTATTCACAACTAAGCGATGATTTTGGAATTAATATCAGCGGCAACAGCATCGGCCATGATTTGACCGCTGTGATAGATCAAAATTCACAAGCTCCAATCATTTTGAATCAAGTCTATAAATCTAAATTAAACAATCCCCGGGAAGGCGAATTAAATTATCCATTAAAGAATTTAAGCCCCGGCAAACATACCGTTACCATCACAGCCTGGGATATTTCAAATAATCCCGGTTCAGGTCATCTGGAGTTTAATGTAATCGATGAATCGGATATTACTGTGGATCGGGTCTATAACTACCCCAATCCATTTTCCAATCAAACGGAGTTTCAGTTTGAAACCAACATCCTTGCAAGTGAAATGGAAATCATTGTTCAGATTCAATCTATTTCTGGACGCGTAGTCAAAACCCTTACTAAAAACATCTTAAACAACGGGTACCGCATCGAAGGGATCAAATGGGATGGAAAGGATGATTTTGGGAGCGATTTGGCAAATGGCGTTTATTTGTATCGGTTGAGCATGAATGCAAAAACCGGAAATGAAATCATTCACAAACGGTCTTCCTATCAAAAATTAGTCCTACTTAAATAATAAAAAGTAGTTTTTTACGATATATATAAGTTCCCGTATCAGCATCATATTAAAAAAAGAATTATATCTAATTGTATGCTAAATTTGCATTTTAAATCAATTATCCCTGTTTTATGCGTTTTCTAACTTGTATTTGTTTTTTAATTCTAGGCATGAATCTTTCAGCTCAAACCTGGAATCCTGCGAAAGGTTGTATTGTCGATGCCAGTGGCGAATGCCTTCAAAATACCATTTTGACAGCACTGCCCTTTTTAAGGATCAATCCGGATACCCGTTCAGGTGGTCTGGGGGATGCAGGCGTTGCCTTATCAACGGACCCCAATGCAATGCACCACAATGCAGCTCGCCTGGCCTGGTCAGAAAACAACATGGGCATCTCAGCAACTTATTCTCCCTGGTTGAGAAACCTTGGTATTGATGATATTTATCTACTGTACCTATCAGGATATTATAAAATCGATAAATTTCAAACTGCAGGATTAGCCGTTCGCTATTTTAGTTTAGGTAAAATTGATTTCAGAGATGAAAATGGAAATGATATCGGTACCGGTCAGCCCAATGAATTTGAAATTGCGGCAGCTTATAGCAGAAAACTTTCTGATGTATTTTCTGCCAGCCTTTCTGCGAAATTTGCTTATTCAAATCTTGCAACTGGTAAAACGGTAGGCGCTTATGATATCACTTCTGCCAAAACCTTTGGAGCAGATCTTGGATTTTTATATCGCAATAAATTAGGGGCAAGCGGCCGCAGAAATTATTTAAACGTCGGCCTTGCGATCACAAATATTGGTTCTAAAGTAACTTATATCAAGGGCTTGGTGAAAGACTTCATTCCAACCAATCTTGCTTTAGGAGCAGCTTATGAAATGAATTTTGATGATTACAATTCCCTGACGACTACCTTAGAAATCAACAAATTATTAATCCCATCTCCTAGAAAACCAGGGGACCCACTCTACGATGTCGACAATAATAAAATAGCAGACTATCGTGAAAAAAGTTTATTTGAAGGCATCTTTGGTTCCTTAAATGACGCACCTGGAGGAGGAAAAGAAGAATTACAGGAATTGATGTATTCATTAGGTTTGGAATATTGGTATGACAAACAATTTGCTGTCCGCATGGGGTATTTCCATGAGAATGCACTAAAAGGAAACCGTAAATACATGACTTTAGGCTGCGGTGTAAAGTATAATGTGTTTGGACTAAACCTCTCCTATCTGGTTCCTACTACAAATAACAGAAGTCCTCTAGCAAATACCATCCGATTCTCCATCAGTTATGATTTTGACGGAGGTGCTGTTGGAAATCAAAGTGGAGAATAAAAAAAAAGGAGTTATTCCTAAAAAACAACTCCAATTTTAAAAAGCCAAATAAGCCGGATTCTGTACTTTATGAATAAATCATAAAGTGCTTATCATTTATCTAAGCTGCCTACCCCTCTACCTGCTTGCGCAACCACGGGTCCTGGCATTCTTTCGAACGATAGATATACATGGCATTTCAATTCACAAGGTTTATCCCAACAAACTGTTACCAGCCTGATGCGTGCGCTCTTACCACACGTTTTCACCCTTATCCCGCCAGGCGGGACGGTAATTTTCTGTGACACGTTCTCTTCAGGACGCGAATCCTGAGCCATCTGTTAAATGGTGTGATGACCCGACATTGTCCGGACTTTCCTCTGCATATTGCTATGCAGCGATAAGCTATGGCTGCACAAATTTACGAAATACCCTGTCAACAGCTCGTATTCAATACATTATAATATAATTTAATGTATAAATTCCTATTTTTACGGCAAATTACAATGGTAAACCTTTCCATAAATAGAAATTGGTATTTGGTTTGGATTGTGGCTTTGCTCTTGTTGACCTTGGCAAAGGTTTACGAATGGGTTTATCCATCTTTTCAACACGATTACCACCATTTCCTGAAAATAAAACTGGAAGGTGAACTCAATGCACACCTGGACAAGGATTCTAAATACCTCAGGCAACTTAAACCCTTATTAGTTGACGGCAATGCGCTTACTGGCTTTGAAAACTCAGAAATCATTAAAATCGCCAGACAAAGTGAAATCAAACAAGTAATCTGCAAGGAAGGAGAAATTCGTTTTTGGAATGGCAAAGATGGTTTTTTTGAAGCGCTTTGGTGTACCGATGCATTCAAATCCGATAGCATCTCATTGATAAAATACAACGGATCATACTTCCTGACTCTTGATACGCAATTAAACAGCGACAGTCAAAAGATCAATTGCATCAGGCAGTACCACATTAACAGCACCCAAGATATTAAACAAGGGTTTACACTTACAAAAACGCGTAAGACGCAAAGAGATCTACCAATTTTTGCAAAATCAAATGCAAAAAAACCATTATTTTATTTGAATTTGGACGGTCCCTTTCTGGCACCCTATTATGGAAATGCATTGATTTTATTTTATTTGCTTACACTCATCATATTCTACATTCCTTTTCATCGCATAGCACGTGATTTTTTTAATAGAGGAAATTATCCCTGGGCCAACCTCATCCTATCAACAGGTGTTTTGGTGACTGCCAGCATGTGTCAATGGATCGTACATCAAAATGATTTTTATCACAGCATGTTGACCGATAAACTGGTCCATACAAAATTTTATGACTACACGCTTTTTGAATTCACTGTGTTTTCAGGCATCTTTTTTCATCTAAGTTTTTTCTTTTATAAATATGCCAATATAGACAATACATTAAGTGTACTTAAATTTCGATATGGTGTGGTGTTGTTTAATTATTTAGCATCCATCATTGCACTGATTATTTATTGCTTTATTTTTAGTGCTGTATTTATTCATTCTGATTTTTACTTTGACCTTAACAATATTTTTTCGATTCAGGTAGAAAATTACATTTTACTTTTTGATTTATTGATTGCGCTTCTGGCCATATTTTTAATAACCAATAAACTCACACTTAGTACTGCAAGTTTTGAATTACCCTTCCGCCATAAAATTTTAATTTATCTTTTGGCTTTTCTCATTCTTGCTGGTTTCATCTATCAATCAAACATAAACATTGGATTGCTTACATTCTTTTTGGGTGTTTCAATCATCATTTGGATGCAGGATTTCTTTTCTGAGGAATATCAAAAAAATATATTGTGGTTGATTTCATGGATCATTGTGATAAGCATTTTAAATGCCAGCATGATTTTTCACTTTCAAAATCAAAAAAAGCGTTACGTAAAAGATCAAATGATCGGACAATACATCGAATGTCTTAAGATTCGAAAAGACTGCGTTCCGGAATTGATTCAAAATTGTACGACAAATCAATATGAACTTTATTTTTTTGAAGATAATTTTTTAAAATATTCCAGCAGTGTATACAAACCATCTATAGATCATGTAAAAAATGTATTAAAAAAAGACAGCATTCGTCATGTGATACAAGGAGATAAAGACGTATTGTACACCAGATCCCAACCAAATCAATACCTGGTTATCAGCAACCCATTGGAATCAACTCTTAAAGGAATTTCTTTGTTTTCCTATTTATTTACAGTCTTAATTTTAATATCCTACCTGATCAGCTTAATCCACCAGCGCTTGCCTTTTTTACCGGAAGGGTTACAAATTACATTTCAGGATAAACCTTCACTAAAAAACAGAATTCAATTTTATGTAATTTTAGGTATCGTAATCAGTTTTTTAATCATTGCAATTACTACTGTATTTTTTACACGTCAATCTGAAGATCAAATTTTCCGAGAAAATCTGGAAAGCAAAACCAATAACCTTTGCAATTTTCTGGAAACCACCATTCGGAATTCGAATACAATAGAAGATGCTAATTTGATCTTATCCGAACAAATCAGGCAATCCAGTCAAATGGTTGATTTTAATGTCAATCTATTTAATACAAAAGGCATTGAAGAAAAGGTATATGCCAACAATCAATCAGAACAGGATCCAATTTTTAAATTAATTGATCCAAATGTCTTTTTTAGTTACCCGAGTTTTTCTGAAGACATCACCATCACTGAAAGTCCGGACGATGATCTCAATGCCTACCGCAATTTATTTTACAACAACAAACGAATTGCAATTCTTCAAGTGGAAGCCAAAGCATCTCAGGAAAGTAAATCCGGAAACCGGCTCGCTAATTTGATAAATACATTGCTCAACATCTATGTATTTCTCTTTTTAATTGCAGCCAGTTTGGCTACCCTTTTAGCAAATTCAATTACAGCACCTTTGGTAAATTTAGGAAATAAAATCAGACAGATTCGGTTGGGTAAAACAAATGAAAAATTAGAATGGAGCGGACAAGATGAAATTGGCGAACTCATCAGCAATTACAATCAAATGGTAAGTCAATTGGATGAAAGCGCTCAGCTACTGGCAAAATCTGAAAGGGATAGTGCATGGCGGGAGATGGCCAAACAAGTTGCACATGAAATTAAAAATCCATTGACACCGATGAAACTGAGCATCCAATATTTGCAGCAACACATCCGCTCAGGTGCAGAAGATGTTAAAGAAATGGCTCAAAAAGTAAGCTTGACCTTAATCGAACAAATTGACAATTTGACTAAGATTGCCACTGAGTTTAGCAATTTTGCTAAAATGCCAACTGCTGAAAATGAAAAAATTGTTTTAAATGAAATTGTTTCATCAGTTCATGACTTATTTCGCAAAAGAGAAGATATTGACATCCTTTTATCCGTTCCGATTGATGAATTATTTGTCTTCGCTGATAAAAATCAAATCATCCGGGTTTTAAACAATCTGATCAACAATGCAATCCAGGCAATTCCGGAAACAAAACGAGGTCACATCGATATTCAATTAGATGCCAATTCAAAGAATGCAATTATCATGGTTCGCGATAATGGGACGGGCATTCCTGAAGACATGCAAGCTAAAGTGTTTCTTCCCAATTTTACATCCAAGAGTTCCGGAACCGGTTTGGGTTTGGCAATGTGTCAACAAATCATTGAGTCAGCGAATGGCCGCATATATTTTAAAACAATACCGGGCGTAGGAACCAGTTTTTATATTGAGTTGCCTTTGATGCGTTCTGTGCCGAATACAACTGAAGATTCTAATGAGCAAGATTAATTTGTATTGAAATAAACAATACAGAATATGATTTGTATATATACTATACCCAATATATGCTCTTAAATATCAGCTTAATCGTAGTTTCTTTTTTAGCAATGGAATTTGTTGCCTGGTTTACCCATAAGTTTATCATGCATGGAATTCTTTGGTCCTGGCATGAAGATCATCACAAACCGCATCAAATGAAAACGGGTTTTTGGGAAAAGAATGACCGGTTCTTTTTGGTCTTTGCCATCCCTTCTATGATTTGTTATATGGCCGGATCCTACTTTCCTGATTTTCGGTTTTTGCTATTTATAGGAATTGGAATCTCTATTTACGGTCTCTGTTATTTTCTGGTTCATGATGTGTATATCCATCGAAGATTTAACTGGTTTAAGCAATTGGACAGTCCGTATTCCAAGGCTGTATTAAAAGCCCATGGCGCCCATCATGCCAAGCAAACCAAAGAAGATTGCGAATCTTTCGGAATGTTGCTGGTGAATCCTCGTTACTTCTCCAAAAAGAAAAAAGCTACAGCCAACTAAGAAACAGGCTGAGGTGGATTTATTTTGATAAGACCTGTTTCATTGTAATGCCAATATCGGCTGGAGATTGGACCACATGAATTCCACAGGCTGCCATCACTGCCATTTTTGCTTCTGCGGTATCTGCGGCCCCACCTATAATGGCTCCTGCGTGGCCCATTTTACGTCCTTTGGGTGCCGTTTGTCCGGCAATAAATCCAACTACCGGTTTCGTACCATATTCTTTAATCCATTCGGCAGCTTCGGTTTCCATGTTTCCACCGATCTCACCAATCATAATGATGCCTTCGGTTTGATAATCTGCCATCAATAATTGGACAGCCTCCAGGGTGGTGGTTCCAGGAATTGGATCTCCTCCAATGCCTATACAAGTAGATTGTCCCATTCCGGCTTTTGTGACTTGATCTACGGCTTCATAAGTCAAAGTTCCAGAACGGGATATGATTCCAATATGTCCTTTTTGATGAATGAACCCTGGCATAATACCAATTTTCGCCTCACCCGGGGTAATGATTCCAGGACAATTTGGACCAATAAGCCGGCATGGATAATTTTTGAGATATTCCTTAACCTTTACCATGTCTTGAACGGGTACACCTTCTGTAATGCAAACGATTACACCGATTCCAGCTTCTGCAGCCTCCATAATTGCATCCGCAGCAAACGCTGGAGGAACAAATATGATTGAAGTGTTTGCGTCCGCCTTTTTAACTGCGTCTAACACTGTATTAAAAACAGGACGGTCTAAATGGGTTTGCCCACCTTTACCAGGTGTTACCCCGCCAATTACATTGGTACCGTAAGCAATCATTTGTTCTGCGTGAAAACTACCTTCCTTTCCTGTAAAACCCTGAACCAAGACCCTTGAATGGGATCCAACCAATACCGCCATGTTGTTAAATTGTATTTACTGTTTCTCGATTATAAACACATCCTCATCAGATTTGGACATGTAATACTTTTCGCGCGCAAATTTCTCATAATTATTCTCAAAATCACGTTTATCGTCGCGAACTTTTACGATTAATTTTAGAAATTCATCCCGCTCCTTTTCAAGCGATGTAAGATTCGAGTAAATTTTTAGGGCAACGGGTATCCTGTATTGATCAAAAAAATACATATAGACAAGGAATGACACTGCTGTCAACCAATACTTATGGATCGAAATCCAATGAGGTAGATAGGTAATTAAGGGGATCGTTTTCTTCTTCTGAGACACAATCACAGGAATATTAGGCAAATATATATACTATTTATTTATCAAATATCATTTTGCCCGGATAATATGCCTGATTATCCAATTCTTCCTCAATTCGGAGCAGTTGATTGTATTTAGCGACCCGGTCGGAACGGGATAATGAACCTGTTTTAATTTGCCCGCAGTGAAGTGCAACCGCCAAATCAGCAATGGTTGTATCCTCTGTTTCGCCAGAACGGTGACTCATCACGCACTTAAATGAGTTGCTTTGTGCTAATTGAACGGCATCGATGGTTTCGGTTAAGGTTCCAATTTGGTTGAGTTTAATTAATACCGCATTGGCAGCATGGAGTGAGATCCCTTGTTGGATTCGCTTTGGATTGGTAACAAACAAATCATCACCAACCAATTGAATCTTATGTCCAATAGCTTTTGTCAATGCAATCCAGGCATTCCAATCGTCTTCAGCTAAAGCATCTTCGATCGATACAAGCGGATAATTAGCCGCTAAGCGTATCCAATAATCGACCATCTGTTCGCTACTCAAAGACCTTCCATCCGATTTATGAAAAACATATCTTTGTGTTTTCTCATCAAAAAGTTCAGATACGGCCGGATCCATTGCCAGTGCAATGTCTTGTCCTGCTTTATAGCCCGCTTTATCTATAGCAAGCATGATCAGATCCAAGGCTTCTTCATTCGTGTTGAGAGCAGGAGCAAAACCTCCTTCATCCCCAACATTGGTTGAAAAGCCTTTCGATTTTAAAACGGCTTTCAAATTGTGAAAAACTTCTGAGCCCATCCGCAAAGCTTCTGCAAACGTTGAAGCTCCAACGGGTGCTATCATGAATTCCTGAAAATCGAGCTTATTGTCTGCATGGGCACCTCCGTTTACGATATTCATTAAAGGGACCGGGAGTGTATGGGCATTCACCCCACCTATATATTTGTAAAGAGGAAGATTTGCTTCTGTTGACGCTGCTTTTGCAACTGCCAATGAAATTCCCAGGATCGCATTGGCTCCAAATCTGGATTTGTTTTCAGTTCCATCCGCTTCAATCATTGTTTTATCAATTGCACGTTGCTGAGAAACGTCCATTCCAAGAATTTCCTCGGCAAGCTCTTCCTCAATGAATTGACATGCTTTGAGCACTCCTTTTCCTAAAAATTTAGTTTGATCTCCATCCCTCAATTCAACGGCTTCATGTTTTCCTGTTGATGCTCCTGAAGGAACCGCAGCGCGTTCTACAATTCCAAATTCAGTTTCTACTTCAACTTCAACAGTTGGAAATCCCCTACTGTCCAAAATTTGCCTTGCACGGATATCTATGATCTCACTCATGTATTAAACTTTCTTGGTTTAGTTTCGCTGTATTTTGATAAAACTGTTTAAACAAGTACCTTGAATCATGCGGACCCGGCCCAGCTTCCGGATGGTATTGCACACTAAAAACAGGCAAAGTTTTATGACGTATTCCTTCAACCGACTGATCATTTAAATTGATGTGGGTTAATTCAATTTCAGAATTGTGTTTTACAATATCTTCCTGTTTTACTGAAAATCCATGATTTTGACTTGTGATTTCACCCAATCCACTGATTAAGTTCTTTACAGGATGGTTGGTTCCACGATGTCCATGATGCATTTTAAATGTAGAGACACCTAAAGCCAGATTTACCAATTGATGACCCAGGCAAATTCCAAAGACTGGTTTCCTGGTTGCAATCATGGCTGTTACCGTATCAATGGCATATTCCATAACTTCAGGATCTCCTGGACCATTGGACAAGAAATAGGCATCTGGATTCCATGCATTAATTTCCTGGATGGTGCTTTTTGCTGGAAATACTTTTATATAAAAACCCATGATTTCAAGTTGCTTCAAGATGGATTTTTTTATACCATAATCCATTGCTGCCAATCGCAGTTTACTTTCTGGATTCCCAATTAAGTAAGCTGTTTCTGTACTTACTTTGGAAGCCAATTCGAGGCCTTCCATGTTAGGTACACTATCTAAAAATTTTGCTAATTCTTTAATTTCACTTAGTTCTGTAGATATGACCGCATTCATAGCACCATGAATCCGGATATGTCGTACCAAAGCTCTGGTATCAATGCCATGAATGCAGATAACGCCATTTCTTTCGAGATAATCATTTAGATTTTCTTCAGCTTGCGTCCGACTCAGATGCCATGAAAAATTTCGACAAACCAAACCCCGTATTTGAACATTTGCAGATTCTGCTTCATTATGAATAATTCCATAATTTCCAATATGAACATTGGTATTAATCATTATCTGACCGTAATAACTAGGATCGGTATAGATTTCTTGATAACCGGTCATCCCGGTATTGAAACAAATCTCAGCTCCAAAAGTACCTGTTTTACCTGCTGCAAAGCCTTTGAAATAGGTACCGTCTTGTAAAAGCAGCCATGCATTTTGAGTAGAGCTGGTTGGCATATAAATAAATTATATTAGATTTTCACAAATATATAAAGCATTCTTTGAATGCTGATTGTTTTTGTATGTACAAAAAAAAAGCGGCTAAAGCCGCTTTAAAATTATTCCTTCTCATCAGAGACAACAGTCCCGCCGGTTTCAACCGATGGAGTGGCTGAATCTGATTTTTTTGTCCGGCCTCTACGAGTCTTTTTAATTTCAGCAGCTGGTGCTTTTGACTGCGAAGCAGAAATCATGATGTCGTTAAAATCAACCATTTCAATCATGGCCATTTCAGCTCCATCCCCTTTTCTAAATCCTGTACGGATTACACGGGTATAACCACCTGGTCTGGTAGCAATTTTACCTGCAACCGTTCCAAATAATTCTGTGATTGAATCTTTATCCTGCAAATAGCTAAATACCGTTCTTCTTGAATGGGTGGTATTGCTTTTTGATTTAGTCATTAAGGGTTCAATAAATACTCTCAATGCTTTTGCTTTCGCAAGCGTTGTATTAATACGCTTGTGCTTAATTAAAGCAGATGCCAGGTTTCTTAAAAGAGCTACCCGATGTCCTTTTTTTCTGCCTAAATGATTAAATGCTTTTCCGTGTCGCATGCTATTAGTTTATACTCCGCGTTTAAAAATTAATCTTCGTCCAATTTATATTTGGATAGATCCATTCCGAAACTCAGGTTTTTAGTTTGTAATAATTCTTCAATTTCCACCAATGATTTTTTTCCGAAATTCCGGAATTTTAACAATTCATGTGTGTCATACTTAACCATTTCTGCCAATGAATTAATTTTAGCAGCTTTTAAGCAATTGTAAGCACGAACTGATAAATCTAAATCTTCTAAAGGTGTTTTTAATAATTTACGCATATGAAGAACGTGTTCATCAACAATCGTATCTTCTTTACGTACTGCATCTTCGAATGTAATGTTTTCATCTGTAATCAGCATCAAATGCTGAATCATAATTCGAGCAGCTTCTTTTACAGCTTCTTCTGGATGAATCGTACCATCGGTTCTAACTTCCAGGATTAATTTTTCGTAATCCGTTTTTTGTCCAACCCTGGTATTTGAAATGCTGTAAGTTACTTTTTGTATCGGCGTGTAAATGGCATCGACAGGAATGATTCCAATTGGTAAATCCTTAGTAATCATTTCATCTGCTGGCATATATCCACGGCCTTTCGAAATGGTTAATTCCAATTCTAAATTCACAAAAGGCTCCATTCTACAAATAATCAAGTCTGGATTGGTAACTTTAAAAACATTGGTACTGTTTTCAAGGTCTCCTGCTGTAAATTTATCTTTACCACTGATGGTGATGTAAATTTTTTCTTCTTTGATGGTATTTACATCCATCAATGGTTTCAACCGAACCTGTTTCAGATTCAGGATGATTTCAACCACATCTTCCATTACTCCTTTAATGGTAGCAAATTCGTGTTCAACGCCGGCAATACGTACGTTTGAAATTGCAAATCCTTCAAGGGACGACAAGAGAATTCTTCTTAAGGAATTTCCGATTGTTTGTCCGAATCCAGGTTCCAACGGCTTAAATTCAAAAGTACCTTCAAAGTCGGTTGATTTTTGAAGAATGATTTGATCCGGCTTTTGAAAGTTAAGAATACTCATGCTGTGAACGTTTTTATTATTAATAGGATTACTTAGAATACAACTCGACAATCAATTGTTCGTTGATTGGTTCAGGTACCTGCTCGCGATTAGGATATTGAAGAAATTTACCCTCCATCTTATCAGCATTCCATTCCAACCAAGGAAATTTGCGTGTATCGGTTTTTTGAGCAACTTGGTGCTTAATGAATTCCAATCCTTGAGATTTTCCTCTTACAGTTAATACATCACCCGGTTTTAAACGGAATGATGGAATATTGACCAATTTTCCATTTACATTGATGTGACGGTGTGAAACCATTTGACGAGCCCCTTTCCGGGTTGGAGCAATCCCCATACGATAAACGGTATTATCCAGACGAGCTTCCAAATATTGGAATAAGTTTTCACCAGTTACACCTTCTTTCTTATGTGCATCATGGAAGATATTTCTAAACTGACGTTCTAAAACGCCATAGGTATATTTAGCTTTTTGTTTTTCAATCAGCTGCAAAGCATAGTTTGATTTTTGCTTCTTTTTACGGGAAGGACCATGTTGCCCCGGAGCATATTTTTTCTTTTCAAAAGACTTATCATAACCAGTCAAAGACTGACCGAAGGATCTTGATTTTTTAGTAACCGGGCCTGTATATCTCGCCATATCTTAATTTCTACTATTGTAAGGATTATACTCTACGATGTTTAGGAGGTCTGCAACCATTATGCGGAATCGGTGTCGTGTCGATAATTTTAGTGATTTTAATCCCGGAACTATCCAATGCTCTTATGGCAGCTTCACGACCTGAACCAGGACCTTTTACAAATACTTCCGCAGAGCGCATACCGGCATCAAATGCAGTAGCCGCAGCTGTATTTGCAGACATTTGTGCAGCGAATGGGGTATTCTTTTTTGAACCTCTGAAACCAGATCTACCGGCACTTGACCACGAAATAACTTCACCTGCTTTATTGCACAATGAAATAATGATATTGTTAAAAGTAGCCTGAATGAATGCAATTCCATCAGAATCAACTTTAACTTTTCTCTTTTTAACCTTTTTTCCTTTTGCCATAAATGAATGGAATAAATAATATTACTTGGTTGCTTTTTTCTTGTTTGCTACAGTTTTACGCTTTCCTTTTCTGGTACGCGCATTGGTTTTTGTACGCTGACCACGAACCGGAAGTCCTTTTCTGTGACGAATTCCACGGTAACATGCAATGTCCATTAATCGTTTAATACTTAATTGAACATCTGATCGAAGTTCCCCTTCGACCTTAATCTCTTCCTGAATCAATTTTGCAATTGATTGGACTTGATCATTTGACCATTCCTGAACCCGGACACTTTCTCCGATCCCAACTTTGGACAATATGTTTTTAGCAGTTGTGGAACCTATCCCATAGATATAGGTTAAGCCTACAACTCCTCTTTTATTTCTTGGTAAATCAACCCCTGCAATACGTGCCATAGAATTTCTTGTTTTGAATTAACCTTGACGTTGTTTGAATTTAGGATTTTTCTTGTTGATTATATACAACTTCCCTTTCCGACGTACAAACTTGCAGTCAGCTGTTCTTTTTTTAATGGAGGTTCTTACTTTCATTTCTTTTTATTTATATCTATAGGTAATTCTCCCCCTTGACAAGTCGTATGGGCTCATTTCAACCGATACTTTGTCACCGGGAAGAATTCTTATATAATTCATCCGCATTTTGCCCGAAATTGTCGCAATTATAAGATGATCGTTCTGAAGTCTTACCCTAAACATGGCATTTGAAAGTGCTTCTTCTATCGTACCATCCTGGGTAATCAGGTTCTTTTTGGTCATCTTAAAATTTTCGGAGTGCAAATATCTATCTTTTTAATCAATTTTTGTCAATTCTATGTTATTTTTCACAGATTTTTCAATGATTTTGTGATCTGAAAGCTTTTCTCCCCCATCTCTTCGCACCGTAATGGTGTGTTCGAAATGTGCGGAAGGTTTTTTATCCTGAGTCACCATGGTCCAACCGTCTTTAAGTTGCTTGACCCTCCGGGTACCCAAATTAATCATGGGTTCTATCGCAATGACCAATCCTTCTTTTAAAACCAGCCCTCGACCCTTTTTTCCAAAATTTGGAATCTCCGGGGGTTCATGTAATTGTTTACCAATTCCGTGCCCAACCAATTCCCGAACAACTCCATAGCCATATTTTCCTTCTGTATGATCTTGTATGGCCTGACTGATGTCTCCCACCCGGTTTCCAAATTTGGCTTCCTGGATTCCGAGTTCTAAAGATTCTATCGTCACCTTCAATAATTGGATAATTTCAGGGGCGACTTCTCCCACCATAAAGGTGTAAGCTGAATCTCCATAAAAACCATTCAAACACACTCCACAATCTACTGAAACGACATCTCCACTTTTTATAGGCTCCTTTGAGGGTATTCCATGTACCACCTGTTCATTAATGGAAATACATAAACTGGCAGGAAAACCGTGAAAACCCTTAAATGCAGGAAATGCTTTATGATCTCTTATATATTCTTCTGCTTTTTTATCCAATGCCAAACCAGAAATTCCTGGTTTTAGAATACTTGCAATTTCTGCTAAGGTCTCAGAAACCAGCAGCGAACTTATCCGCATAATTTCGATTTCCTCTTCTGTTTTGAGGTAAATCATCCAATATTCAATTAACCGTTTACAATCGGACCCACTCCTTGACTAAAGCGTCCTTCGATCCTTCCTGATTTAACCAAACCATCGTATTTTCTCATAAGTAGGTAAGATTCAACCTGTGACAAGGTGTCTAATATAACCCCTACCATGATCAGAACAGAAGACCCTCCAAAGAATCTTGCAAATTGTGGATTTACACCAAATACCACTGCAATGGAAGGAAGTATTGTCAAAAATCCCAGGAAAATAGCTCCTGGTAATGTGATTCTTGTAGTCGTTGTATCAATGTATTCCTCAGTATCCTCTCCTGGTTTAATTCCCGGAATAAATGCATTCTGCCGTTTAAGATACTCGGCGTAATTCTGAGGATTCACAATCAATGCTGTATAAATATATGTAAACCCAACAACCAGTATGAAAGTCAGAAAATTATGCCAAAACCCATAAGGATCTGTCAAGGTATGCATGATGCCTGTTGTTCCTAATGTAGGGTCCGAAGTCATGTATTGCACTGCAGTTAAAGGCAGGAACAATATAGCCTGGGCAAAAATGATTGGCATTACACCGGCTGCATTTACTTTAAGTGGAATGTAATCCCGGTTGGTAGCCATGGGCATCGAACCGGTACCTCTTCCTACCATTCTCTTTGCAAACTGTATGGGTATTTTTCTAACCCCCTGAATAACCAAAATCGTGGCTATTATAATCAGGAATAGAATGATGATCTCCAATAAAAAGAGCAAAAATGACTGTGAATTCAATTCAAATGCAAACGCAGAAGGTAAGGATGCAATAATCCCGATCATGATGATCAACGAAGTACCGTTTCCAATTCCGCGATCTGTAATCCGCTCACCCAGCCACATACAGAATACGGTACCTGTAGCCAAAATGATGCTATTGGAAAACCAGAAAATGAATGCACTCACATTTGGATCAACCGCACCCATGGATTTTACATAGGTCAAATACCCACCACCCTGCACAAGGGTTATAAATACCGTTAGAATCCTAGTGATTTGACTTAATTTCTTACGTCCGGACTCACCCTCTTTTTGTTGGAGTCTTTGAAAATATGGAACTGCGAAACCCAATAACTGAACGATAATGGAAGCCGTGATATAGGGCATAATACCCAAAGCAAAAATTGATGCTTTATCAAATGCTCCACCGGTATAACTATTGATTAAACCAAATAAGCTATTCGCGCTATTTGATGCTTTTTGATTCAGTATTGAAGGGTCAACTCCCGGCAATACGATAAAAGAACCTACTCTGAAAATTATAAGCAAGGTAAGTGTATAAACAATCTTATCCCTTAGCTCTTGAATGCTCCAGATATTCTTTAAAGTTTCAATTAATTTTTTCATTCAAAAAAGTTAAATGAGTTCGATGGATCCACCTGCTGCTTCAATTTTGGTTTTAGCAGAAGCAGTACATGCATGAACTCTTAATTTGAAAGCCTTAGTAATTTCTCCACGTCCCAAAATTTTTATTTTGTCATTGACATTAAAAATTTTGTTTGAATTAAAAAATTCCTGATTGATTTCAGTTACCTGATATCTTTCTGCATAGTTAGAAAGTGTATCAAGGTTTACTTCCTTATAATTAATCCGGTTAATGTTTCTAAATCCAAATTTCGGAATACGTCTTTGAAGTGGTGTTTGACCCCCTTCAAAACCTTTAGTAGTTGTTGCCCCGGAACGGGCTTTCATACCCTTATGTCCTTTTCCAGAGGTTCCTCCGTGACCGGATCCTTCACCTCTTGCAATACGTTTTTCCTTATGGATGGCTCCTTTAGCCGGTTTAAGATTGTGTAATTCCATGATACTTATATCTTTTCAACTTGAACAAGATGTTTAACTTTATTAACCATTCCCAAGATCTGCGGCGTTGATTCAACTTCAACAGAATCATGAGGGTTTCTTAATCCCAATGCTCTAATGGTTAATTTTTGTCTTTCGCTCGTTTTAATAACGCTTTTAGACTGTGTAATTTTTATCTTTCCCATGATTCAATACTAAATTATTAACCTTCAAATACTTTTATCAATTCAATTTTACGCTGCTTCGCAACTTCATAGGGACTTCTGATTTTAGTCAGTGCATCCAGGGTTGCTTTTACCACATTGTGTGGATTGGAAGAACCAATTGATTTTGCTAATACGTTATGAATTCCGGCAATTTCCAAAACAGCGCGCATCGCTCCACCTGCTATAACTCCTGTTCCATCTGCAGCTGGCTTTATGAATACACGACCGGCGCCGAATTTTCCTTTTTGTTCATGTGCAATAGTCCCTTTTTGAATTGGAACTTTGATTAAATTTTTCTTTGCATCATCTACTGCTTTAGAAATTGCATCAGAAACTTCTCTGGCTTTTCCAATTCCCTGACCTACAATACCGTGGCCATCCCCTACAACAACCAATGCCGAAAAGCTGAAGGTTCTACCTCCTTTGGTAACTTTTGCTACCCTGTTTAAGTTAACCAGTTTTTCTTTTAGTTCCGTTTCACCAGCTGCCTTAACTCGTACTACATGCGATTTTGCCATGATCTTTATTATAGAAATTTAATTTTAAAAATTTAATCCACCTTCACGGGCTCCTTCAGCCAATGCTTTAATTCTACCATGATATAAAAATCCACCGCGATCAAAAACGACTGCATCGATATTTATACTTTTAGCTTTGCTGGCAATTAAGGTTCCAACCTTTTTTGCAAGATCACTTTTGCTTGCTTTTCCCAAGCTTTTATCACTGGATGAAGCTGCGCACAAAGTTTTACCTACGGTGTCATCAATAAGTTGACAATAAATTGCCGTATTGCTTTTAAATACCGCCAATCTCGGACGCTCCGGAGTTCCGATAACTGATTTGCGAATTCTAAATCTTATCTTTTGACGTTGTGTATCTTTATTTTTTTTCATGTCAATCGAATTAACGATTAAAAAACTAATTATTATTTACCTGCAGATTTACCAGCTTTTCTACGAAGAACTTCACCAGCAAATTTGATCCCTTTCCCTTTAAATGGTTCAGGTGCTTTTAATGAACGAATTTTAGCACAGATCTGACCGATTAATTGCAAATCAGAACCTTTTAATATTATTTTAGGATTCGATCCTTTTTCAGTAATCGTTTCCACTTTTAATTCACTTGGTATATAAAACAGGATTGGATGTGAATAACCAATAGACAATTCCAATAAATTTCCTGTATTTGAAACCCTGAAACCAACACCGACCAATTCCATCTGTTTTGTAAAGCCTTCATTGACGCCAGTAACCATATTGCTTACCAGAGCACGGGTTAATCCATGAAGCGATTTATGTCTCTTTTGTTCAGTTGGTCTACTGATGGTGATATTTCCATCTTCCGTTGTGACTTTCATATCCGGATCAATCGCCTGAGTCAGTGACCCTTTAGGACCTTTAACCGTAACCGTCGCTTTATCAATTTTAATTTCCACTCCCTTTGGGATTGGAATCAGCTTTTTTCCTATTCTTGACATGTTAAATCAATTTATTAATATATGTAACAAAGTACTTCTCCACCGACATTTTCTCTCTTTGCTTCTTTATCAGTTAAAAGTCCTTTTGAAGTTGAAACAATGTATATTCCAAGACCGCTTATAATACGTGGTAATTCATCCACATTGCTATAAACTCTTTTTCCTGGTTTACTAACACGTTTTAATTCTCTTATAATGGGTAATTTTGATACAGGATCATATTTCAAGGCAATGCGAATTAAACCCTGCTTGTTTTCAGAATCCTCAAATTTATATTTTAAAATATAACCACTTTTATAGAGTATTTCCGTAATCGCTTTCTTTGTATTGGATGCAGGAATATCTACAATCCGGAAACCAGCTAACTGCGCATTGCGAATTCTGGTTAGGTAATCTGCGATTGAATCTGTTACAATTGACATAATACTAATTTATAAATTTTAAATTACCAACTTGCTTTTACGATACCAGGTATTTTTCCATCTAAGGCCATCAAACGAAATACATTTCGCGATAATCCGAAACGACGCATAAACCCTTTTGGACGACCGGTGAGACCGCATCGGTTTTTTAAACGTACCGGAGATGCATCTCTAGGTAATTTTGAAAGTCCATCATAGTCATGGTCTTTTTTAAGTTGAGCACGAACATCATGGTATTTTGCTACCACACGTTCACGCTTTGCCTGTCTTGCTATAATTGATTTTTTAGACATAAAAACGAAACTTAAATTTTTTGATTTTTAAAAGGCATACCCATATGTTTTAGCAATTCAAAAGCTTCTGCATCGGTTTTTGCTGTTGTAACAAACGTGATGTCCATTCCTGCAATCTTATTAATTTTATCTAAATCGATTTCAGGAAAAATGATTTGTTCAGTAATCCCTAGTGTATAATTTCCTCTCCCATCAAAACTGTTATCAGAAATCCCTCTAAAGTCACGAACTCGAGGTAAGGCTACTGTAATGAGACGATCCATAAATTCATACATCCGGTCACTTCTCAACGTTACTTTTGCGCCAATGGGCATTTTTTCTCTTAACTTAAAGTTAGAGATTGCTTTTTTAGATTGAGTAGGAACTGCTTTCTGACCAGAGATCGTTGTGATTTCATTTACGGCAATATCCACTAGTTTTTTATCCTGAGTTGCACTTCCGACTCCTTGATTAATGCTTATTTTCACCAATTTAGGTGCTTGCATAATAGAAGAGTATTGAAATTTTTCCATCAATACCGGAACTACATTTTTTTGATAATGTGCTTTAAGTCTGTTTATGTAACTCATCACTTAATTATTTCACCTGATTTTTTAGAAACACGTACTTTTTGGTCATTGCGAATCTCATAACCTACCCGTGTTGGTTTTCCACTCTTTGGGTCTAACAAAGACAAATTAGAAATGTGAATTGGAGCTGAAAATTCTACAATTCCACCGGGGTTATTGTTTGTAGGTTTCATATGTTTTTTAACAATATTGATCCCTTCAACAACTGCCCTGTTTTTTTCACTTACAATCTGGCTTACGATTCCTTCCTTTCCTTTATTGGAACCGGAAATGACCCGGATTTTATCGCCTTTTTTTATTTTAAATTTCATAATTCCTATTCAAATTAATCTTGTAAAATAATCAGAGTACTTCTGGAGCTAATGAAACAATACGCATGTAATCTTTTTCACGAAGCTCCCGTGCAACGGGTCCGAAAATACGTGTACCCCTTGGTTCGTCAGCAGCATTTAAGAGTACTACCGCATTATCATCGAACCTAATATAAGAGCCGTCTTTACGACGAATTTCTTTTTTAGTTCGAACAATCACCGCTTTTGAAACAGTACCTTTTTTTACACCTCCTGGTGTAGCTGATTTTACCGTTACAACGATTTTATCACCAATAGAAGCATATCTTCTTTTGGTTCCACCCAACACACGAATACAGAGTACTTCTTTTGCACCACTATTATCCGCTACGTTTAGTCTTGATTCTTGTTGTATCATCGCTGCTTAAATTTATTATTCTCCTTTCTTAATAATTTCTATGAGTCTCCAGCATTTATTCTTGCTGAGCGGTCTGGTTTCCATAATACGAACCAAATCGCCTATTGTACATTCATTGTTTTCATCATGAGCAAAATATTTTTTACTCTTATTCATTCGTTTGCCATACTTGTCATGCAACAAACTTCGCTCAACCTTTACTGTGATGGTTTTGGCCATTTTATTGCTACTGACCACTCCAACTTTTTGCTTTCGAAGATTTCTTTCCATTATAATTGCGTATTATGCTTGTACTGTTGATCGTTTAGTTAATTCAGTTTTCATCATAGCTATTTCTCTTCTTAAAAAGAGGATTTGCTTTGGATTTTGCAGCCCTTTTACTTTGTGCTCCAGTTTTAATGAATGCAATTGTTTTAAAGCTCCGGTAAGATCTTTTTCAAGCGTCTCTTGATTCATTCCGGTAAATACTTCATATTTTCTTAATGCCATGTCAGTTTATTTAAGCGGTTGCAAGATTTTGAAATTCTCTTCGTACAATCGTTTTCGTTTTTATTGGTAATTTTTGAGCTGCAAGGGCAAAAGCTTCTACAGCTACATTATAAGGAATGCCGTCCATTTCAAAAAGGATGGTACCAGGTTTAATTACAGCTACATAATGATCCAAGGCTCCTTTACCTTTTCCCATACGAACCTCTGCAGGTTTGGATGTGATGGGTTTATCTGGAAAAATTCGAATCCAAACTGTTCCTTCCCTTTTCATATGTCTGGTCATCGCCACCCTCGCGGCTTCAATTTGCCGACTGGTTAAACGAGCAGAATCCATTGATTTTAAGCCAAATGTGCCAAAAGCTATGGTACTTCCACGGTGAGCCATTCCCTTATTTCTTCCTTTCTGCTGTTTCCTGTATTTCAGGCGCTTTGGTTGTAACATGATCTTATTTTTAAAAAAAGAGTCGCAAAATTACGATAAATTATTAAACCTATTTTCTTCGTCCACGGTCTCCACCTCCGCCTCTACGATTATCACCTCCACGATCACTTCCTCCTCTACGGTCTCCGCGATCACCTCCACGATCTCCCCGGTCATTTCCACCTCTCCGATTTCCACCACCCATTCCTGGTTTGGTTTCCTTCTTTTCTAATCCAACCAATGGAGAAAGATCTCTTTTTGCAAACACCTCCCCTTTACAAATCCAGGTTTTAATTCCTATTTTTCCATAAACGGTTTGTGCTTCTTTAATAGAATAATCAATATCCGCACGAAACGTATGCAATGGGATCCGTCCTTCTTTGTATTCTTCAGAACGAGCCATCTCCGCTCCATTTAAACGACCGGAAATTCTAATTTTAATCCCTTCAGCTCCTGCACGCATAGTTGATTGAATTGCCATTTTAGCGGCTCTTCTATAGTTGATACGAGATTCAATTTGTTTAGCAATTGATTCTGCAACGATCGCAGCATCCAATTCAGGTTTACGAATTTCAATGATATTGATTTGAATATCCTGATTGGTGAGTTTTTTCAATTCCTCACGCAAGCTATCTACTTCACTACCTCCTTTACCAATGATAATACCTGGTCTTGATGTTTGAATGGACACTGTAATTCTCTTCAGTGTTCGTTCAATGATCACTCTGGCGACTCCTCCTTTGGCGATACGTGCATTTAAATAGATTCGGATTTTTTCATCTTCCACTACTTTTTGTGCAAAGTTTCTACCACCAAACCAATTGGATTCCCAGCCTCGGATAATACCTAAGCGATTGCCTATCGGATTTGCTTTTTGACCCATTGAGAATTTATTTTAAATTTTAATTTTCTGATTGTGTATTAATAGCCTGACTCCCTGCAACAATAAGTGTAACATGGTTTCTGCGTTTGCGAATTCTATGTGCACGTCCGTGAGGTGCGGGTTGAAATCGTTTGATAACCATACCCCCATCGACAAATGCTGTTTTAACATAAAGTTTTGCTGCTTCCGCACCGCCTTCTCCATGTTTCTGCTCCCAGTTATTGATGGCAGAAAGCAACAACTTCTCAAGCCATATTGATGCTTCCTTTTTGGTAAACTTCAATATATTGAGTGCGTCGTTTACATTTTTACCTCTGATCAAATCCACCACAAGTCTCATTTTTCTTGGAGACATTGGGCAGTTTCTCAATTTGGCTACAGCTTCCATATTATTTATTTTGCTTTATTTAAGTTTATCTGTTACCTGCGTGTGATCTAAATGTACGCGTTGGAGAAAATTCACCTAATTTATGTCCAACCATATTTTCTGTCACATAAACCGGAACAAACGTTTTTCCATTATGTACCGCAATGGTTTCACCAACCATATCCGGAATAATCATAGAAGCCCTGCTCCAGGTTTTGATCACGGCTTTTTTACCGGCTCCTTTTGATTTTTGGATCTTTTCCATCAACTTATGATGTACAAATGGACCTTTTTTAATTGATCTTGCCATAGGAATTCCTATTAATTAGTTGTTTTTCTTCTTGTAATAATAAGTTTAGACGATTGCTTATTCCGCGATCTGGTTTTTGCTCCTTTTGCAAATTGACCATTTCTGGAACGAGGATGACCTCCGGATGCACGTCCTTCACCTCCACCCATTGGGTGATCGACTGGGTTCATTGCAACCCCTCTGGTGCGTGGTCTCCAACCAAACCATCTGTTTCTACCTGCTTTCCCTACTACTTCCAAACTGTGATCTGGATTTGAAGTAGATCCAATGGTTGCTTTACAGGTTGTTAAAATTCTTCGGATTTCTCCAGAAGGCATTTTAATGACTGCATAGCGATCTTCTTTTCCCATCATCGTTGCAGCAGTACCGGCACTACGCACCAATGTAGCCCCTTGTCCAGGATGCAATTCAATGGCATGAATACTGGAACCGAGTGGAACATCTCCGAGAAACAGGGTATTTCCTATATCAGGAGTTGCAGTTTTTCCACTTAAAATTTTTGCTCCAACTTTTAATCCATGGGGTGCTACAATGTATCGTTTTTCCCCATCTGCATAATTGATCAATGCAATATGTGCTGAACGGTTTGGATCGTATTCAATCGTTTTCACAGTTCCCGGAATACCATCCTTGTCTCTGTGAAAATCAATTTTACGGTATTGCTTTTTATGACCACCTCCACGATTTCTCATAGTCCGGTGACCCTGATTATTTCTTCCGCCCGTTGAAGAGATACTTTCTACCAAAGATTTTTCAGGACGATCGGTAGTTAACTCTTCATGAGTCAGCTGCACGCGAAAACGCATGCTGGGCGTAATGGGATTTAATTTTTTAACTGGCATAGTCTGATTTAATTAATACTATTCACCAAATATGTTTATTTCATCACCTGCTTTCAAGGTAACCATTGCTTTTTTATAGGATGGCTTGCGTCCTTTAATCACGGCATTTCTGGAGTTTCGGGATTTTGCCTTACCGGGCATCATCAAAGTATTTACTGATTCTACAGAAACATTATACATTTTCTCAATTGCTTTTGATACTTCAATTTTATTGACATCTCTTGCAACCACAAATGTGTATTGATTTTTTTTGGTAGAAAGTTTCTCAGCTTTCTCCGTAATCATTGGTCTTATAATTATTTGCTTCATGATTCTAATAATTTATGCAAGCGTTTCTGCTATTTTAGAAATACTAGATTCCAACAACACCAGTTTTTTGCAATTTAAAATATCATAGGTACTTAAATCCTTTGCTACTTGTAAAGCAGCATATGGAATGTTTCTTGAAGACAGGTGAATATTCTCATTATAGTCAGGTGTAACAAACAAGGATTTAACATTCACCATATTCAGATTTTTTACAATTCCTACAAACTCGCTTGTTTTAGGAGCATTGATGTTAAAATCTTCAACGACTACAATTCCATTAGCAGAAGCTTTTTGAGAAAGCGCTGATTTTCTGGCTAATACCTTTACTTTCTTGTTCAACTTTTGAGAATAATCTCTTGGATGTGGTCCGAAGGCGCGACCTCCTCCTTTAAACATGATATTTTTCATTGAACCTGCTCTGGCTCCACCGGTTCCTTTTTGTCGTTTAATTTTCCGAGTTGATCTTGAAACCGCATGACGTTCTTTGGAATCATGTGTTCCCTGACGTTGGTTTGCCAAATACTCTTTTACCGACAGGTACAAGACATGCTCATTTGGTTCAATTCCAAAAACACTATCAGGAAGTTCGATACTTCTTCCTGTGCTGGAACCATTTATACTAAGTATATCCAATTTCATGCGATTACTTTTTTTCTATGATAACAATAGAGCCTTTGTGACCTGGAATGGCTCCTTTAACCAATAATAAATTCTTATCTGCCAAAATGCGAGCAATTTTCAAATTCCGCACTTTAATGTTGTCAGTTCCTGTTTGTCCAGCCATGCGTAAACCTTTAACCACTTTTGATGGATAGGATGATGCACCAATTGAACCCGGAGCCCGTTGTCTGTTATGTTGACCGTGTGTAGCATTTTGAACTCCACCAAACCCATGTCTTTTAACCACACCTTGAAATCCTTTTCCTTTTGATACACCAGAAGCATGTACGGTATCCCCTTCATTAAAGATGTCCATCAAACTTACTTCTTCGCCAAGCCCTTTATTCAAAGGACAATCCCTGAATTCAAATGAATTCTTCTTTGGGCCTGTATTTGCTTTAGCAAAGTGCCCGGTTATGGCTCTGTTGGCATTTTTTGCCTTTGCTTCACCATAAGAAAACTGTAAAGCAGAATAACCATCTGATTCTTCTGTTTTAACTTGAGTGACCACGTTTGGAGAAACTTCTACAACAGTACAGGCAATAAATTTACCGTCTGCACCATAGATACTGGTCATTCCGATTTTCGTTCCAATTATTCCATTCACGATACGTGATATTTTAATTGTTTTTAAATCACCTTTCCAACAAGTGAAAAGATGCTGAATAAAAAATTAGGATTAATAATGGATCAGGATAATTTAACCTGAATATCCACCCCGCTCGGCAATTCGAGTTTTGACAATGCATCCACCGTTTTATTAGTGGGTGTGTAAATCTCGATAAGGCGCTTGTGCGTCCGAAGTTGAAACTGCTCCCGAGCTTTTTTATTCACGTGTGGCGAGCGCAACACGGTAAATATTTCTTTCTCAGTTGGCAGCGGAATCGGACCGGCAACTACAGCACCGCTGTTGCGCACGGTTTTTACAATTTTCTCCGTACTTTTATCAACCAGGTTATGGTCGTAAGAACGAAGTTTGATCCGAATTTTTTGATTCATGCCTATTACTAATTTGTTTTTTATTTATTTATTAAACGTTTTATACTTTAACTGAACCTTTTGCCTTTGCAATTACCTCTTCCGCAATTTGCTTTGGTACCGGTGCATAATGTGAAAATTCCATGGTCGAACTGGCACGGCCAGATGTAATGGTACGCAATTGTGTAACGTATCCAAACATTTCTGACAGAGGCACATCAGCTTGAATGGCAACAGCGCCACCCATTCTTTGCTCTTGACCTTTAGGCATCCCCCGACGACGGTTTAAGTCCCCAATAACCGGACCAACATAATCTTCAGGTGTGATTACCTCTAATTTCATAATCGGTTCCATTAACTGTGGACCTGTTTTAGGTGCAGCTTCCCGGAAACCATCCTTTGCACACAATTCAAATGCTTGTGGCTTAGAGTCAACCGCGTGCATAGATCCATCATAAACCCTGATTTTCATGTTTTCGATGTTATAGCCCGCCAGAATTCCGCTATTCATCATCGAATCAAATCCCTTGGTAATAGGAGCTATGTACGTTTTATCAATGGCTCCACCATACACATCCCAAACAAACTGCATCCGGGTCTTGCCATTTTTATATTCATCACTTTCAAGAAACGCCTCATCCGCAGGGCCAATTTCAAATTCCATATCGGCAAACATACCAGAACCTCCAGTTTGCTTTTTGAGTCGCTCCCTATGGGAAATGGTTTTGGTAAGTGTTTCTTTATAATTTACTTGAGGAGCTCCCTGATTGCATTCAACACTAAACTCTCTTCTTAAACGATCTACAATAATTTCCAGGTGTAATTCCCCCATACCACTAATAATAGTCTGGCCGGTGTTTTCATCTGTAAATACTCTAAACGTTGGATCTTCTTCAGCCAATTTTGCCAAAGACATCCCTAATTTATCTTGATCCTTTTGTGTTTTTGGTTCAATAGCAATGGAAATAACCGGTTCAGGGAAATTCATTGCTTCAAGAATAATTGGATGATTTTCATCACAAAGCGTATCTCCAGTTTTGATATCTTTAAAACCAACGGCCGCAGCAATGTCACCAGCTTCGATAGAATCAATTGATTTACGGTCATTTGCGTGCATCAGAAATATCCTTGATATCCGCTCTTTATCCATATTGACCCGGTCCTTTTCAGAACGCACTTTCATCACGTAGGAACCTGCATCCAGTTTTCCGGAATAAACCCGCATAAATACAAGTCTTCCAACAAATGGGTCAGTTGCTACTTTAAAAGCCAGGGCCGCAAATGGCTCTGTTACTGATGGTTTTCTCCATAATTCTTCATCTGTTTTCGGGTGTGTTCCTTTAACAGCTTCCACATCCAATGGAGAAGGTAAAAATGCACAAACAGCATCTAATACCGCCTGAACTCCTTTATTTTTAAAAGCAGAACCACACAGCATGGGTACGAATTTCATATCGCAAACCGCAGCACGGATTGCCTTGATCATTTCTTCTTCTGTAATGCTGTCTGGATTGTCAAAAAATTTGACCATCAGATCATCATCATATTCTGCAATCGATTCTATTAATTCCTGACGACAGGTATGAACTTGTTCAGCAATATCTGCTGGAATCGGAATTTCCTGATACGTCATGCCACGAGATTCTTCATCCCAAACAATGGCCTTATTTGTTATTAAATCAACAACTCCTTTAAAATGCTCTTCTGAACCGATTGGAACTTGTAATGGAACTGCTTTAGAGCCTAACATGGATTTTACCTGACTGACGACATTAAAAAAGTCAGCACCCTGTCTATCCATTTTATTAACGAATCCCAAACGTGGCACCTTATAATTGTCGGCTAATCTCCAGTTCGTTTCACTTTGAGGTTCTACCCCATCAACGGCACTAAATAAGAACACAAGTCCATCCAATACCCTTAAAGACCGGTTAACCTCGACGGTAAAGTCTACGTGACCCGGCGTATCGATGATATTTACAATATATGGAGAATTTTTCCAATTCCAATTGGTCTGAGTAGCTGCTGAAGTAATGGTAATTCCACGCTCTTGCTCCTGGGCCATCCAGTCCATGGTTGCGGCACCATCGTGAACCTCTCCAATTTTATGAGTGAGCCCGGTATAATATAATATACGTTCGGTAGTAGTTGTTTTGCCTGCGTCAATGTGTGCTGCAATCCCTATGTTTCTCAAATATTTTAAATCCCTTGACATTCCTACTTACTTAATATTATATTGAATTACGATTTAAAATGGGCAAATGCACGATTGGACTCAGCCATTTTATGGGTGTCTTCACGTTTTTTAACGGCTGCACCTTCATTTTTACTTGCAGAAATAACCTCATTGGCTAATTTGTCTGCCATACCTTTTCCAGCACGTGCTCTGGAATATTTAATCAACCACTTAATAGCAGTAGATATTTTTCTGGCCGGACGCATTTCCTGTGGAATTTGAAAAGTGGCCCCACCAATACGTTTTGGCTTTACCTCAATATGAGGCATCACATTATTAAGAGCTCTTTGCCAAACTTCATGCGGATTTTCAGTTGTTTTTGATTCAACTGTATCCATAGCCTTATAGAATATGTTATAGGCGGTACTTTTTTTACCTTCCCAAATCATATTATTTACGAATTGAGTTACCAGTGGATCATTGAAACGCGGGTCGGCTTCTATAATTCGTTTCTTTGGTTTATGTTTTCTCATGGACTATTGAAAAAGAGATTTTATCAAATTATTTTTTTGGCATTTTAGAACCATACTTTGAGCGACTTTTTTTCCGGTTGTTTACTCCGGCAGTATCTAAGGCACCCCGCACAATGGTATAACGTACTCCAGGAAGATCTTTTACCCTACCCCCTCTTACTAACACAATAGAGTGCTCTTGAAGATTATGGCCTTCTCCTGGTATATAACATATTACTTCAATGCCGTTGGTCAAACGAACTTTGGCCACTTTACGCAAAGCGGAATTTGGCTTTTTGGGGGTTGTAGTATATACTCTGGTGCAAACTCCCCTTTTTTGAGGGTTGGATTGCAGTGCACGAGATTTACTTTTGTACACAACTTTTTCCCTTCCTTTCCGAATTAGCTGGTTAATAGTAGGCATAAATTGGCTTGTACTTAATTTTAATATTTTATATATAACAGATTTTCAACACCTTATGACATACCTATCCCATAAGGAGACGCAAAAATAGAACTCTTTCGATAAATAGCAAAATCCAATTGCATATTTATTCAATAAGTTTGCAAGACCTTAACACACATAACCATCAGAAACCATGGATTTTATAAATCAAATTAGCCTTCGAATGGCTACAGAACAGGACGCACAAGCTATTTTGGACCTGGTAAAAGAACTAGCGGTTTATGAAAAAGCTGCCCATGAAGTAAAAACCGAAGCTTCGGATTATCAAAATGGGCTTCAAACCGGTCTGTTTCAAGTGTTACTCGCAGAACATCCGGATTTTGGAATCCTCGGAATGTGCTTATTCTTTCCCTATTTTTCAACCTGGGGTGGTAAAACAATGTATTTGGAGGACTTTATTGTTAAATCGTCTTATAGAGGATTCGGTATAGGGCGTATACTTTTTGAGGCTTTTATAGCTGAGGCTAAAGTACTGGGAGCCCGAAAATTAAAATGGCAAGTCTTGGATTGGAATGAACCCGCTAAAAATTTCTACCGTCACTACTCCACCAAATTTGTATCAGGATGGGAAAATGGGATCATCGAGTTTGAAACCCATTAAGCTGATCCTGGATAACCAGGATCAGGCTGAATTTAGGTCTGCCTGCTAAATCAACAGGAATGTAACCACGGATGGATATTTTATATATATTTGTCCGAATATATGACTACAGGCAATCATATAATCCCAGCCCTAACTGGACTGTGTTTAAGCGAAAAAAATTTTGAATCAATTTTAATATTCAATATTTTCAACGCAATTCTGATATCCTTTACCCGGATTGCCATTCGATAAAATCTAAATTTAACAAAGACCAGAGGATCCGTACATCGAACGCATGAAACGCTACAAAAAACATATTACCATTCTTTTACTTATTGTTTTGAGTATCATTTATACAACCATTCACCCTCACGCCATACAATATTTTGAATCTCGCCCTGGTGCCCTGCTCAATGATTACTTGCTTGATATTATTCCTTCTTATAATGTTGCTCTGTTTGTATTTCTAATTCAATACATCAGCATCGGAGTGTTTTTATTTTTCAATATCAGGAATTACGACACTATGGTTAATGTAATTGCTGCATTTCTGATTCTTCAGACGATTCGGCTATTCACCATTTATTTATTGCCCTTAGAACCACCTGAAGGGTATGTCCCACTAAAAGATGCGATTTTAGGTGCTGTTGTGTATTCAGGCAAAATCTATAGCAAAGATTTATTTTTTTCAGGTCATACATCCGCAATGTATATTTTATATTTCTTTGCAAAAACTCCAAATCAAAAAATATTTCATTTGTGTAGTTTAAGTTTGATTATACCTTTAATATTGATTCAACACATTCATTACACCATTGACATTTTAGGTGCTATCGTTATTTCGTATCTAGTCTGTTATTTTCTTAGGAAATTTTATTACTACACACATCCTGAGATTTATGACAAAGTGAATACTTCCAATTCGAAAGATGATGAATTACCCCCTTTGTGGAAATTTAAATTATAATTTAATACTGTTGTATATTAAAAAATGTTTCATAATTTTTCATGAGCTTTAATTCAATCAAGTTCAATAACCCAAATTATACCCGCATGATTTTATTAAAACATGATCATGTCCGCAATTAAAAATGGAATTGAACAAGAAAAATTTTATTGGTGGTCTTCCGGACTTTCAGTTGGTGAAATTTTAGAATTATTTCAATACAGAATTTTAACTCCCCGGACCCAATATCGCGACAACTTTCATTTCGAAATCAGTCCCGGTCAACTTCAAATTCATTCAGAACCCTCTGACTTTAACATTGGATTTATTGGAGACTTAATGCCAGTAAATGGTAAAAATTTTGTTTTATCTCCTGAATTAACTGAACAATTGAAGTCACTTGATTTGCTCGTAGTAAATTTTGAAGGCGTCATCACAGATTCAAAACGGTTTTTGGCGCAAGTTCATCATCCGGAAATCTTGGAGAAACTCAGAAATATTTATCAGGGACCTATTTTATTAAATGTGGCCAATAATCATTCAGGTGATTTTGGAGAAATCGGATTCTATAAACATCTGGAATATTTAAACCGGTTTAATTTTCCTGTTTTTGGATATCGTGAAAGTCCCTTTTTCGAATTAAATAATATCCGATTTTACAGCGCATCCCTTTGGTCCAATCAGGAATTTAATGTGATCAATCGTTTCTCTTACCAAATGCACGAAGAAATTAATCAGAATCTGTCAAAGCATTATTTTAATATCTTTTTACCGCATTGGGGTTATGAAATGCAACGCTACCCCATTAAGAAACATCAGGATTTTGGATATAATTTATTAAATAACTGGGATATGATTATTGGAAATCATACCCATTGTCCACAACCTGCAGAATTGCTTCCATTTGAAAATGAACAAAAATTAATTGCATTTTCCTTAGGCAATTTTTGTTATGATATTTTTAATTCCAATCAATGGCATGGAGCTTTCTTGATTGCCGGAATGTCTTTAAAACATGCTAAGCCAAAATTGGTATCTTGTAGTTATTATTACACACACCAAGAAATTCCTAAAAAAGAAATCAGAATTAAATTATGCTCCGAACTCAATTATGCTAAAAGGCGGCTCGAGATGCTTAATTATTTAAAATTTTAAGACAGGGGTTGTTGAGTGATCTTCCAATTGAATTAATGTCGCCGATCTAAAATGAATTGCACCCAAAGATTCAATTCATTTTTTTGTTGGTCGTTTATTGGTAAATCATTTAACAAGGATTGAGCCTTTACTTTATAATCCGTGATCCGCTGCTTAAGTTTCTCTTTAATTGAATATTGATCCAGCAAAGAAATAATTTCCTGCAACCGTTGGGCTGGATCTTTACCTGAAACGTATTTTTCAAGAAATTCATTTCGAACTTCATTGTTCATGGATTCGCACAATTCTAAAATTAAAGCTGATTTTTTTGCTCTCAGAATGTCTCCCCCCTTTACTTTACCAAAATCAGGGGTATCGGAATATAAATCCAACCAATCGTCTTCCAATTGAAATGCCAATCCAATTTGAATTCCAAGTGAGTAAAGTGTATTTACCAAATCCTCGCGTTTAGAAATTTTGGCGGCCAATCCAAAACAACAGGCCAATAAAACGGCTGTTTTAAGTCGGATCATCTCCAGATATTGTTCCAACGAAACATCCAGCTTGATTTCAAAACTCATATCCAGGGACTGGCCTTCACAAACTTCGCGTGCCGTATTTAAAAATAAATCCAACAAGTTGATTTGAGTATCTCCGGCTTCAGCTTTATGAATAAATGAAACACTTTCAATCAACATTAAATCCCCCGATAAAATGGCTTCATTTTGACCATATTTCACATGAACTGTATCAAAACTTCTTCTTTTGGAAGATGCATCCATAATGTCATCATGAATCAAGCTGAAATTGTGAAAAAGTTCGATGCCATAGGCAGCATCCAGTGCCCGGTGTTTATCCCCTTTTAGAATATCAACCAGATAGAGCAAGGTAATTGGCCGGAGTCGTTTACCCCCGATCGATAAGATATAAGTTACCGGGTCATATAATTCAATAGGTTGTTTGGTCCATTGAACTTTGGCCATATACATTTCAAAGGATTTGAGTAACTCGCCGATTGAAATTACATTTGTCATAATAAACTGCTCATGCTAATGATTCAAAAATATGGATTGATACTGATTATTTTCTTTGTTCAATGCAAGGTAGAAGAAAAAGCGGATAGTATTTTTTTCAACGGTAAAATTTATACTGCTGATTCTAAAGATGCAGTTGTTCAGGCCCTGGCGGTAAAAAATGGCCAAATTTTAGCCATAGGGACTGATCAAGACATTCTCAAATTTAAATCTGATAACACACAAATGAATGACTTGGATGGTCAATTTGTGATGCCCGGATTGATTGAAGGGCATGGTCATTTTTTAAGTTTAGGTAAGAGTGTGTTGAATTTAAATTTACTTCAAACAAAAAATTGGGATGAAATTACCCAAAAAGTTGCTGAAAAATTAAAAACGATTCCTCCGGGTGAATGGCTTGAGGGAATGGGCTGGCATCAGGAAAAATGGAATAAAAATCCAGGCTTAACCGTAAATGGTTACCCATTTCATGATGATCTTAGCAAAATAAGCCCTGACAATCCTGTTATTTTACAACATGCCAGTGGCCATGCATTGATCGCAAATCAAAAAGCGATGGAACTTGCTTCTATAAATTCTGAAACCAATTCACCAGCTGGGGGTCGAATTGTAAAAGATGCAAGTGGAAAACTCACCGGAGTCTTTGAAGAAAATGCCATGAATTTAATTTTCAATGCATTTCAACAATCACTTCAACAAAAAACTAAAAGCCAGCAACTGGATTTATTAAAATTACAGGCATACCATGCTAATACCTTATGCAATCAATTTGGGATTACCAGTTTTCAGGATGCAGGCAGCAGTTTGGAAGAAATTCGGGCATTGAAATCACTTTGTGATTCACAACAACTTTCTATAAGGCTTTACGTCATGTTGCTGAATGATACGGACAGCACATTGAGTGAACTCGACCAATTACCAATTCCAATGAATCAGAATCAAACTTTTAGTTGCAAAGCAGTCAAAGCCTATTTAGACGGAGCACTGGGAAGCTATGGTGCCTGGTTACTTGCTCCTTATGCTGATAAATCTGATTTTTATGGGCAAAACACCCTGCCCATTTCTAAACTTCAACAGATTGCAACAGCTTGCAAACGGAAAGGACTTCAACTTTGCGTCCATGGAATTGGGGATCGAGGAAACAGAGAAATTTTAAACGTATTTGAAAACCAATTAAAATCATCAAACTTCGATCAACGCTGGCGAATCGAGCATGCTCAACATTTGGATACATTAGACATCCCCCGTTTTAAAGCCTTGGGCGTCATTGCCTCTATGCAAGCAATTCATTGCACATCAGATGCACCTTTTGTTATCAAGCGACTTGGATTTGAAAGAGCACGACAAGGAGCTTATGCCTGGAGATCCTTGTTAAATGCGGGTGCACATTTAGCAAATGGTACAGATTGTCCGGTGGAGTCTGTAAATCCCTTTGAATGCATGTATGCAGCCATTACCAGAAAACGATTGGACAGTGGCCTGGAGTTCTTTCCCGAACAAAAAATGAGTCGAATCGAAGCCCTTAGGTCTTATACTATTTGGAATGCTTATGCAGCATTTGAAGAATCTATTAAAGGCAGTCTTGAAGTTGGAAAAATTGCTGATTTTATAATCCTGGATAGAAACTTGATGGAATGCAATGATTCTGAAGTGGCCGGATGTAAAGTGACTAAATTGATTTTTGGGGGGAAAGAACGCACAATTAACTAATCTTGAAATCTGTTAATTTACTGGACCAAAAAGGGCCTCAGGGTTATTTGTTTTTAATGAATCTGGATGGTCTGCTTACAGACAGTTTATTGCCTCATTATACAAGTTGGCAAGAGCAATTAAAAGAAATCAACATTGATTTAACACAAGCTCAGTTTTACAAATTTCAGGGACTTCGTGATTCAGAATTTTTAAATCATCTATTGAAGTTTTTAAAAATTTCGCTACCAATTTCAGATCGGGATGAACTCATACAAAAAAAGAATCAAAAATATCTACACAGCATTCGATATCTCAATGAAGATGATTTGTTGCCTGGTGTACGAAATTTTTTGGTTGGTGCTAAACGCATTCAAATACCAATTGCTATTATCTCAGAAAATGTAAATGCCCAATTTGTAATTGAACAAACTGGCTTAAAGCCCATGATTCAGCTAGTGATAGACGGAAATTATATTTCGCCTCCAAAACCTGATCCTTCTATTTATTTAACAGTAGCAGAAAGCTTTAAATATCCTGTAAAACAATGCGTTGTATTTGAAAATTCTCAACTCGGATTGGAAGCAGCTATCCGGGCTAAAATGAAAATAATTTGCATTGGTGATTTTGAAAAATTCCAGGATGCAGATCAAGTATTTCCAGATTTCAACAGGATCAAAGCATATGAAATCATCAATTGGTTTCGGATCATGTGATTGGTGGTTTTCTAAAATTCTTATAAGATCCAAGAAAAGTTAGGATTGAACAAGCTTTAGACTTTTTTACCAATGCAGATTTCTTTAAATCTAAAAAATACAATTCGATTGTACTGACTATTTTAAGCCCAGTAAAAAACCGATTGTAAAATTAGCATCCCAGTCAAAAACAAATTTCTTGCAGCCGGTTTCGTCAGCTATTGCTTTGTAAATGTTTATTCCAGCACGTTGTTTCTCTCCATTTGCTTTGTAATCAGCTGGGGCATTTAATACCGTATAACGCTCTTTTCCCGCGCGGACTTGTTTAGCCAATTCAAAGGGTATTCCACCTATTATAAAACAATAGCCTCTGTTTGCTGAAGGAATTTTTGAAATTGTTTTACGCACATCCGTATAAACCTGATCGTCAGTCAAGTTTTTTTGAAAATATTTTGACCCATGGGATTCCAAAGCTTGAATAGCAGTTCCGGTTTTCCATGAAATTTTAGTGTTACCTGAACCAATATCCACCATAAAAGATTCAGATTCAAGGCTTGCAGGCATCACACATTTCAATCCATAGGTGCCTTCCTGTTGGGGAGTCACTTCATTGACAAAATATCCTAAGGCTTTCAGTCCATTCGATATTTTTACCACATTGGGTTCAGACTTGGCTCCTGAACTCACCACAAAATGGATATCCTTACCAGGAACTCCAAAATCCAGCATGCCCCGAATATAGTTTTTAAGTCCCCCGCGTACATCATCGTCCGTTGCCATGTGTTCATGAACCAAACTGGAACCAAATTCTGATTTTTCCAACTTCCAGTTTTTATCTTTGTCAATACGTACTATAAACGAATTAAACCCGGCAGCTCCTAATTCCACTACTCCTTTTAAACTGCCATTTACAGGTTCCGGAGCTTGGTAGTCAAAAGAAGGCCTTGCCGCGGCAGCTGTATTTTCAGCCTGTTTAGATGCATTTGCATCCGGAAGCGGTGTTTCGGGAGTTGTATTCTCATTCTGTGTGGGCTCTTCAGTTGATTGAACAGTACCAAATTTCTCTTGTAATGTAGGTGCAAATTTTTGATAGGCAAAAAAAACAAGACCTAAAATCAATAACACAATGAGAATTCTAGAAAATCGGGTTAGTTGCATATTTTACTTTTTTATTTCATAACCAAACAACGAAATTAAAAGTTTCCTTTAAATTAAAATATTTATAAATTTAGACCAAGAAGTCAGAATATTCTATAAAATGGCCCTATTTTACTTAATTAATTTAAATATTTAGCTAAACATTGCAGATGCCCGACCCAATTAACAAGAAAACCTCGCTTATTTGTCTGATCATTCTGTTTTCAGCAATCTTTATATTCAGGATAAGCCATATTCATACTAAAGAAATTTCCTGGGATGTACTTGGATATTATCTCTATTTACCCGCCACTTTTATTCATCATGATCCCGGTTTACATTCAATTGAATGGTTACAAAAAATCAATGATGAACAACAATTGACGGCAACGTTTTACCAGGTCGGATCAAATTCAAAGGGAGAGCCCATGTATTTTTTCTTGATGGGAATGGCTCTTTTTTATCTTCCGTTTTTTTTCTTAGGACATGACTTGGTACAATTGACCCAGTATTTACCTGATGGCTTTAGTCCCCCTTATCAAATTGCCTTGGTTATAGGAGGTTTAGTCTATACGCTGATCGGATTAATTTTTTTACGAAAAATTTTATTGAACTATTTTTCTGAGCGCACTACAGTTTTCACAATGCTTATCATTGTCCTTGGCACGAATTACATTCACCATCTCACCATTGACAATCTTGCTACCGTGAATGTATTGTTTATGCTGATGAGTATATTAGTCTGGAATACGATTCAATTTCACAAACAAGCAAATAGCAAAAATTTAGTTTGGATTGCTACACCCATTTTTTTAATGGGTCTGGTGAAGCCAAGTGAAATAGTTGCACTTTTAATTCCATTATTTTGGAATGTGAGTTCAATTGCTGCATTTAAAGATAAAATGCGTTTGATCGTAAAATTCAAAGGCACGATTCTGCTTTGTTTACTTGGCGGGTTGCTTTTATTTTTTCCACAAATGTATTATTGGCATGAACGCACCGGCAAATGGTTGTATGATAGTTACAAAAATCCAGGAGTAGGTCTGGATTTGTTTTCACCGCATATTCTAGAAGCTTTATTTAGTTATCGGAAAGGATGGTTTATCTATACGCCGGTTATGGTTTTTTCAATCATAGGATTCTACATTTTAAAGAAACAAGACAAACCATTATTTTCAGGAATATTCATTTACTTTCTGGTAACATTTTACATCATTTGCAGTTGGTCGGAATGGTGGTATGGCGCTGCGTATTCACTAAGACCGATGATTACCAGCTATCCACTATTGGCAATATGTTTAGGTTATTTTCTGAATTTTATTTCTGAAAAGAGTAAACCAATTAAATATTCTATTTACACATGTATTTGTTTTTTAATTATTTTAAATCAATTTCAATGGTGGCAATTGCGTCATTTTATTTTAGATCCATATCGTACAACAAAGGAATATTACTGGGCAATTTTTGGAAAAACATATAAAGACCCAGCATGGGACCAATACAAATTGGTTGAACGAGATTTTTCCGGAAAATTTGAATTTAAGAACAGAGAAAATTACTTACATAAAGTATTAGCTTCCTGGGATTTTATTAATGAAAAAGAACCTCGTTTTCAAAAGGATAGCACTGGCATTGATATCTATCGCATGGTAAAAGAAGAAGAATTTTCAAAAACATTCTCCTATCGTTTTAATGAAATCACAGCTAAAGATCATGCATGGATAGAAGCAAGCATTTCCATTAGGTTTCCGGATTACTCCTTTGAGTCGAAACAAGAATCACCATTATTGGTTATGTCAATGGAACATAAACATGGAATCTATGCTTACCATGCGCTCGAGTTGAAACCCGACAGCCTGCCCATGAATTGGGTTAATTATAAAATGGTGTTTCTTACTCCGGAAATGCGATCACACAAAGATGAATTCAAGTGTTATATCTGGAATAGATCCAAGCAGCTTTTAGAAATAAGCCAATTCAAACTTGACCAATATGAACCTAAATAAACTGATCTTTCATGGATTCTTATTGTGAAAATGAATTGTTTAATTGATCTTTGCATTTTTAATGACAGAACAAGTAAAAAACGGTGCGATTAATCTGGAAGAATACTTTTCGGTTTTTCGTAATAATATAATCGGCATAGATCAATGCCTGGAGACGCCAGATGGGCAAACACATCCAATTGTATATGCTGATTGGACTGCAAGTGGACGCAGTTATCAATTGATAGAAGAACGCATCCAAAAGGAAATTATGCCTTTTGTAGCCAATACTCATACTGAAACAAGTGGTACCGGCATGGCTATGACGTTTGCCTATCATGAAGCCCATCAGATCATTAAAAAGCATGTAAATGCACATAATACAGATGTATTAATTTCATCAAATTCCGGGATGACAGGCGTTGTCAATAAATTTCAACGAATTCTCGGATTGAAGTTGCATGAACGATTTCGTTCTAAAGTGCAATTGAATGAAGAAGAGCGTCCTGTAGTATTTATCACACACATGGAACATCATTCCAATCAAACGAGTTGGCTTGAAACCATTGCAGATGTGGTTGTTATTCCGCCAGCATCGGATGGCTTGATTTCATTAGAATCTTTTGAAAATTGCATCTTACAATACATCAAAAGACCTTATAAAATAGCTGCAATCACTGCCTGTTCCAATGTAACCGGCATCATCACTCCTTTTCACGAAATAGCTAAACTGATCCATAAATATCAGGGGTTATGCTTTGTTGACTTTGCCTGTTCTGCACCATATGTTCAAATTAATATGCACCCTGAGGATCCTGCTGCCAGCTTAGATGCAATCTATTTTTCACCGCATAAATTTTTAGGAGGTCCCGGAAGTTCAGGGGTATTAGTCTTTGATAATAAATTGTATTCAAATAGTATTCCGGATGACCCAGGAGGCGGCACTGTAGATTGGACCAATCCCTGGGGAGAACATAAATTTCTTGAGAATATTGAGGAACGTGAAGATGGTGGAACCCCTGCTTTTCTCCAAACGATAAAAGCAGCCATGTGCATCTTATTGAAAGAAGAAATGAACGTTCAATTGATGTTAAAGCGAGAGGAAGAGTTGATGCAAATATTATGGAATGGATTGTCACAAATACCCAATTTACACATTTTAGCTTCCCAGCACAAACACCGTCTTGGTATCATTTCTTTTTACATAGACGACTTACATTATAATGCAGGTGTTAAATTACTAAATGATCGGTTTGGAATTCAAGCTCGTGGTGGATGTTCTTGTGCAGGAACCTACGGACATTATCTGTTAAATGTGAGCCCTGAAATTTCTCATAAAATTACAGACCGAATCAATACCGGAGATTATTCTACCAAGCCTGGATGGATCCGGATTTCGATTCATCCTTGCATGACGAATCGCGAGGCTCATTATTTAGTAAAATCCATTCAAGATCTAGCTGCCAATTTTAAAGAATGGGAGAAAGATTATGTTTTAAATTTCACCAAAGGAATTATACGTTTTAAAGATGATGAAAAAGACAGTTTGTTAAAAAGCAAAATGTACTCTATTTTACATCGTCGATTTAGTGATTTGGAATCGTAGCTTGTAATTTAGCCATCCGATATTTTAAATCCAACACAACAACACATGCAATTAATGGCCAGAAAATATTATTGGCTTTATCAGTGTCCAGAAAATTATTTAAAAAGCCGTGCACAAAATATGTTATCAATGCACACAATACCGTGCATAAAATAAATCGATCTTCTTTAGTTATTTGAGGATGATAATAAGCCTTAAATCCTATAACAAATACGCTTATAAATAAAGCCAGAAACAACAGCATCCCTATCAATCCAGATTCGGCCAAAGGTCCCAAATATTCGCTGTGAGCGTTTCCGACATCACCAAAATTGGTACTGATACTTGTGAAATTACCGGATAATTGGTAAGGTGCATATTCAAACATATAAGTTCCTGGACCAAAGCCAAAAATGGGTTTGCTTTTCCACATTTCAATGGCAGATGACCATCGGTTGATTCGCTCCAGGTTGGAAGGATCTGAACTAATATTTGAAATAGATTCAGCATTTTGAACAATGTCATCACTGCCTGCCACTTTGTTGCGTTCCATTTCCATAATTAATGGATCCAGATTAACCAATAGATAATAGAGTCCTACAGCTACTCCTGCCAATACCCATTTGAATCGAATTCTAAATAAAAAAATCAAGAACAGCAGGAGCGCCGGAACAATACTAACCCAAGCCGCTCTGGAAAAAGTTACTATCAAACCGGTAACCAAGACGACTAATACAATACCGAAAATCCATTGAAGGATGAAATTTCCTTTGTTCCATTTGATTAATCCAAAGCATAATGGAATCACCAAGGCTAAAATTGCCCCAAAGATGGTATGATCTTTAAAAAACGGCTGCATGGTCCATTGGGAAGGTTTATCTTCAAAACCATAAGTTGACAAATGAACAATATTAAATAGACTAACCAAAAACATCCCTAATACAAACAGAGATATATATTTCCGAATAGCCAAGTTGTCTTTAAAAAATACACCTGCCAAAAAGTAACATGGAATAATAAACCAAAGTTTTGCGATAATAAATTTAATGGACACTAATTTATGTACACTGGTGAAACTTGTGATTATCCACCAAATAAAAAAACAATAAATTAAAATTGTAATTGGATGTTTAAGAAAATTAACATCCACTTTATCGCTGGTAGCAAAGAGAAGAAAAAAGAAGAGCACCAGAATTAATCCTAATGGTTCAGACGGTAAAGCCAGACTGAGATGAGACCACTCAACGTCAGCAGGATTAATAGATAATGGTGTCAGAAAAGCCAAAAGAAAAAAAAGAAGATCCGGTTTTTTAATTATTAAAGGGATAAACAAAATAATTAAAGGCAATCCAAGTATAGGATAGAATTCAAAACGAAACGCAAAATAAATGGTTCCAAAAGAAAGTATGAGACTGCTGTAAAAGACAGATCTGCTATTTTCCATGTTTATGAAATTAAGCCTCGAGGTTCTTCCTGTATTGAGGCCAGCTTTGCTTGAGCAACAATAATCCAATGGAAATAAACATTGAACTAATCAGACTAACTAAAACAACTAGCCAACGTACAGGGTATGATTTTCGTTCAGCAGGTTCTGCAGCATCGACTACAAATTTTTGAGAAAACTGGATTTCTCCATCTGCTTTTGTTTGAACTAAATATTTATTAATTAACATGATGTTTTCAATTTCGCGATCAAATATTCGCTCCACTTTATCAAATTCTTCCCCGTATTTGATATTTGAATCGACCAGTGTTTTTAATTGATTTCGCTCGGCTCCAACTGCCTGTGCATACGCTTCTAATAAATAACCCCTTTGAAATTGACTCATGATACCTTTATTGGTCAGGATATCCATTTCTAATTTAAGGCTGTCAATTAATTTTTGCTGTATTGTGTGTTGGCGTTCTAAATTAGTAACCAATTCATTAGCACGAAGCTGAACCATTTCATATTTTAAAGTATCAAGGTAAGATGCTATTGCATTGGCCATATCAGAAGCCATTTTAGGATCTTTGTCCTTTACTGTAATTTGTATTGAGTTAAATTTAGTTCGCTTTATGTCTACATTTCCTTCATAGGTTTTAAATACAAAAAACTTAGCTGCAGGATCGGTTCGTTTGATTTTGTAATGTGTATATAAGTCAAATTTATTTACGACTCGTTCCATTAAACTCGTAGAGTTTAGCACCTCAAGAGCTTGTTCGGCCTCCCCTGTTTCTCCAAAATCACTGATATTTCCTCTTCTAAATGAAGTTTCATTTACTGGAACCTGGGCAAGTTTTACTGGAAAAATAGTAGTTGTTGATTTATAAAATACTGGAAGAACCAATGCAATACATGCTGAACCTATTACTGTCAATATACCTATGATAAATAACAGCCGGAAATTTTTCCAAATCAATTTAAAAAGTTCATTAAAACTTAATACCTCCATGTTTCGTCGTTTTGTGTATGCTGATATTACGAAAAAAGCACCATATTATTGGGTAAAATTCAAAAAACATGCGAATATACTCATGAAAAAGGCTTTCAAATGGTAATTTTCAGCAATGCTTATAATTTCAATCTAAGAAAAAGCTGTTTGAGTTCTTGATGATCCATCGTTTCAGATTCACGCCCAGCCATGTGTGATTCTATGTATTTAATCCGATCCTCAGTAACGGGATGGGTACTTAAAAATGCAGGTACCGATAAACCTTTGTTTCCTATATTTAAAAACACTTTAAACAAATCAAGCATTCCTGTCAATCCTATTTTGCGATCTAATAGGATCGAAACCGCATATTGATCTGCTTCATGTTCAAATTTTCTAGAGTAACTTAAATTTTGTATTGAATTAGCATTTTCCAGAATGACTCCAGCCAAACCGGTTAAATCTCCAAAGACCGCTGCCAAAATCAAATAAGAAGATGCGGATCTAAAGATTGTTTTCAAACTGTGCTTTCTTTCAATATGTGTAAATTCATGTGCAAGCAAACCTGCAAGACTTTCGTAATTGTTTAATTTATCTATCAATCCTTTATAAACCACGATGTGACCTCCAGGAATGGCAAATGCATTCAGAATTGTATCTTCAGAAAAATGAATGCGAATAGGATACGCTGAGGTCACATTCATTAGTTTGAAAAACGAATCCAACTGCATTGATTTTAGTTTATTTTCTTTATCCGCAGTCATAAACTGCGAAAACATTTTGTCACCCAATTCAACTTCCCATTTAATCGGAATTGTTTTTGTTAATCCGTCTGAAACTTTCGGTGCTATCAATAAATAGAGGCCTAAAATCCCGATGACCAATATGGCTATTCCCCCTAAAATTAATCCAAATGCATTTTTGTTGATCCAGTCATCTTTTTTTATCCATTTATGATAAGGATATTTATTTTGCAGGAAGTCCAATATTTCTGTTGAATCGAATTCTAAATATTCAAAAGGAGGTTTGACTCCATGCGACAGGATTAATTTCATACCAGAATAATTGGAGTCAGGCTTTATTTGATTTATAGGCCATTCAACCGATTGAATCTGGTTGTTTTTTTGAATTATAATTTTAAACGAATCCGGTTCGAAATTAACTTCAACCGGTACAGGACTTGGCTTTATACCAGAATAATAAAAAGCATTTTTCATCACATTTCTAAATCTAACAGGATGGGTGTAATCTGTTGTTGCATCATACAATTAAAGTGATTTTTAGGACATTTAGGAAAACCTAACTTCGAACAGGGTCGACACGCTAAATTCAATACTTCATGGTTGCGGTGTATTCCTGGTTTTGTTCCGTAATACGGAGACATGCCGAATTGAGGAATGGTATTTCCCCAAAACACGTGCATTGGTTTCTTTAAGGCCGCGGTTATATGCATCATTCCAGTATCAGGAGTAATTACCATCATTGCACTTTCAATAATTTTAGCTGACTGGTCTATTGAAAATTGGCCTGCACAATTTATGAATCTACCCGGAAATTCCAATTCCAATTGCTTCCCTGATAATAATTCGTTTTTTCCACCAATTAATACAATTGGAAACTTTACGCTACCCATTAATTCTCGCCACTTTTCTAAAGGAATTTGCTTAGTAAAATGCGCAGCACCTAAAACACCTACTATAAATTTTGGAGGCAAGCCTTCAATAATCGCCTCCTGGTTAATATTCTTGTTAAAAAAATAATCAAGTCCCTTTCCATCATTTTTAACATGCAGTGCCCTTAATCCTTCAAAATAACGATCTACTAAATGCTTATCAGGCATTAAGTTGATTTTAAATGCACACATAATCCATTTCCAGATATTAATTTTATTAAAACTATAAGTGGGTTTGTGTAGTAAAATTCTCAACAGAAAAGATCTGGTATTTTTGTGCAGATCGATTACCAGGTCGAAGGACTCGGATTTTAGCTCATCCAGGCATTCAAAAATTGACTTGTCAAAACTCCAATGTTTATCAATGTAAGGATTACTAACTAATACCGATTTAAATCCCGCTTTCGTGATTAGATGTATTTCTGAATCCAATTGCATTTTTAGACAACGAACAATTGGTGTAATTAGAATCAGGTCCCCAATGGAACTAAAGCGGATAATCAAGATCTTCCGTTTCAACTATTAAACTGTTCTAATTTGCTTAATTAAACTATTTAAAACTAAATCAATTACCAGATTTAATCAAGCTCAATCCAGCAAATCCATTTTTAGTAGTCAAACTCAAGAAATAAACACCTGAAGTTAAATCATCCGTATTCATAACAAATTGATTTGAACCAGATATCATACTATAATTCTGATTTTTAACAATTTCACCTGCGGCATTCACAATTTTAGCATTTACATCCAATGCTTCTTTTGACTCTAAATTGATTACGATGTGATCGACAAATGGATTTGGAGAAACGGAGACAGCAGTTAAACCAGGCAATGAAACCGTTTTTACCAGACTTCTTTTTCCATCAGCAAACCAACTGCCGTAGCGGGCACCATTTACAAAAAGCAACTCATTTCCATTGGATGCAATTTTACTTTTTGCCAGTGGTTTGTATTTTAGTGAAATATCACCTGAAGTATTTACTCCATCGTATAATAAAAAATCATCATTCACTGAATAACTTGCAAAACCAAGATCATCTCTATTAATTGCTATCTCACCAACATCTCCTGTTTCTACATTCGCACCCAAAAGTGAATAGGTATTAAAAGACGATTGGGCTTCAACATAATCAAACGCTATGATATAAGGTGAATTTTTTGAAAATACCGGATTTCCTATACTTACATTTTCCGGGATGTCACCAAACAATTTTTCTATGTGACCGTCCCCTACTGCTTTAGTTTGCAAATCAAACACTCTAACAAAGCCAATATCCCAATATTCATAGGGAGTTGAGGTGCCGTTATCAAATTCACTTAAACAGTCGTACATAAGATATTGACCAGAATGTTCAAAGTCTAAAAAGTCTGCATACTTTACATTGGATGTATTTACACCGGATCCTGTTGTAGGATTATTAAGTGTGAATGTGTTCCATTTTTGATTTGCAAACTGGTAAACATGAATTTTATTTTCTGCTTGTTCGTATAAAACGGCAAGAAAAGAACCATCTTTAGAAATACAAGCATTTCGATAAATAGGATCGCTGTCGAGAATAAATTCCTGATAAAGCTTGGTACTCGTATTATAAAAGAGTCCATATAATTTTGAATCATCTCCAACATAGTAAATTTCTGAACCATCATCAGAAACGCTTGGTTTGCTTTTAACTGCATTTTGGCTTAATTGCGTAATTGCACCTGAACTCAGATTGATTAAATAAACACCATCAAAATTATCATCCGTGCACACAACGAATTCTTTACCAGGATTAACAGGTAAATCTTTTTGATAATTAGTACCACCACCTCCCGGAGTGCCGCTGGAACCAATTCCTACCATATCAAAAGCTTTTTTAGCCGCATTGTGCACTGCAGAATTATTTCCATGCAAATCAATGCATGCTTGCTCGACAGCTGGACGTAATTCTTTAAATTTAGAAGAACGGGTTAAATATTGACTAAGGGCTTTGTAGTATACTTTTTCAGCAACTCCTTTTGCTGCTGCTTCATTAGATGTTTTTGCCATCTCTTGAACAAATAAATAAAATGCATAATTTGGAATGCCACTATTAATATGCACACCACCATTATCTGCGGTGCCTTTGTATTGTTCATTAACATGTCTGGGTTGCCATCTTCCAAAGTCATTTGTTTGCGCACCGTTGTGAGGGTCACTCATATTGCGAAGTGCACCAGATGGGAACTCACCTAATCGAACCACGTCTTCGCCAACTTTCCAATCATCCCGATCGATTAAAACGCCAAATACATCTGCAAAAGATTCATTGATTGCACCGGATTCCCCTTCGTAGTCCAAATTGGCAGTACTTTCAATAACACCATGTGACATTTCGTGCCCTGCAACATCCAAACCTCTCGCTAAAGGCATAAATGATTGTGCTCCATTGCCATAAAACATAGCTTGTCCATTCCAAAAAGCATTGTCTAACCCTCCGCCACTTTCATCATTAACATTAACAACTGAAATAATAGATCCTCCGATTCCATTGATTGAATTTCGCGCATGGGTATTGGTATAATATTCAAAAGCAATCCCTGCATTGTAATGAGCAGAAACTGCATTTTTGGCCCAGGTATTTGTGGTTGATTTGATTTGATCAACTTTAAGATTGTTTGGATTGGTACTCTTTGCATCTAAGGTCCAAATTGCACCAATCGGATTGTCTAATTTAAAAGAACCAGGTTTAAACATTGGCCTGGAGCCGTCGATCAAATAAACAGTTGAATTGTCTCTCCAAACATTTAAGCTTCGGGTTACATCCATCAAATCTTTGGCAGTTGTCACTTCTGCTCCCTGAGGCGGAACTGAATTCAATGGTGTTTCATGTTTGTGTTCTTTATCAGCATGTGCCAACAAACAATGTTTTTGGTAATATTTTACAACTTTTCCAGACACTGCATCTGTTAATACAGTGTATCGAGTCATTGCAGTCGGATATACATCCAACTCATAAACCAAATGCCATTCGCTTTTTGCTGGATTAAACCAATATACCAATCTGGATTGTTGCAGACCCAATTTAATAAAAGCAGGATGCTCAACGTTATCGGCGGCAAAGTGAATTCCAGTTTTTTCAAGTTCAATCTGAGCTTGATTGTATGCTTCTTTTGAATCAATTTTAGCTTCAAAATATTGATCCGGTAAATGAACTACTCCGTGTGCCATAACTTTTTGGTCAGGATAAATATGTACGAAATACTCCCCATTAAAAACAGGTATCCCTTCGAAAGTTTGGTCATACTTAATATGAATAATGCCCTGATTATCTTTTTCTTCACTGCGCAGCGTAAAGGCTGTACCGGCATAATCCGGCAAACTTAAACTTTTAGGAAGTTGTTCCGCCCAGTATTGTGCATCAGGCATTTGGATCTGAGGATGCTTATTGCTTGTAATAAAACGAATGGGAATTCCTTCCTCGTTCATTTGAATTACCTGCATTGCAGTTTTACCGGTTTGCAATTGTTGCCCTTGCATTGATCTATAAGATGGATTGATTACTGGAACAATTGAAGATTCAAGTTTTGGCAAAAATCCTGATGGCTTTGTCAAAATTTTATTTTCAATTTTAGCCCCACTGCTTATAGTAAATTGATGTGGTTTTTTAAAGGCCTGCGCTGAAACCAGTTGCAGTATAAGTATACTTAGCAATATACTAAAGGTAAATTTTTTCATGAATTCAATTTTTGAATTAGGTGAAGGGCGTGATTGTAAAATAGATTAAGATTATTATTAACATCCGGTGAATTGCTATCCCAACTCATCCGGTGCATTTTGGTTCCCAGTTTGTATTCAATAAATTTATACATATTTCCAGGATGATTCCAGTCCAACTGATCCAATTGCAAAACTTGGATATTTCGGGTTAATTGATTGATATCTGCTTTTTTCAAACTCCCAATTTGGGCTCCACCCTGATCTACAGGACCTTTCAGGTTAATGGTGTAAACCGTTTCAATCCCGGCAAAACCACCCCCATTTCCAATCCGGATGTACTCTGGATTGGGATCTTGCTTCGTAGAACTGCACGATGACCCTAGCAGGATAATTGATAACAAGCTGATAATGTATACTTTAGCAAAAATCATTGTAATTAGATTGTCTTAAATTCTCGTTAAATGCTTAAACAAAGAACTAAATATAAATGTAGGACGTTTTATCTTTGTAAAACAATTAAAAAACAGTTAAAAATATGAAAAATCTATTTCTTTTATTAGGATTCGCCTTCTTAATTTCAGCGGGAACAGCTTCTGCACAAACGTGTTCTCATGGTGCTAAATCTGCTGAGGCAAAATCTTGTGCTAAACCTAGCGAAACTGCAATGAAAGCTGCAGCGAAAGATCCAAATATTGAAACAAAAGTATGTGAAAACGGAAGTGTTTGTTTCTTTAAAGTAGCTAAAGATGCTTCTGGCGTAGCTATGAAAACACCTGTTCGTTTTGATGATGCAACAGCTAGTTTCGTAAATATTCCAAGTTCTGAAGCTTCTGCAACAGGTGCAACTGGAAAATCTTGTTCACCATCAAAAGCATGTTGTGCAAAAGGTTCTGCAAACGGAAAAGCATGTTGTAAATCAAAATCTACAGCTGCAGCTCAAACTGAAAATGTAGCACCAGCTCCTCAGACTAAATCTGAATAATTTTCAATTCAATTAATAAAAAAGGCTTTCCTTTCCGGAAAGCCTTTTTTATTTTGTGTCCTATGCATCGAATTTCATATAGTTTTGTTCTGTTTCTGTTTCTTTTGGTTAAACTTTCAGGCCAAATGCACCATCAATTGCATACAGATTGGTTTTTTAGTCCTGCGGACAGCATTCAATGGCTTCCTTGTAACATTCCCGGCAATAGTTTTACAGCCCTTCTTGAAAATTCAAAAATTCCAGATCCTTACTACTCTCAAAATGAAGCAAGCGTTCAATGGGTAAGTCAGAAAGAATGGTTGTTTAAATCCTTGATTCAAATTGAACCAGCGTTTTTATTAAATGAACATATTTATTTGAATTGCCCCGGTCTGGATACCTATTGCAAAGTTTATCTTAACGATGAGTTTATTGGGAATGCTGAAAATGCATTCAGAACCTGGAACTTCGATATAAAATCCGCTTTAAAAGCTGGAACCAATGAATTATTAATTAAATTCCAATCAGCAAGCCAACTTGCCGATTCAATGTATCGTCAGCTTGAAACAAAATTACCTGGAGAAAAGCGTGTCATGGTACGAAAACCTCAATACCAATTTGGTTGGGATTTTGGACCGACATTAGAAAGTTCAGGAATAACAAAGCCAATTTCAATAATTGCCTGGAATGAGTATCTGTTGGAACATGTTTCCTTGCACACCAAAGAAATCGGTTCAGATTATGCGGAATTAAAGCTAGAAATGGATTTTAATTCTGACATAGATAAACTTCAAAGCTTCGAATTAGAAATTGGAAATCAACTTTTTAACTTTGATTGTTCTTCTCAATTTGGGCAAAATCATTGCACACAAAACCTGATCATAAATAATCCACAATTATGGTGGCCTAATGGTCATGGAAATCAAACACTTTATTCGTGTAAATTATCGATTCTTGAAGGGGGGCAAAAACGCTTGTTGAAGGAATGGAAAACAGGCATTCGTACAATTACATTAACAAACGAAGCAGATCAATTCGGATCTTCTTTTTATTTTTTAGTAAATGGCAAAAGAATCTTTTGTAAAGGTGCTAATTACATACCTCAAGATATTCTGTTTTTAAAAAGTGATGACCCCTTACGCATTCTAGATCAAGCAGTTGATTGTAATTTCAATATGTTGCGGATTTGGGGTGGCGGCACTTATGAATCTGAAGCGTTTTACGAAGCATGCGATGAAAAAGGGATAATGATCTGGCAAGATTTTATGTTTGCCTGTGGGATGTATCCGGGAGATTCGTCTTATTTAACCAACGTTGCACTAGAAGCAGAAGAACAAGTAAAACGACTTAGCAGTCATGCTTGCATTGCTTTGTGGTGTGGTAATAACGAAAATAATGAAGGATGGAATCGATGGGGATGGCAGCTGTTAATTTCGCCCACTAATCAAGATCGCATTTGGAATGATTATCAAGTTTTATTTAATAAAATTTTACCTGAAGCTGTAAAAAAGCACAGCAACTTCACTTCTTATTGGGAGTCATCGCCATTATATGGAAGAGGAGATAAACGATTTACGAATTATGGAGATGCCCATGATTGGGGCCTTTGGCATGATGAAATGCCTTTTGAAGAATTAGAAGAACGAGTCCCAAGATTTATGAGTGAATTTGGTTTTCAATCACTCCCTTCCCTGGTTACATTAAAAACAATTGCAGATGATAGCGATTTGCAATTAGAATCAAAAAGCATTTTAAACCATCAAAAACATCCAAGAGGAAATAAACTTATCCGAAAATACATCTCACGAGATTTTCCAGAACCAAAAAATTTTGAAGAATTAATTTATCTCAATCAAATTTGCCAGGCTGAGGGTATTTGCAAAATTATTAGAAAACATCGGCTTTCAAAACCATATTGTATGGGAACTTTGTATTGGCAATTTAATGATTGCTGGCCAGGAATTTCATGGTCAGGAATCGATTATACAGGTCGATATAAAGCATTACAACACCTGGTTAAAAAAACTTTTGAACCCTTACTGTTTGTTGCAGCACCCAACGAAAATGGTGTTTCAATTCATGCATTGTCTGATTTAGTTGAAAATGAATCTTTTGAATTAGATATTCATCTCCAGGATTTTTCAGGTAATTTTATATTTTATGATCATTGGGAAGGACTTATAATTAAAGATAGTTCGCAATTAGTCTTAACCATACCACTCGATTTAAAAAAACTTGAATTTACCAAGGATTACTACCTTTTATTAAAATGGAAAAATAAAACGCAAAGTGGAAGCAGTACCTGCTTTTTTGATAAATATAAAGATTTAAATTTATTGGAGCCTACTGTTCAAATATTGGATTTTGAAAAAACTAACCAGGGTTATCGCTTCAATATACGTGCTAAAAATTTTGCAAAAAGCATCTATTTAGTTGAGACAGAATCGACACAGTTCTTCCCTAACTATTTTGATTTAAACCCTAATGAACTATTAAATATTGAATGCATTAGTAAGGATCCTAAATTAGAAAGTCAGGATATTCAATTTTTTTCATTGTACAATTTACTCCGGAACTAATTTGAAATTTATGGAAATGAATGTATTAAAAGAAGGTATTCCAAACGTTTTGCCGGATCATCCTGGATACGATCAATCGGTACCGCATGCTCCAAAGCGGAACATCGAACAAACTTTAAGACAAGACGAAAAACAACTTGCTGTCAGAAACGCACTTCGCTATTTCCCCCATAGTTTTCATGAGATTTTAGCCCGTGAATTTGCTGAAGAACTTAAAAATTATGGTCGTATTTACATGTATCGATTTAGGCCAAAATATCCGATGTATGCACGATCCATCTCAGAATATCCAGCGAAATCCAGTCAGGCTGCTGCAATTATGTTGATGATCCAAAATAATTTAGATCCTAAAGTTGCAAAATATCCACACGAACTTATAACCTATGGTGGAAATGGTTCTGTTTTTCAAAATTGGGCTCAATATAAATTGACCATGTTTTATTTAAGTCAAATGACAGACTTTCAAACATTGGTTTTATATTCGGGGCATCCGCTTGGATTATTTCCATCACATCCTGATGCACCTCGTGTTGTTATTACGAATGGTATGATGATTCCAAATTATAGCAAAAAAGAAGATTGGAATAAATACAATGCTTTGGGTGTAACTCAATACGGCCAAATGACTGCCGGTTCATTTATGTACATTGGACCACAAGGGATAGTGCATGGTACCACGATTACTTTATTAAATGCAGCAAGACGATTTCAACCAAATTTGAATAATTTAAACGGACAATTGTTTATCACCTCTGGTCTTGGAGGTATGTCAGGTGCACAATCTTTAGCAGCTGTGATAACCGGTGCATGTTGTTTGCTGGCTGAAGTCGACCCAGATGCTATAAAACAACGAGTGGAAGATGGATACATTGAACCAAACAATATTTATAATTCCTTGCCTCAACTTTTTGAAGCAGCCAAAAATTATAAAAATCAAGAAAAAGGCATTGCTTTGGTGTATGCCGGAAATATTGTTGATTTATGGGAGTATACTGTCCAACACAACATAAAGGTACATTTAGGCTCTGATCAAACATCTTTACATAATATAGATGATCTTGGTTATTGCCCGGTTGGTTACCGTTTTGATGAAGCTAAAAATTTATTACTTCAAGATAAACCCGCATTTTTAAAGGCAGTTCAATCCAGTTTGCGCAGGCAGGTTGAAGCCATCAACACCCTTAGTGAAAGAGGGATGTATTTTTGGGACTATGGAAATGCCTTTTTAAAAGAAGCGGGAGCAGCCGGAGCGAAGGTATGGAAGGACGAAGCGCATCTTCAATACCGATATCCCTCCTACGTAGAAGATATCATGGGACCCTTGTGTTTTGATTATGGATTTGGGCCTTTCAGGTGGGTATGTTGTTCGGGAACTCTGGAGGATTTACAGAAAACAGATAAAATTGCAGAACAGGTAATTATTCAGCTTATAGAAGTGTTGGAAGGAAATCCAAAGCTTCAATACCTGGACAATTTGAAGTGGATTCGAAATGCAGGGTCCAATTTACCGGTTGTTGGAAGTAAATCGAGAATACTTTATGCAGATGCTCAAGGGCGTATTGCAATTGCCAAAGCGTTTAACAAAGCCATCGCAGAAGGCGCTTTGAAAGGAGCTGTAGTTTTAGGACGAGATCATCATGATGTTTCGGGAACGGATTCCCCGTTTAGAGAGACTTCCAATATTTACGACGGCTCGAAATTTACAGCAGATATGGCCATTCATAATGTAATTGGCGATAGTTTCAGAGGAGCTACCTGGGTATCAATCCATAATGGAGGCGGTGTTGGTTGGGGCGAGGTGATCAATGGGGGATTTGGGATGGTTTTAGATGGGAGTAAATCTTGTGATGACAAAATTCAGAATATGTTACACTGGGATGTAAATAATGGAGTTGCAAGGCGTGCCTGGGCTAGAAATGAAGGAGCTTTAGAAGCAATCCAGACCGCTATGGAACAAGAGCCCTTGCTGCAAGTCTGCCTTCCGAATGCAGTTAAAGACAGCCACTTAGAAAATTTATTTTAATTTAGCTTAATATTCTACAAACTTTAATATCTTTCGTGCCTTAAAACTCAAAATGTATGATGAATGAAACGGTCCAGGAAATTATGGTTCGGGACGTAATATGTGTAAGTCCAACAGACACACTTCAGAAGGTCAAAGAATTACTAATCAACAATCGGATTCACCACGTTCCTGTGGTCGAAAATGACATGAAGTTGGTTGGGATTATTACCACGTATGACCTTTTTAAATTAGCTGTGGATCATAAGGATTATCCAACCACAAAAGTTGGAAATGTGATGACTAAGATACTGGCAACCATTGAACCTATTGATAAAGTAGGGACTGCTGCAGAGGTATTTATGGAGCATTTATTTCACGCATTGCCTGTTGTAGATAATGGAAAACTGGTAGGCATCGTGACTTCTTTTGATGTATTGCGCTACGAATACAACAGAGAATATCCAAAGAGATTTTAATTTGCATTTATAGTAAGAAGCCTGAATTTAAATTTAGGCTTCCAATGTATTCTGATCAAGCTTAACATGTCTATTGCACCGGTGTTTTTATACGTTTTTTTTGGAATTCTGGTAATTTGTTCCCTCGTCGCCTTGTGGATCGTTGCCAGCAAGTTCCGTTTGGAAGCAAGGGATGCTATTCGTGATAAAAATGAATTACGATTAATTTACGATCAATTGCGCAAAGAAAAATTTGATCTTGATGAAAAAATTCTCCAAACACTTGAGCAAGAAAGAACATATAAAGTTGCTTATGAAGACTGGAAATCCAAATATGTTATATTAGAAGAGAAATACCTTGAAGTAAAGCGCAAACTTGAAGATCCGTCGTTAATTACTGATTTCGAACAATCAAATCAAGCGCTCAAGCAATCTCAAAATTTAAACCAGGAATTAGAACTAAAAGTATTTGAGCTCGAGCAACAGCTCTTGCGTTTAAAAACAAATCAGAAATTGTCAGAATCAGAATCCGGAGATTCCAAAATTGTTGCTGACCTTAAATCCATTTTAGATCAACATCTAATGATTATAAGCAATATAATTGGTGATGAAAAAATGGAACAATATACTCAGAAAGCTCAGCCTTCGGATCCATTGCATTTAATTAAAGGAATCGATGAAGATGTTGAAAGTCGATTAATTTCTAAAGGAATTCGCAGTTTTGATCAAATAAAAAATACCTCTAAAAAGGATTTAAGAAAATGGATGGTAGAATTCGATGAAATTGATGATAAACTAATTGAATCCTGGCCCTATCAGGCAGAGGCAATCCTTAATGTTACAAATGAACAAGCTGTTCGAAAATTATAAAATCCTCAACTTCTTTTTCGATAGTTCCAAACAGCCCAAGGTATTATAACGGTTGCCATCCCAAGTATAGCTACTATATGTGGTAAAATATCTTTCAACCCACTCCCCTTCATGATGACCAGTCGCATGACTTGTACGAAATAGGCAATGGGATTAATTTTAGTAATGAATTGAGCCCATAGCGGCATGCTGTCAATTGAGGTATAGAGTCCGCTCAATAATATAAATACCATCATTACAAAGAATGAAATCAACATTGCCTGTTGCTGTGTGTTTGCATAGGTTGAAATCAAAAGACCTAATCCTAAAATGCAAAATAAATAAGCAGAAGAAAACAAATAAATAGATCCTATACTGCCAAGCGGTACAATGCCGTAAATTAATCGTGCTACTAATAAACCAAGGGTCAAAACCACTTGTCCCATAATCCAAAAAGGAATTAATTTACCAATAATAAAATGGTATTTCTTTATGGGCGAAACATTTATTTGTTCGATCGTTCCCAGTTCTTTCTCACGAACAAGATTTAAAGCAGACATATTTGCACCTACCATGGTCAGTAGAATAACCAAAATTCCAGGCACCATAAAATACTTATAATTCATAATTGGATTATACCAATATGAATGTTCTATTTTTATAATAGGCACCGGATTAAACCTTGGAAACTGAATCCATTTCAATCTGATTTCACGATTAAATTCACGCAGGATCGCCAATAAATATTGTGCCCCCAAACTAGCCCGTTGTCCATTGACCGCATTAACTGATGCTGAAAGAACTGCTTCGTTTTCCCGTATCAGTATCTTTTCAAATCCAGAAGGAATTTCCAAAATAATATCAACATTATCATGTTCCATTCGCTCTAATCCTTCGTGATAGGAATCAACATAAGAATTTAGTTTAAAATATCCGGATGAAGTAACTTTTTGAATCATTTCACGAACGTAGGTTGAATGATCGTGATCGACTACACACAGTTGAATATTTCTGACTTCATAATTTGCTGCCAATGGTAATAATATCAATTGGATCACAGGCATAACCAACAACATTCTTATGTTGGTTTTTTCACGAAAAAACTGACTGAATTCCTTTTGTATGATGAACTTAATGGTTCGCATTAATTAAAGGGTTAATCGCTTATCAAATTTTCGAATGCTAATAATAAAGAGCAGGCAGGTCATTCCAAATAAAATCAAAGTCTCTTTCCATATAGCTGAAAAACCAAGACCCTTTATCATAATGGCTTTTACAATATTAAAAAACCATTTTGAAGGAATTATGTTTGAAAGCATTTGTAACGGTATTGGCATATTATCTACTGGAAACATAAATCCACTAAACATCAACGTTGGCATAAATAACCCCACCAACGTGCCAAACATAGCCGCCGTTTGAGTCGCTGCAACTGAAGAAACAAACATCCCCAGTGAAAGTGAGGTAATAATAAAAAGGATTCCCTCCGCCAATAATAAAAATAGATTTCCCTTTACAGGAACTCCTAAAACAAAATAACTTAAAAGTAATATACTGCAGATATTAATAAACGACAATACAAGGTAAGGAATGGTTTTAGAAAGAATCACCAAAGCAGGCCTTAAAGGGGAAACGAGTAACACTTCCATGGTTCCCATTTCCTTTTCCCGGACGATCGCAATAGAGGTCATTAATGAGCAGATCAATAAAAGCACCATAGCCATAACTCCTGGCACAAAATTATATGCAGCCTTTAATTGAGGGTTATAGATCATTCTCACTTCAGGTTTAATCGTATATGGCAATTTATTGAGTGCAATCAATTCATTTTGATAATCACTAAATATTGAACTCATGTAATTAACCAAGGTTGTTCCGACATTCGGATCGGAGGCATCAGAAATCAATTGGATACTAACATCATTCTGATGATTTAAATCGGCACTTAAAGAGCTTGGAAAAACTACAACCAGGCGAATATGCCCTTGCTTAAATGCAGGATCGATTTCAGAATCACTGTGTAGCACCCTTACTATTTCAAAATATTTACTAGCTTGAATGCGTTCAATCAATTTATAACTTACCTCGTCAGCAGCATGATCTAGTATTGCAATTTTAGAGTTTTTAACTTCGTTAGAAAGGGCGAATCCAAAGATTAAAATCTGAGCAATAGGCATTCCAAATAAAATCAATAAGGTTCGTCGATCTCTTAAGATGTGAAGCCATTCCTTATTTACAAAAATCCAAAACTGCTTCATCATACTTCAATGCGACTAGATTTCCTAGCGAGATTTAAAAAAACGGCCTCCATATTGGATACGCCAATCTGTTGTCTCAATTCTAATGGGGCACCCAATGCTTCAATTTTCCCATCAACCATGATTGATACCCGGTTGCAATACTCGGCTTCATCCATATAATGCGTGGTGACAAATATGGTTGTCCCTCTGTGAGAAGCTTCCATAATTAACTCCCAAAATTCACGTCGCGTAATTGGATCTACTCCACCGGTTGGTTCATCCAAAAATACAAGTGGTGGATTGTGTAAAATTGAAATTGAAAATGCCAGTTTTTGTTTCCATCCAAGTGGAAGCGATTTTACCAAAACATTTCTTTCATTTATCAGATTTAAAAAATTTAAAATATCATCTGCCTTTGAATTAATTTCCTTGGTACGCAATCCATATATTCCTCCATAAAAACGCATGTTTTCATAAACAGTCAAATCTTCATAGAGCGAAAACCGTTGGCTCATGTAGCCAATATTTTTTTTAATTTGCTCTGCCTGTGTCTTTACATCATAACCAATAACTTTTGCTTCTCCTGAACTTGGATTCAATAACCCCGATAACATTTTGATCGCAGTCGTTTTCCCTGCACCGTTGGCCCCTAAAAATCCAAATATTTCACCTTGCTTTACATTAAAGCTGATGTTATCAACAGCAGTAAATTCTCCAAATCTTTTAGTTAGATTTGTAACTTCGATCAAATAATTTTCAGGCACTTTTTTTCATTAGATCCATGAAACAATCTTCAATTCCAGCCTTAATTTGAACTATTTCAATGTATTCGTGATGCAATGAAGTCAAATAGGCTTTACAAGAAACTATTTCATCAGTTAGATTTTTAAAAACTACATGACAACTATCTCCGAAAGCATAGCAAGAATAAACGAATTGCCATGACTTTAAATCTTGAATTAGACGATACATATCTTTTGCCCGAACACCAAATAATTTTTGTTCAAAATCATCAACAATGTTTGCAGGCTTGTCCACCTTAAACAAGCTTCCATCTAAAATCAATGCGACCCGATCGCATAAAGCTGCTTCATCCATGTAGGGTGTCGAAACTAAGATAGTTATCCCGTTTGACTGTAATTCTTTAAGCATATCCCAAAATTCCTTTCTAGAAACAGCATCTACACCGGTAGTTGGTTCATCCAGAAATAAAACAGAAGGTCTATGAATCAGTGCGCAGGACAAAGCAAGTTTTTGTTTCATTCCTCCAGAAAGCTGGCCTGCCCGACGATGCTTAAATGGTTCAATCTGCTGATAAATTGATTTTATTAAAGAATAATTCGTGCTAATGGTGGTATTAAACACCGAAGCAAAGAACTGCAAATTTTCCTCTACTGTTAAATCCTGATATAATGAAAACCGGCCCGGCATATACCCTATTCGCTTTCGAATTTCTTCAAAATCGTCAACTATATTTAAGCCATCAACATATCCTGTTCCCTTATCAGCCAATAGCAAGGTATTTAAAATACGAATCAGGCTTGATTTTCCTGATCCATCCGGTCCGATCAAACCGAATAATTCAGCCTTTGAAATTTGCAAATTAATATCTACAAGTGCTTTAACTTCCTGCTTTTTAAATCGGTATGATTTTGAAATGCCAATTGCTTCAATTGCAGTCATCTCTTAATTAAATTTCACTTCACCATACATACCTAATTTGAGGTACCCATCATTTTTAACGCGAATTTTAACAGCATATACCAAATTGGCCCTTTCGTCCTTAGTTTGAATGGTTTTTGGAGTAAATTCAGCTTTGTCACTGATATAACTTATAATTCCAGGAAACTCTTTTACAACCGAAGATGCATCGTCAACATATACTTTAACCTCTTGATTAAGTTTTATTTGAGTCAATTGACTTCCCGTAATATACGCTCTTAAATAAAGTTCATCGAGATTTGCCAATTTATAAATTGCTTTTCCAATAGTGACAACTTCTCCCTCATGAATATACTTAGTCAATAGCGTTCCTTTCATTGGATTTCTAATTAACGCTTTTTTCAAATAGTCATCTGCCATTGCCTTTCTTTTTTCAAGGGGTTCCTTCTCACTGGTAATTGCACGATTTTGAATTTTAATTAAGTCCTTCTGCGATTGAATTTGCTGTTTAATTAAAGTTACCTGACTCTGAGCGGTTTTAATCTGTTGCTCTAATATTGCAATTTGTGAAGTTAAATCATCTAATTGCTTTCCAGGTGCTGCATCTGCCTTAACAAGTTTCTCCAGTCTGACCTTTTCATACAAAGCATTTTTCAATTGTAATTGCAATACTTTTATTTGCTCTTCCTGCGATTCCATTTGAGCTTGCAAAATTTGCACTTGAGGAACGGCGGATAAGGTTTTACTATCCATTGCCTTAATTGATGATGCAATTTGTTCACTTTGCAATTCATATTGAATCGGGTCAATTTTTCCTACTACCGAATCCTTTTGCAATTCAGAACCTTCTTCCACATTAAATTCAATTACTTTACCGATCACTTCAGATGACACAATAATTTCATCGGATTCAAATACTCCGGAGGCATCCCTTTGCAAGCCATTTTGATTGCATGCCTGCAAAAAGCAAACTAAAATAATTATTGCGAATTTAGTACCGTACTGCTTCATAAATTTATTCCTGAATAATAGTAAAACAAATATTGAGATTGAAGAAACTGAACCTTATGAATAAATTCTGTTGTTCTGGCCTGTTCTTCCGCATTCAATTCACGCAAATAATCGCTTACCGTTATGATCCCATTTTCATATTGCGATCTGGAGGCATTTTTAATTTTTATACGAAGTTCAATTAATTCCTTATCGGATTTTAAAAGCTGGACATATTTTTGAATATCCTGATTTTGCTGCATCAAATTGAGTCTGGTATTAAACAAAAAGCTTTCCCGTTGAAGTTCAGCCAAATTTTTATTCAAAATTGATACTTTAGTTTCACTTCGATATTGATACAAAGCCGAAAAATTCCAGTTCAATTTAATTCCACCTATGTAATAGAGCTGGAACTCATTTTTTAAAAAATTCAATGCAGGATTGGAGTATCCAAATTGACCAAAAAGATTGATCTTAGGAATTGATTTCGAACGATTAAGCTTTAATTGTAAATTTGATAAATAAATCTGTTGATCAACCAATTGCAACTCAGGTCTCTGAATTACCGGACTTAATATGGGGTTCGGAGGTTCAATCAATTCAGCATTTGCTTCTAAATTTCTATTAATAAAAACACTAAGCATTTGAAGCAATTGATTCTTTTGCGAATTCACGTCAATACGCCGTTGATCCAATTTCAGTTTTTCTGCTTGAATTAAATAAAGTGTGTTAGCAGCAATAGTTTTGGCATTATAAGCCACTGTAGCTTTATTGATTTGCTCGACCAGATCCTTCTCAAGTAAATCCAAACTCTTTTGATGGAACTGACTGAGCAATATTCCAAAGTATAATTGCAATATTCGATCGTTTAATTTGTAAAGCTCTGTTTCAACTTTACTTATTTCAAGCTTAGCATTCGCCCGGGTTATTTTTTTTTGTAAATTTATACTGCCTCCATCATAAATAATCTGCCCGATATCAGCATAAAATTTATATTGATCTTTATTCAGTGGATCCGGAGTTGGAAACCCGGGAATATTGATATCAAGACTTGTAACATCTGATTGGTATGAAGCTTGTGCATTGACATTAACCTGTGGTAACCAGGCTTTGTTTAGAATAGTAACCGTTGTTTCACCCGTTTTGACGAGGAGGTCCAACTGTTTTATTTGAGGGTAATTTCTGCGAGCTAAAATAAGACAGGAATCCAAATTAATTTTAACAGCCTGAGCAACCATCTGATCACAATGACAGAATAAACTTAGGCCTAATAAAACAATCGTACGCAAGGAATAAGTCATTATCGTATTGCTTAAAAGTACAAATTTACTAACAAGTATAAATGCAAAATGTTTTCTGCTTCATTAATCGAGAATTATTAACCAATATTCTAAATTTTCAAACTATCCTGATGCATGATCAATTGAATTTGATTCTGGAAGCTTGAACAAATAGAATCTATTTTAAAGAATCCTCTTTCCATATCCGGTGCCATAATTGCTTCCACATCGATAAACATCAACACAGGCCTTAATAAAAAAGGAATTTGTCCATGATCAGTCCATAGGACAGTAGTTCGTTTAGAATTTTCAGCAGAAAGTATAAAGGATCCCATTGATTGAATTGAAAAAGGAAGCTTGCCCTTCAATTTATAGACCATTGAGTAAGGTGGATCTGCCTGGATAATCTCTATTAAACCTGTTCCGGATTTTTCTGGATCCCCTTTCCAATGCATAACCGCACCATTTTCAGCATCCTTTCCTTCAAATGTATACTGGATGGAATGATCTTTCTCTTGCCAGATTGACCAATTTTCCCAATTTTTAAGAATGCCTATCTGATTGTAAACCAATTTTTGTGAAGCCTGAACCACTCTGGTTCGCTCCACTTTAAAATTTGATTTAGCAAAAAACGCACTTAACAAATAAACGATTAATAAAATGAGAAATAATTTTGAAAATCCAGATAAATAATTCATAAATTAGATAAATAATATTAGTTAAAAACCAGTCAATTCTATTTTTACCACAAGTTAATAATTAGTTTATAGATACAGGATCAGAATTTCTAAAACAGATATCATTTATTAAATGAATTGTTTTATTGAATCTATATGGATAGCAATCCAGAAATCATAACTAATAAATAGCCCATAAACTCATTCAAGGTTGTAGGCCTTGTTCAGAACTAATTTAGATTCATGATAAACGCACTATAAAACAACCCAGGAATGAACCAAAATTAAGATTCAAACCTGAATTGTACTGACAGATTTTTAAACCAATGGCAATGTTCGTACTTAAATTTGGGAGTGGATTAGTATAAATCCCATAATCTTCTTTAAAAGCACCTATAACCCATACTGTTTTATGCAAGGTCTATTATAAAAAAATCACATTGAATTGAGAATCAATTAATTTATTAAATTTAATAATAGCTTTAAAATACTAAAAAAAACAGATCTTGTAGCAGTTTTTACAATCCGCTCCATGGAGATAAAAAGTAAACTAATTCTACTAATTGTTGCTTGTTTAGCTTTTGGGCTATTCTCAAATCTTTACACCCTCGAGCTGCGAGCAGAAGAACCCAGACGTGCTGCTACTGCTATCGAGATGTATTTGACCAAAGACTATGTGGTCCCACATTTGAACTCGTATAACTATTACAATAAACCCCCATTATTCAGTTGGGTTCTCACTTTTTTCTTTAGTTTATTTGGTTCATTTGATGAATGGGTGGTTCGATTGCCTTCCCTATTGTCATTTGTAACTGCTGCCTTATTGCATTTTTTAATAAGTAAAAAACATATTGGATTTGAAGCCGCATTATTATCTTCATTATTTTATTTAAGCTCTGCTGATTTATTATTTTATGGGAGTTTAAATTCGGGTGAAATTGATTTTTTTTATTGTCTGATAAGCTATATTCAGGTCATTTCACTTTTTAGTTATTTTCACAAAAATAATTCCTGGTTACTAATACTATCCTATTTAGCAGCATCAGTCGGGTTTTTAACTAAAGGTTTTCCAGCAATTGCTTATCAAGGATTTGGAATCATAGCACTTTGTATACAAACCAAGAAATGGCAAAATCTAATTAAACCAGTTCATTTCGTTGCAATTTGTTGTTTTGCAATTCCAGTTTTTACCTATTATTACTTGTATTACTTAAGAGAAGGTGCCACCGTTTTTTCTTATATCATTCGTTTGTTTGAAGAAAGTTCACAGCGAACTGGTTTTGGAAGTCGGTTTCACAAAATCATAATGAATCTAATAAATTTTCCACTTAAACTGGTACGCTTTTTATTTCCTTGGTCACTGCTATTATTATTTATATGGAAGCGCCATGTATGGATTAACTTATTTTCGAATTCTTTCTTAAAATTTGCATGTTTATTTTTAGCCTGCAATATGCCCATATATTGGCTTAGCGGAGAAACCAAAAGTCGCTATCTCTATTTATTTTACATATTGATTTTAAGCATTCTTGCATATCATTATTTGAATCATCCCGAACGTTCAAAATTCAGGAAAACGTTTGAAGTCTCTGGATTCATCATCCTCGGATGCATGACCTTGGCCCCTTTGATTTTAAATTTTGTGCCAAACCTAAGTGCTATACCCCATTTGTTTTTAAAGTCAGTTATCGCCCTTTGTGTCTTTGCAGGTATTTTATATGCCTATTCTCAAACAAATGAATTAAAAATCTATTATTTAATTTTGTCAATGGCCCTTTTCAGGATTGCTTTAAATGTATTTTATCTACCCGCAATACCTCAAATTGAGTCCAGATTATTTCGACCTACAATTGCTGAAATATTAGAAATTACAAAATCAGAACCTATCCACCTTTATGGCAAATCAAATAAGATTCATACAAATTTATTTTTAGGGAAATTCGAACTTACCGACTCAAAACTGGAAACAGCACCCCTATTGCCTTATCAAATACCTTATTACATTACAAAGTCCAATAAGCATATCATGCAATTTGATTCAGTCTTAAAAGATCAAACATTTTACATTGGACATAAATATGATTTCAGAGATCAGCCAATTCAAATTTATTTTCGATTTTATGACTTTTGGTTAAAAGACAGCTTGTATCTCGCAAAGTTGGACAAGCCCAATTAAATTTAATCTGAAGATAAATTTAGAAACAATACGATTTTTTCACGATGAGTGCTTCTGCAATTCTACGTCGATGAGCTTTAACATTGACCGGTTCGTATCTGGAAAAACGCTTTATTCCAAGTAACATGATTCGAAGTTCATCACCACTTGCAAATGAAGTCAAGGCATCTTGTCCATTTTTTACAAGTCTTGCTTGTGCATCCCAGAAAAAAACTTTCATTGCAGATTCATTTAAATCTGTCAACTTTTCAGGGTATTTCCCTTTTAGTTTTTGAATCCTTAAAACAATTGATTCAGCCAGATATAAATCGATGATCATATCTGCGACATTGATTAATATTTCCTGTTGCGTTTTAAGATCATGCTTTCCATCCATTTGATACTTTACCGCTGCCCCGGCTACCATGAGTACCATCTTACGAAAATCCTTAATACTTCTGATTTCCAAAGCATAGTCTTCATCAGAAAGATTCATAGAAGGCAAACTTGTCAATTCTTTTTGTACTTCCCAGGCAGGTCCCACCAGGTCCAATTGGCCTTTTAGGGTTCGGCGTAAAATCATGTTGATGATCAACATCCGATTAATTTCATTGGTACCCTCGTAAATTCGATTTATCCGGGTATCTCTATAGATTCTTGCAGGTGCATATTCTTCACTATACCCATAACCTCCATGGATTTGGATTAATTCATCAACAACATAATCTATAATTTCAGATCCGCTGATTTTAATGATTGCACATTCAACTGCATATTCTTCTGCAGAAGTTAACATGGCTGTTGCGGCATCTTTACCTGATTGGGTTGAAACTATTTTTCGATCTTCCATTAGATCTGCAACCCGATAAACGGTTGACTCCAATGCAAAGATGCGTATGGCTGATTCCGCTAATTTAAACTGAATGGCTCCGTAACTGGAAATTGGATGATCAAACTGTTGCCGTTCGTTAGCGTAGCGAATTGCCATTTCTAACAAGCGTTTGGTACCCCCCATACAAATTGTGCCCAATTTATATCGACCAATGTTCAACACATTAAAAGCAATTAGATGTCCTTTTCCAATTTCTCCCAAAATGTTAGAAACCGGAACGATTACTTTATCAAAATACACTTGTCGTGTTGATGAGCCTTTAATTCCGAGTTTATGCTCTTCTGCTCCAAGACTAATTCCAGGCAAGTGGCTGTCTACAACGAATCCTGTAAATTTAGTTCCATCGACTTGTGCAAAAACGATGAATACATCTGCAAAGCCTGCATTAGTGATCCAGATTTTTTGACCTGTTATTAAATAGGCATTTTTATCATCTGTTAAAACGGCTTGAGTTTTAGCAGCGAGCGCATCGGAGCCTGATCCCGGTTCTGTCAGGCAATAAGCAGCTTTAATGGATCCGTTACACATACCCGGCAAATACTTCAATTTAAGTGCTTCCGAACCGAAATAGAAAATAGGGAGCATACCAATGCCTGTATGAGCAGCTAGTGTTGTATTGAATGAAGCTTCACCTCTACCCAGTTCTTCAGATATGAGGGTATTACTAAATGTATCTAGGGGATTCCCGCCATAATGTTCCGGGATATGTGAACCCAATAGACCTAATGAAGCAGCCTCCTGCAAGAGTGAAACTTGTTCGTTTATATCATTCCCTCGAGCTAAAACTTCCTGTTCAACAAAAGTTCGTACAGATTGACGGATCATTTCCTGATCTTCATTGAGATCTTCCGGAATAAAATTCAAATTAAAATCAGTGTCCTTAATTAAAAATTCACCACCATTTAATAGCAACTCACTCATGTTTGATCTTATTAATCGGAAAAACCATCCGTATTAATAAAACGAAAATAGCTGCAATTAGATGTACAGCACCGCAGGTATTTTTAGAAAGCCTGATTGATTATTTGTTTTTTGAATGGTGTATTCAGGAACAAACAAGAGCTTAAAGGAATGTGCTTAAACTAATTCTCTGTATTTCTTTTGATTAAAAACCATTTGAACGAAAGAACCTGATAAGAATTCCTGTGTATCAATTTGAGATTGTAACATTGGACCTTTATACTTTCCAGATAATAACATTCTGGCAGCTTCCAACATAGGAGCAGCTGTGGTTGTTTGGATGGCTTTTAATTTATGGCTTCCCACAAAAGAAGGTTCAATGCGAAGACTACGCTCCTTGATGCGAATGGAACCCGAAGCATCCTTTCCAGTAATCCCAACATATAGAATGATAAGGTCCTCATCAACATTGGGGATAACTTGTTTCATTTTATCTAACAGTGCAATTTCAGGATGTGCTTGCGATCCGATTTCGGCCAACTGATTTTTAACCCATTGGTAATGCCCTGGATAACGAATGGTTTTATAATCCAGGTTGCGAACCTTTCCTGAAAAATAATCCGGTAAATCAGCAGCCCCTCCACTGGTAAAATCATCTTCATAATGAATGCCGTCTATTAATATATCGGTTGTTTCTGTAAGGGAGGGAATGGTTGTTTTAATTCCGTTGCGAATTACAATGGCATCTTTTACATATTCTGTTGCAACGCCAATTGGACTCCAGGTAAACCCATAATAATGCGGGTTGGTAGTAATACGTGTCAAAGCTCCTACTTTCATAGCAATTTGGTCTACCTGTTGATCCCCATACTGTGACACAAAATCCTTGTATAAATGATTGGCAAGAATATTCACATATCCTGGAGCCAGACCCGATTGTAAGATAAAACCGGTTTCAGCATCTTTTGCTAATTCAAGAATTTGATTGGTTTCATCTACATACTCGGTAAGATTTACGTAGTGCAACTTGTATTTTTTTGCAAAAGCAGCCATTTTGGGTGCTTCTGAACCCGGAAGGCAGTCCAATAGAATGTCCGCCGATTTTAAAATGTAGTCCATATGTTCAGAGACCACATCCTGTTTTATTTCAAACGATTCAATATTAACCAGACTGGAGGCCCCTTTTTGAATCCATTGACACGCTTCTTCAGCGATATCAAGTTGGATATCTCCAATAAAAATTTCACAATCAAAATCAGGTTGTTCAGCCATAATCAAGCCTGCAGCACGTCCAATTCCACCAGCTCCGGCAATGATCACTTTGTGTTTTATATACATGTTCAATCGATTTAGACTGCAAAATTAAAAATGCCAACCTAGCGCGAGCCAAACTTGGGAACAATTAACATATAAAAGGGATTGAATACATTAGGTTTACACATTATTATATTTATATATATGAAATTTTAAAACATATTATTAATATTTATAATATTTAAAATACAGATTTACACTAAAAAATAAATAATTTTTTAGTGTAATATGTAAAAAACGCATACATTAGCGTCTGAATTAATATATAATCTACTATAGTCCTATGGCGCGGTCAAAAAAGAATAAAGAGACTGCCTGGCAATCCTTTGTCGCCAGGTTACAAGATGAACGTCTCTCCAAAATTATTGCCATCCTCTGTTTTATGATGGCTCTGTTTATCCTGGTTTCCTCTATTTCCTATTTCTTTACCTGGAAAGCAGATCAGGATAAGATTTTTAGCTATTCCTGGCACATCTTATTTAATTCTAAAGTAAACATTGCCAATAGTTTAGGTAAGTTAGGCGCATTGAGTTCGCATTTCTTATTTTATTATGGATTCGGCATTGCCGCCCTCCTCATAGTGCCAATATTTATCCATTTAGGATTCCGGTTTCTACATAGATCCGGTTGGTTATCCTTCCTAAGATTCACAACCCATACTTTGGTGATCATGTCTCTTTTATCTATGATCTTTTATTATGTGTTTCAAAATTGGAGTTTCCCCTATGGAGGAGCTTTTGGCGCACGAAATTGTCTATGGATGGAAGGAATTATGGGCCCCATAGGAGCAGGTTTGGGTTTAGTTTTTGGATTAATTGCCCTGGTCGTATGGTATTACAACCCGAATTTGCAAAACTTTCAAACCGATGCGGTTGGACACACTGCGGTTTCGTCGATGTGGAATGCGGATTGGTTTAATTTTAAAAGCGCATTTCAAAACGTTTCGAATGAAGGCGGCCACAATCCAGAGCAGTTTTTAAAAACTACCCCAAATCCAACACCGCAGCAAAAACCTATCATGGTAGACTGGAGTGAACATCCAGACCAGGATGATCTTTTAGCATCTTTGGCACCAAAAGAAGATAAACCAAGCCAAACACCAGACCTTGAAATTGCCATTCCAGATCCTACTGATTTTCTAATGGAACCCCCTGTAAGAGCAACAGAACAAAGTGATCATCAGTTTTTCCCACAAGCCGTCTCATTAGATGACGACGGCTGGGAAGCTGAGGATCTTACGCCTTATGACCACAAAGCAAATCTTTCAGGATACAAAGCACCTCAGCTTGACTTACTCCATGATTATTCGGATCAAAAATTTGAAATCGATCGCGAAGAATTGGAAACCAATAAAAATTTAATTATTGCAACACTCCAACATTATAAAATTGAAATTCAAAAAATAAAAGCAACCATCGGGCCAACGGTAACTCTTTATGAAATAGTTCCTGCTCCTGGTGTACGGATTTCAAGAATTAAAAGTCTTGAAGATGATATCGCTTTAAGTTTATCAGCTCAAGGCATTCGAATTATTGCACCCATTCCCGGCAAAGGCACGATCGGGATTGAGGTTGCAAATAAAAATCGGCAGACAGTCGCTTTAAAAGAACTGCTTCGCTCAGAACGATTTAATGATCAAAAATTAGAGTTGCCCATCGCCCTGGGTAAAAATATTTCAAATGAAGTAATCGTTGCGGATCTTACCAAAATGCCTCACCTGTTAATTGCAGGTGCAACAGGTCAGGGAAAATCTGTAGGGATCAATGCCATCCTGATGTCTTTGCTTTACCGCAAACATCCATCTGAAGTGAAGTTGGTCTTAATAGATCCTAAAAAAGTAGAGTTGCCAATTTATTCTGAAATCAGCAAACACTTTTTAGCTCAATTGCCAAATTCTGATGAAGCCATTATCACGGATAACTCCAAAGTAATTTATACACTCAATTCGTTGTGCATTGAGATGGATCAACGGTATGGTTTATTAAAAATGGCTCGGGTCAGAAATATTCTGGAGTACAATGACAAATTTACCAAACGCAGATTAAACCCTGAAAAAGGACATAAGTACTTGCCTTACATCGTGCTGGTTATTGACGAATTTGCAGATTTAATCATGACTGCAGGTAAAGAAGTTGAAATGCCCCTGGGTCGTTTAGCACAATTGGCTCGTGCTGTAGGTATCCATTTAATTATTGCAACCCAAAGGCCTTCAGTTAAAATTATAACCGGTTTGATTAAAGCAAACTTTCCGGGAAGAATCGCATTTAAAGTTTCTTCCAACATTGACTCTCGTACCATTTTGGATTACGGAGGCGCCGAACGCTTAATCGGACGTGGAGATATGCTGTTTAATGTAGGTTCCGATATGATTCGTTTGCAATGTGCATATGTTGACACACCGGAAGTTGAACGGGTAATTAAATTTATTGGAAACCAACAAAGTTACGGTACACCCTACCTGCTTCCTGAATATAAAGGCGACGAAAACGACAATGACAATGGCGGTTCATCCATAAATATAAACGATTTAGATGAAAACCTTTTTGAAGCTGCACGCCTTGTCGTTCAATCTCAACATGGAAGTACCAGCATGATTCAACGCCGAATGAAACTTGGATACAATCGTGCAGGTCGCATCATGGATCAACTTGAAAGCCTTGGAATTGTAAGCACCGGGGAAGGAAGCAAACCAAGAGAAGTATTGGTTTTTACTGAACCGGAATTGGACAATATCCTATCGAAATTGAAACGCTAAAATAAAACAGATTACTACACCATACGACTAAAGACTCTCGAAGATCTTTTTTGATTTTCCAACTGAGAATGATAGTAGATTTTTGCCCCTGCTGACCACAGGGGCTTTTTTTATCCTGATTATTTATAACGACGACGCTATTTTAAGTATTGAATTACTCTTTTGCTCTTATCAAACTTTTACATTGAACCAGCTGCTACTTTGAAAGTTATTGATGCATACAATATTAATCCCCTACCCCTTTCAATGGAGTTCAAAACAATTTTCTAACAATTAATAAATACAGTAAAAGTGGTTAGAAAATTTATAATTTCATTTAACGAATCAGTAAGCCTATTCTACAATCAATTTATCTACTCCAAGCATTTCACCCTTTGCATTTCGAAGCATCATCAAATAAATTCCAGGAGTTAAATTTTCCCGATCAATCTGAATTGTATTTGACTCAAATTCTTTAGTCCATAATGTCTTGTTGGTAAGATCGAGGCAACTTAAAGTAAACAATTCACCCTTCTTAAAATTATTCCATTTCAGTTGTGAGGATTGCACCATTGGATTTGGTTGTATACTAAATTGCAAATTGTCAATTAGAACAGGATTGATCAGTTTTACCTGAATCGGAATACCAACTGTGTGAAAATCTTTATTGGTTTTTATCGCATCATTAAAGTCAAAATAAATAAATGCCTCGTTTTCAATTTTAATTCCATTTCCAAGTTTCTGTATTGGTTTTATTTTGTAACTAACAAATCCATGAGAAGCCTTTTGATCAATCACTGAATCGGGTAATAAAATATTCTGAAAACTAAAATTCAGTTTTCCCGTTGGATCAATCAACAATTGATATGGATGCGACGAGGCTCCTAAAGCAAGCGTAGTTAAATCTAGCTGATTAATTGGGATTTGATTGGCGATTCGGACATTAAATGCAGTATCCGTGCCCGTATTTTGAAAACGGATAATGTATTCCAATTCCTGGGTTTGATCAATATACTTTCTGTCCGACAAACCAACTGGATAGCCGGTGAGATCGTTTGGATCAAAACTACCCCGAACTTGAAGGCAAAACTTTGAAATATAAGGCTCGCCTTCATCGAGATTATCAATTCTAAAATCAGGAGCTCCCGGAACTGGATTTAATGAACACGATCTAATTTCAGTGCGTGAGGCTTGTTTATATGGGTTTGAATCATCCTGTTCAGCTATAAATAATACTCTTGAAGCTGTCGGAATCGTAATATTCAACTCCTGACCAGCATCCAAGAAAAACAGTCCGGAAGCAATGGTTGCTGCTTTAAAATTTGAAATGGATTGATCCATGGCTATCCATTTTTTTGAACCAAGCATGGTAGCGGCTCCAACATTTGTTATACGCAGTTGAATCGAATCTCCTAAACAAAATGCAGTCGTTTTAATGTCGGCACTGGCGGTTTGATTACAAGCTGTATCCGGATATACATGTGCTTCTGCACAAAGGAAATCTCCTAGTTTGGTGTCACAAGAAACTTTGATTCGAATTGTAAATGCCCCAGAAGTATTTTCTTCAAGATCACCAAGTAAAAATCGATATACGTTTCCATTTTTACTAGCAACTGGTTTTCCTGAACTTATGAATATCAAATTGGTATCCAACACTACATCCATGTAGGCATCTTTAGCTGCGACGGTTCCTGAATTTTTATAATATACATAGATATCTGATTCAAAACACCTTCTTAAAAATGGAGTTTGAATATCGACTTCCATAAACGGACAATTGCTCAATGCTTGCAGTCCCAGATACAAGGTGTCTTTTAAATTATAGTTACTTGCGCTTATAGATTTCAAACACGAATTCCAATAGTTATTGTTTGAAGGAACATTAAATTGATAATCCCCATTGTCAATTGGGAAGCGAAAATTTCCAAATGCATCGGTATACGCATAATTAATATTAATACCGTTTTCAACTTTTACGATTCGTTTAGGAAGTGCAACTTCACCATTGTCTTTGATGCAATTTTTATTTGCATCGTCAAATACATTGCCTGTAAGTAATTTTGTCGAACTGGTTGAAGTGCGGGTTCGATAGAGCCCATTTTTTACAGTCAACATATACAATTTCTGGGCGGGAGAAACAGACAATGCACTTAAATCATATTTTAAATCAAGATACACATCAAATGTGGCCCCCTGGTTAGTTGACGTATAGACTTCACCCGTCAGACTCGCTGAAAAAAGACTCGTAATATTATTGCATGCTTGTCCGCTGTTTGCATTAAAAAGTAAATTTCCATTGCCATTTAATAAATTGACTTGTTCCCAGGTGATGCCTTGATCATTGGAACGAATCAATCCACTGCCTAAAGGATCCGGATAAAACATAAAAGCATTTGAAAAACCGTCGCCTAAAATTTGATTGGCAATCAGGTCTCCACCCGGAAACACAAAAGACCAATTTAATCCTTGATCGACGGAGCGAAATACCCCATCTCGACCTAAGATTAGCAAGGAGCCATCTGGAAAAATTCTAAGGTCAATTCCTTCCACTCCTAAAATGGCTATCCAGGTTTTACCTTGATCCGGAGATCGATATAATTTTTCGTTTTCAAGAAAATACAAGGTGTTCGTTGCGTGATGGTAGTAAATCTTATTTCCAACTCCATAATTACTGTTTTTAATTTTTTTGCCACTCGCATTTACATCTGAATAATAATAGATGCCATCATTATTTAAAAAATAGTAATCGCTAGTAACTACCTGGATTCGTTCAAATTTAGCGGCGTTTTCAATGTCAAATTCTCCAAATAACAATGAACTCCATTGAAGTCCGCCATCCTCTGAATAAAAAAGACCATCTACTGTCAGGGCTAATATTTTTGATTCGGAAATAAAATCTACCTCCAGAGGGCTTGCAAAATTTACACCAGTTGCCGAAAAATTCCAATGTTTCCCATTGTCATCGGATCGATAAAGACTGCCAGAATACGTAAGTGCAAATACATCTCCATCTTGAGTTGCAGTAAACGATTCTAAATATCTAAAAGAGCTTTGTGATGTAAATAATGATTGAAAATTTTCGCCATAGTCATCCGAATAGTATGAGCGATACAATTCAAATAGAAATAACCTGCCATTTTTTGAAAGGGCTATGTCAACGGTAGAAATCCCGGAACCAACTAAATCAATGATTTTAAGCAAATTACCATTTTGATCTAATTTATATACTACCCCTGAACCGGAAACAAAAACGAATCCATTGTCTGAAGCGATGATTTCCTTATTTCCATTACCAAATGAATTTGAATAAAATGGATTCCAGGTTTGACCATTATTTAAAGAAACATAAATCATCCCATCATTAATGGCATAAACTTGGGTTGAAAAGGCATTGTAATAAATAGCTGCGATCCCTGTAAGTGCATAATTATCCCAGTTTTGGCCATTATTTTCTGAACGATACAATTGATCATATTGTCCAACAAAAAGGGTCCCATTCGGCAGTGTATTTACGCAAGTGATGAAATCAGTTACCGGAACGTTGAGATTGGCCCAGGATTGTCCATCATTGGTTGAAACATATAATTTCCTGCCTACTGCACAATAAAGATTTCCATTATAGCCAACGGTGAATGGATCTGTATTTTGACGAGCCGGAGGTGTGGGCATTCGTTTCCAGGTTTCGCCCCCGTCGATCGACTTAAATAAAACACACAGCGCGTCCGTTTCAAACAATCGTTGAAACAACACGCCATTCCTACCTTCATAAACCTTAGCTCCTCCGCCATAAGGTCCGTTCAATCGTTCATAATTTTGGGCACTTAATGTTGTATTAAAAAGTAATACGCACCAGAATAAACATACGGGAATAAAGATTCTCATAATTGATTTTTTTGTGGGTGATAAAGACGAGATAAAAATAAGAATTAAGGATTATAAAATTAAATAAATAAAATAATGTCAAAAAAAACATTAAATTGCTAAAACGTTTTTTGAAGTAGAATTACTCTTAAATAAATTATAATTCAATGAAACTCGGTATAAAAGCATCAAATAGTGCTAATCAACTTAGGGATTACCTAACTAAATAGCATCTCTGTTTCAATTAAATAATAAGAAATTGAAATTACAGACGAGTTGAGATACAAAAATAGAAAATAATACTGGACCTCAAAATCTTGAATCAAAATTTAATTCTGAATCAGGGTTTACCCTGATTCCCACTCAGGGTTTACCCTGATTTTTGTCAATATTTTGCATTAAAAATAGGATTCCCGATGCAAGCTCATTAATTTTGAAGCATCAACATTCGAATATCAACATGATGAAAACCAATTTACTTTTTGGATTTTTATGTTGCTGCTTCTTTTATCAGAGTGGATTTTCCCAAAAGCAGATTTTGGGTGGCTCCTCTGGCAGTGACATCAAAGTATACAGCAGCGACAGCTGGAAACCCCGCAATCGTCCGGACAGTTGTCCGCCCGCTGCAACCATTAACGGCCAGGGTATGCTGTTTGACGTACTGAATGCCAGTCGATTTTTATTTCAGTCGGGCATGGGTGCCGGTTACAATGACATTCAAAATCTTGCAGGGCTTGATTTTGCAGATTGGATCGATCAGCAGCAAAAATTACCTGCGACCAATTTTTTAAAAGAAACCAGGGATGCACACCACGAAGTGCTGGATTGGCATTTTTCAACCGGCGGAGATTCGGCAAGTATTGCCCTTACACCCAATTGGATTCATTTTCAATATGCCTGGTGGACTGCACATCAAAAAAACCAAGACCGATTAAGGCAGCGTGTTGCGTTGGCTTTAAGCGAAATTTTTGTAATTTCTCTGGATTCTGACTTGCAAGGATTTGGTGAAGGGTTGGCCAGTTATTACGACATCATGTCTAGAAATGCTTTCGGAAATTTTAAAGACATCTTAATGGCTATAAGCCTCCATCCAACGATGGGTTTTTATTTAAGTCATCTCAACAATCCGAAAACCGACAGCATTGAAAACACACGCCCGGATGAAAACTATGCCCGTGAAATCATGCAACTTTTTTCTATTGGACTCAGCGAACTGAATCCGGATGGAAGTTTAAAACTTGACAGTCTTGGACAAGCCATACCTAGTTATGACCAAAAAGACATTAAAGAATTAGCAAAAGTATTTACCGGATTGGGGCTGGGTGCAGTTGTTCCTAACATGTATACTGATACTGCTGTGTTTGGCATGGGCATTTATCTTGCAGACATGACCAAACCGATGCGGATGTATGAATTCTGGCATGAACCCGGCGAAAAAATAATGCTTGATGGAAGTATTATTCCAACTGGTCAAACAGGAATGAAAGACATTCAAGATGCTGTTACTTTTTTATTTAATCATCCCAATGTTGGCCCTTTTATAGGCAGACAATTAATTCAGCGATTGATTAAATCCAATCCTTCTCCAGAATATATTGAACGCATAACAACCGTTTTTAATGATGATGGAAATGGAGTCCGAGGAAATATGGGAGCAGTAATTAAAGCCATTTTATTGGACCCTGAAGCAAGGGATTGTGATTGGATGCTCGATGCAGAAAATGGTCAATTGCGGGAGCCTATTGTGCGATATGCTCATTTTACTTCTGCAATGGATATCGAGCAATACTATGATCGTTTTTGGAATATTGGTTATGAATTTTTTACAAGTACCGGCCAGCTTCCATTAGCAGCTCCAACTGTTTTTAATTTTTACTCTCCTTTTTATAGACCTAAAGGTGAACTTGACAAAGCAGGTTTATATGGTCCTGAATTTCAAATTCACAATTCCAGAACCAGCATCGGATTTATCAATCAGGTAAATAATTGGGCTGTTTATGATTACGTAATGTACAGTTGGGAGCGGGATGATCCCTATACCATTTTAATGTTAAATGAACTGGAAGATCTCGCCGCAGAACCGGAAGTGCTGGTAAACCGTCTGGATATTTTATTAACCCATGGCAATCTCAGTGATCGTACCCGTGGGATTATTAAAGAAACAATCAGCAAATTTATAACCGGAAGTTATCGGGAATCCAGGGTACGAATGGCTTTATACTTAATGATGATTTCACCCGATTACGCCATCTTTAAATAAAAACAACATGAGTCAACATAAACTATCAAGAAGAAAATTTGTAGGACAAGTCAGTTGTGCTGCGCTTGGCTACACATCCATAATGAATTCACTGATCCATTTAAAAGGAATCAATGCCTTGGCAGCATCCAGTTCGATGATGGATCCTCAATACAAAGCATTGGTTTGTCTCATGCTTTCTGGGGGAAATGATTCCTACAATATGATCGTACCAATGGGCAATAAGGAATACAATGATTATGCTAAAACAAGATCCAACCTGGCCTTGCCTAAATCTGAATTACTTCCGATATTAGTAAATAATACACCCGGGCGAACTTTCGGATTGCATCCTGCACTTAAAGAATGTCAGAAAATGCATGAAGATGGAAAATTGGTTTTTGTTTCAAATGTTGGAACCTTATTGGAGCCAACTACCAAAGATGGATTTTATAACAATACTGTTAAATTACCTTTAGGATTACTATCACATTCCGATCAATCCATTCAATGGCAATCTTCATTAGCAGATAAACGATCAACTTCCGGCTGGGGTGGACGCATGTCTGATTTAATTCGCGACATGAACTCTGCTACTGAAATCAGTATGAATATTTCACTTGCAGGAACTAATTTGTATCAAACCGGAAACGAGACCATTGAATTTGCAATAGATCCTCGTTATGGCAGTATAGGTATCAATGGTTATAGACCGGACAACACCTACGATCAGTTTAATATACTTCGTACTTCTGCTATTGATACCATGCTGGATTACGAATACAAAGATATTTTTCAAAAAACTTATATCGATGTAGTGCGGAGTTCCCGAGATGGTCATATAAAATTCACTGGAGCATTAGAAAAGGCCCCTACACTCCAAACGCAATTTACGGACAATGATATCTCACAGGCATTTAATATGATTGCGCGGACGATTTCAGTACATGAAGAATTAGGATTTAAGCGTCAGATATTTTTTGTAAACTTTTATGGTTGGGATCATCATGATGAAGTGTTAAACAATCAGAACGACATGTTGGGAATTGTAGATGGTGCGCTGTCACAATTTAACGCTGCCATGGAAGAATTGAATTTGTCTAATCAGGTTACCACATTTACTGCTTCAGAATTTGGACGTTCACTTATTTCAAATGGAAATGGAACGGATCATGCCTGGGGTGGAAATGCTATGGTGATGGGTGGTGCTGTGAATGGAAAAAAGATCTATGGAAAATTTCCATTGCTTGCTTCCAACAGTGATTTGAATGTTTATGACGGCATTATGATACCAACTACTTCAGTCGATCAGTATTTTGCTGAATTGGCTTTATGGATGGGTGTACAAGCATCTGATCTTTCGTATGTACTTCCAAACATCGGACATTTTTATGATCCGAATTCCGGTAAAGCTCCTATTGGTTTCTTAAAAATTTAAATTGTAGCTATGAAAAAAATTATACTTTTTATAAATATTGTATTTTGTCTTGAACTGAATGCACAGTGTTTTCCAGACCGCCATTCAACCAATTGGTTTGATGCATGGGTTTCTTGTCAGGAAAAAGAAAACCCTAACCCGGTCAATAAACCAGGACACTGGATTTTGTTTGATTTAAAAAACCAATACGAAATTGATAAAATAAAATTCTGGAATATCAATGATCCGGATCGGTTAAACTGGGGAATGAAAGATGTATTGATTGACTATTCTGTAGATAGTATTTTATGGTCGAATGCTGGAACCTTTAGCCTGCTAAAAGCTGAAGGCACCAATCGGTATGAAGGCATGGACTGGACAGACGTTGTCATTCCAAAAGCACGTTATGTTTTAATCAGTGGTTTAAACAATTATGGTGGAAGCTGTTCTGGTTTTGCAGAAATCCGTTTTTCAGCTGAGAAAATTAATGTGATCACAGATAATGAGGATGAAGAAACACCTGCAACTAATTTAGATATTAAAATTGAACCCAATCCATTTTCCATAGCAACCCGACTTGAATTTAACAGCAATTCAGATGAACCTTTGGAAATTCAAATTGCTGATTGGTTTGGCAGAATTATTCATTCAGAACAAGTGTCACTCAACAAAGGGCATCAAAGTCTTCGAATTGCAACTCAACGGTGGACGGCAGGTGCATATTTATTAACTTGCAAGCAAGGAAATCTTATAACGAGAAAGCAACTAATTAAAATTTAAATCATTTTTATAGCCTGATTTTTCAATTGGCTTAAAATGATTTGAGAATGGATCCATGTAATAATTTGATTTGCTATATATAAAGTCTTTATTATTGAATTCTAATTGTTACTTGATAATTGAACTCAATTCCAATTTATGCAGCTCCTGAATCTCCACCTCCATTTAATTGGGATGCCTGGTATGGACAAATCGGTGGGCGAAAAATTAAAATTGAAGAAGTAGATCAAATCCTCCAACAAATTTATGAGGAACAATACAAACGTTTTGAAGGAGCAATAAATCCAGTCAAAACCTTATTTAATTCAAACTCAGAAGCTGCAGTTTTAATAAAAGACCATGCCCGTAAATTTGGAGCCGATCTTGTAGGAATATGCAAAATTGAACCCAGTGATATTTATCGGGGAAAAACGGTACACCATACGCATGCTATAGCAGTTGGGCAACGCATGTTGTGGCGAAAATTTCAGGTAGTACCTTCTCAGGAAAGCGCCATTGAATGTTTACGCGTATATCACAGTCTGGGAGAAACCGTTATTCAATTGGCAAATTTCATTCGAAGTTTAGGATATTCCTGCAAAATAGAGCATCCGATCGGCGACAGTGATATTTTGCATATTCCCATTGGATTAAAGGCAGGATTTGGTGAATTGGGTAGACACGGTTCAATTATTAATCCAGCATTGGGTCCGCTTTTTAGAATGGGTAGCGTAATTTGTTCTATTGATCTTGCATGCGACAGCCCAATTGATGCAGGTATAGGAAAATTTTGCGATATATGTAAAGCATGCCGAATTTATTGTCCCGCCAAAGCGATCCCAGATCAAAGATCACCGGAAGCTGGTAAAGATCATATCGGTTTAGATCGCTATGTTGTTGATACCGGTAAATGCTTTCCCTATTTTGCTTCACATTATTACTGCTCTGCCTGTTTGCCTGTTTGTGTGTACAATCACAAAGAATGGGCACGGGATTTTGAAGGATTTCAAACAAAATTATTTCCTGAAGTTGTTTTTGAAAATCCACCGGAGCCAGTCGATGGCGTCCCAGAAAATTTAAGACATGAATACAATCGTATTCATCGGTAATTGATAAGAAACATTAAAAAATCAACTCTACCCCACCTCAAAATAACGAGCAGCTCTTTTGTGCAATTATCAGAAATTAAATAATATTATAATCGCATTCAATTTAAGTATTCTCCGACTATACTAAAATTTTCGATATTTAATATTTTCAACAAAGTCCGAAAAACCAAGAATCAAATTATTCTCATCGAGGTGTGTTAAATAATAAATCACGCTGTCTTGCTCGATAAATTTATCGTTTCCCAATAATTTCCAATTTGTATATAAAATGTCAGGATCTGAAACATCGCATTTAATTATACCCTGATGCAATTCCAGGATATTATTGGTTGCATATACATTAAAATTATCCAGATCGCAGGTATCTAGAAAATCATTGGTTACGTCTAGTCCATTAACTTTAATTGAAACCAGCATCCATTTTTTATCACTAAGTGCAGATTGCACATTCGTTGCAGTAGTATCCTTGTTGCATGAGATTCCTCCCATTACACCCAATAAAAGTAAATAGAAAATGATTTTCTTCATGTTGTAAGTATTTACATGCTACTAAATAAATAACGAATATAAACCCAGAATTGTCATTAAAATTCTATTCAGATATAAAAAAAGTCCCGTTAAAAATAAATTTAACGGGACTAAATTTTAATTTTTTAAATCAACTGAAGAATTTATCTCCAAGCGCTTAAGATGCCTTGCATAACGATTAAACACAAACCCCAATAACCAATATTAACAAATGCCCAGGTCCAAGATCTTTTTTCAAAAATCGATAATGTACCAAATATTGGAAGTATGATCATAATAGTATTAATGATTCCATGAGCCATACCATGTTGGAATGTAACATAGCTATGTCCATCAGGAGCAACATCCTGACCAGGTCCGGTTACATCAAGAGCAAATTTGACTGCAAAAAGAAAGGATAAGACCAAGGATACCAAATAATAAATTGGTTTAGGTCCGTTACCAAGGCTTTCTAGCGTAAATCCGTTGGATTTCATCCAGGCATTTCCCATAACCTTTGGATGATAATAAATAAATCCCATAATCATTGGAATTAAAGAGGCTACCAATACAGCCATCATGTTTAGTTGTGGTTCCATACAATTGTTTTGTTTAAATAAAGTAATACTAATTATAAAATAAAAGATTTAATTTTCGTTAGCCGGTCTTGGAAATTTTAACCATACATCATCTCCAGCCCGGTCAATAGGAAGTTCGGATAATTTATCGTATCTCCTCATATCAATCCAGCGATGGCCTTCCCCATATAATGAATACCTCCGTTGCTTCAATAACTCACGAATCAGTCCATCCTTATCGGAAGCCCCGCTGTAGTTAGGTAATCCGGCAGCATTCCGAATGATATTTAATGTACGAACCGCTTCAACTGTAAGTCCTTTTTGAATATAATATTCAGCTTCCAACAAAATCAATTCTTCATTTCTTATAATTGGAATTGGGTCAGTATTAGTTTGGTATAAAGCAAAATCATATTCACTGGTCAGACCATTTGATGTAGTTGGCGCATTGCGTTTTTTAACTTTACTAATCCGGGCATCATTGGCTTCAGCATCTGCAATCAAACTGGGATGAGCCAACCTGACTTCACCGCTTACATTCAATGGATAAAAAACTTCATTTAAAATATCTCCACCAGATTTTGAGAATATATAATAAACCCCGGATTTAAAATCGCCATTTTCACTGATAAAACTTTCCAACAAAGAACTATTTACTCCGTCCCAATTTTCACGATAGGCATTTACCCGTGCACTCAAAGCCCTGTTAAACTTTAAAAAACTTGAAGGATTATCGAATCCTGCATATCCTTTTCCAAGTTTCAATGCAAATGCTGCTCCACCTGATTTCAAATCTCCACTTGCTTCATCCAATAATGCAGCAATTGCATTTAATGAAGCAGCTTTATCAAGGAATGGACCCAAATTATCCGGATTTTCAACCTGTACCCGGATTCCATTGTCAAATTGTTGATTAAAAGCCATCAACAATTCATGTGCTTTGATGGTCTTTGCCAATCCATTAAGTGCTTTACGTTGTTCATCAGTTAAGGCTGCTTTTGTGTTTTTTACAGCCGTAATTAAGATATTACAATTTTTAATAACACGATATCTGGCATTGTAAGTATTTTGAATGTAGAAAGCACCTGCATCTAAAATTCCAGTTGATGCTCCTAATAATTCTCCTGTATATCTTGGATCAGATCCAGAGAACCGGTAAACTTCTCTTCCGATTACACTTACTCCATCAAAGTAAATACCATACTCATTTCTCATGGCAGCCTGAATTCCATCCAACAAATTTTGAAGTTCGCTGATTGTGGCATTGGTTTCCAAAGAACCTACGCTTGGGTTATTGGGATCCTGGATATCATCTAATTCACAACTGCTTATACCGGCAAGTATACAAATTAAAAAGATCCAAACTTTATTTTTCAAATTATTCATTATTGTATTCATGATCTTTCTTTTTAAAATTTAAAATGTTGCTGCAATAGTAAATACTAAACTCTTGGAAGAAGGAAACGGTGTTACCTCTATGGCATTTGAAATTGCGCGGCTTCCAAAATTGGAAACTTCCGGGTCATAGCTATTGTAATCAAAAATATTAATTAAATTTCTACCAGAAATTCCAACTTTAACCTGCGCTTTGTCGTTAAACATATTTTTTGGTAACTTATAGGTTAATCCTATTTCACGAAGTCTAATGTAACTGGCGTCTTCAATAAACACATGCGCACTGGAACCTAATTGACTTACCCGATAATCTCCATTATTTAACTTTTGAGCCGGATCCAGATTTTTCTCATCGTAATCGGCACTGGTACCTGATAAATCAGAAAGTAAAGTAGTTAGGTTAATATTTTCTCCACCCTTTTTCCAATGAAATAAAAACGAAAGATCAAAATTTCCAAAGTTTAAACTATTTGACCAGGATAAATTGAAATCAGGTTCAGCATCACCCCAAACCTTTAATCCGTCTGCATCCGTTGTATCAGAGGTTGAACCAACTATTTGAGTTGGACTTTTTCCATCTTCAATTGTAAATACACCTAAGATTGGAGCAAAACCTCCTTCATTAAATGAAGGAACTTTTAGGTTTTCTATTGTTGCGGTATTTTTCCAAAAACCTAAACGCGTATTCCAGTTAAAACGACTTCTTTGAATGGCATTAATTGAAGCGCCGACTTCAATTCCTTTATTATTCAATTCAGCAGCATTCAACCAACGGTTTGTAAAACCAGTTGAACCTGGTACCTGAACTTGTAAAACAAGGTCCTCAATGTTTTTAATATAATAAGTAAAATCAAGTTGAATTCTGTTTTTTATTAGTCCCAAATCAAATCCAGTTTCAATCTCGGTTTGTTTTTCGGGACCTAACTCACTAAATCCCAAAGTTCGTCCAATGATAGATCCGGTTGAACCATCAATCACAATAGAATTTAGCGGTGTATAAATTGATCCGAAGCGAGCAAAATTTCCTGATTGACCATAGGCTGCTCTTAATTTTAAATCACTCAGTTTATCCGATGCAAAATTTCCAAGCTTGGTAATATTTGCAGCAACTGAAGCTTTAGGATAATAATATAATTTGTTGGCATCGCCATTGTTTGATGATTTATCTGCACGCAGACCAAGAGTAACAATCAGTTTATCATCCCAATTTACTTCTTCCTGTGCAAAAAAGCCACGATCCTTTTGAATTACTTTAGTTTGTAAAACGGAAACTGAACCAGCCTGATTCAAATTAGATTGCGATCCAATTAAAAAGTTGGATTTATTTAAAATTGAATTTTGATCAAAATTTTCAGCTGTTAATCCAACTTGTGATCTCAAACCTAAACTTCCAGGTTGCCACTGATGCACTAAAAAAACACCTAAGTTTTTATTGGTGTTAAGAGTGGTTCCTAATATTGAAGCTCCATTTGTTCCATTTCCATCTTTTTGCCATTGCAAGGTACTTGGTGCTAAAACCGTAGTAAGCAAAGTATAATTATCCAAACCACCACGTCCTACTATTTTCAAGGAAGATTTTTGACATTGATATAAAGCAATACTCAACGAACCACCCACAATAAAACGATTGACATTTTCATTATTTGTCATCAAAGCACCTGTTTGTAAAAAATTGGAAGGTGCATAGGGATTGTTTGGGTAATTGCCTTTATCATCCGGGTGTAATTCCGCCCAGGCCGGTGTGCTTACCAAAGAAACACCCATCGTTGCAGAAGAATTGTCGTTATTAAAAAAACCACGATCCGCCTCACTTTTCATGTAGTTTGAACTCAATGAAAGATCAATTTTTTTGGAAATTTTACGATCCAGATTTAATCTAAAATTTAAGCGTTCGTATCCGGTGTTTTCAACTATTCCATCTTCATTCTTATAAGTCATTCCTGCGAAGTATTTTGTTTTATCATCTCCACCGCTGATATTCAATCTGGTATTGGAAAGGAATCCTTTGTTTCCATACAATTCATCTTCATAATCATAAATTTTTCCAGCTTTTTGTGCTTCCAGGAATGCATTTTGTCCATTGACACCAAAATGGGTTTTTGCTTTAGTGGAGTCCCAATCACGAGTTCCAAGCAATCTAATGGCGCTATTGAAACCAAAACTTTGGGAAACATCAATTTTAGTTTTTCCAGTTTGCCCTCTTTTAGTAGTAATGATAACAACGCCTGCTCCTGCACGAGAACCGTAGATAGCAGCAGCTGAGGCTCCTTTTAAAATTTCAATTCGATCGATATCCTCTGGATCTAAGTCAGCGATCCGATTGGAAGGATTATCCTGATCCCCGGCGGGTCGACCATCACGATATGCAAGTGAAAGTGAATTTAGTCCGGAGGAAACCGAAGAGTTATCAATATAGACTCCATCAATAATAAAAAGTGGTTGTGAGTTTCCTGTTAAGGTTGTCACTCCTCGCAATTTGATTGCGATACCCCCTCCGGGTGCACCCGAATTGGCAACTATATTGGCTCCTGTAAATTTTCCATACAGTGCACCGTCCATGGTTTGTTGTACTGTTGTTCCCGTCAGATCTTTACTTTCAATAGCGGCAACCGCATTGGCTGCATTGCTCCTTTTGATAGTAGTAGCAAGACCTGACACAATGACTTCATCCATTACGGTGGCTTTACCGGTCAGGCTGATCTCCTGCATGGCATCTCCCGAATTGACTACTTTTTCAATTTCAGAGTACCCAAGATAGGCAATCACTAAAATTGCTGAAGAACCCGGAACTTCCAAAGAGAACTTTCCATCCAGATCTGTATAGGTACCGATGGTGGTCCCTTTAACTTGAACAGCCACGCCTGTAAGTGGGTTTCCATTTTCATCAGAAACCTTACCTGTAGCAGTAAATTGGGCATTAAGATTCAAGGAAACGAAAAGGCCTAGTAGTAGAATAAGCCTTTTAAACTTGTATTCTTTAAACATAATCGTAAATTTTGGATTAGAAATTTGGACTAAAGTAATCCATTAAATCTAAAAACGTGCCAAAATTCAACAATTAAAAATAAGCAATAGGTAAAAACCCAAATTATATTTGGTGAACTGCTAAGAATTCGCGATGTCCTCCAAATAAAAATATGAATCAAAATTAGATTAGACGGCCACTTCTTGTTCTATTGTAATGGGCAGGATCCAGCCATGGGTATCGGCAATCCTTCCTTTTCTAATGCCGTTAATTTCATTTTTAAGCATAGTAGATAAGCCCCATTGAGAGGCATCAAACAATAATTCATTGTTTTTATAACCGATTCGGTTGACATTCGCCACTACTGCTGCAGTTCCGGCACCGAAAACTTCGATCAATTCTTTATTTTTATAGGCAGCATAGATTTCCTCCATACTAACCGGCCTCTCTTCAACTTTGTACCCTTTCTCTTTCAACAAGGTAATGATGCTATCCCGGGTAATCCCTTGTAAAATCGTACCGCTAAGATTGGGTGTCAGCACAACATCTTTGAGTACAAAAAAGATATTCATTGTACCAACTTCTTGCACATATTTAAATTCATGTGCGTCCATCCACATAACCTGATCATAGCCTTTATCCTTTGCTAATTTCGTTGGATACAACGCAGCACCGTAATTACCTGCTGCTTTTGCTTCTCCTACTCCCCCATCTACAGCTCTTACGTATTTCTCTTCAACCAACAATGAAACTGGTTTATTGTAATAAGGGCCAGAAGGCAAGTTCATAATCATCAATTTGTAAGTATCAGATGAACGAACACCAACAAACTCATCAGTTGCCATCATAACCGGTCTGATATACAATGCACAATCTTCACCTTTTGGAATCCAGTCTTTATCCAAAGCAACCAACTGACACAAGGCATCAACAAAAAGATCGGTTGGAAATTCTGGCATGCACATCCTATGAGCAGACACATTTAATCGCTCTGCATGATCATAAGGTCGAAATAATAATGGGGTACCATCATCTGTAATGGAGGCTTTCATTCCTTCAAAAATTCCTTGACCATAATGCCAAGCCATGGTTGCCGGATGTAAAGGGATTCGCTCTAATGGACGTATTTCAAAATTTTTCCACTGCTGTCCGTCAAAATCCGCAATAAACATGTGATCTGCAAACACCTTTCCAAAAGGAATGTTGTTGAAATCGACCTCACTAATTCTTGATTGGCGGGTCCGCGTGATTTTGATTTTGTGGTCCATATGGTTCGTTTTGACAAAAATAATGAAATCTGCTTTGTTTTTATAATTTTTATTTCTTTAATTTACAACAGTTAACCAAAGTTTTGGTTTTGAAAAAAGTAGTTAGTCAAACACACACGTATTCCTTGCCTGAAATCAATTTAGTTTCATTGGATCTGCTTGATTCGCATTCCTGGTTGGTATTTGTATCAGATCGCGAACTGGCACAAACAAACCTAACAGATCTATTAAAGAAAATTATCAATGCTTTGAATATATCTTGGGATCATGATGTAAAAATTATCTCATTCAATCCAACAAGTTGTTTACAATTCAATCAAATTGTAAACAGTTCATTAAAATGCATTGTGGGATTTGGAATAAATCCAAACCAATTGAGTTTACAAGGATTTAATAATAAGCACCAGGTTTATTCAATATATAATAAACTCGTATTATTTGCAGATTCCCTTGAAACGTATTCAAATGATCAATCCAAAAAAGTATTATGGAAAGCATTACAAGAGATGAAGCTTTAGATTTCATTTGCTAAACAATCATTTACAAACTTGAATGAATAATTTTCGTATCGTATTTTCTATATCGCACTGCAAAACATGAATATTTACTTCAGCTAATGCTTTTATTAATTTATAGTTCATTAATTCTTCCCACGAGTACACTGGCTGTCCTCCACACTCCCATAATTCTTCCCGCGAGTACGCGGGATATACGCTCCGCTCCCATAATTCTTAATTCTTAATTCTTAATTTTTATTCTTAATTGAAATGCTCCTCCTCCTCGCATCTAAGAATCCTAATAAGAAGAAGGAAATGGAAGCCATCCTTCCAAATGAATATGAAATTAAAGATTTAAATGATTTAGGGTTTGATAAAGAAATTGAAGAAAATGGAAAGAGTCTTGAAGAAAATGCATTAATCAAGGCAAGGTATTTTAAAGAAGCGACCGGTTTAAATTGCATTGCTGAAGATTCCGGATTGGAAGTTGCTGCATTAGATAATGAACCAGGAATTTATTCTGCGCGTTATGCAGGATTGCAAAAAAATGATCGGGATAATATCAAATTACTTTTATTCAAATTAAACGGACAGTCAAATCGAAATGCTCAATTTCGTACTATAATTGCATGCATTCTGGATGAACGAGAATATTTGTTTGAAGGGATTATTAAAGGAGTCATTGCAGAAAATCCACGAGGTGATTCCGGATTTGGATATGATCCTGTTTTTATTCCTTTTGGATACGATCGAACGTTTGCCGAATTAGGAATTGAAACCAAAACAAAAATCAGTCATCGAACGGAAGCTCTCCGAAAATTAATTGACCATCTTGAACATTATAAATAAAAATCCAAAATTGTACAGCCGGCAAGAACGACACTGGCAATTCCATTAGTAGTAAAAAAAGCCAAATTGATTTTACTTAAATCACCCCGACTAACAATCCGGTGTTGAATAAATAATAAAACAATAAATGCGCTGCTTCCCAAATAGCTTAAATAATTTAAGCCAAATTCCTGATGAAGAATCCAGGCACCTATAATGATACTTACAGCACAAACCAGATGCAAACAACTTGAAACTAACAAGGCTTTAGTCATTCCAAAACGAGCTGGAATTGAATACAATTGGTGTTCCTGATCAAAGTGAATGTCTTGTAATGCATATATAATATCAAAACCTGCAACCCAACAGATTACAGCCACGGAATACAAGATGGGCAAAAAGTGAAAATGACCTGTCACAGCCAGATAAGCCCCAATAGGTGCTAAGGATAATCCCAATCCTAAAAACACATGGCAAAACCAAGAAAACCGTTTCGTATAACTATATCCTAATACAATTATCAATGCAATTGGGGATAATAGAAAACAAAGCCAATTAATAAAGTAGGCAGATACTAAAAATACAATTGCATTGAATGCAACAAACAACAAAGCATGTTTTGATGATATAATACCAGAAGGTATTTCCCGAATCACCGTCCGGGGATTTAATTTATCAATATCCCGGTCTGCCCATCGATTGAAGGCCATCGCTGCATTACGGGCAGTTACCATACAAATCAATACCAAAGCAAAAAGTTGCCAATCCAAAATGCCATTTCCCATGGCTTTAGTGCCAATAATAAATCCAATTGCTGCAAATGGTAGGGCAAATACCGTATGACTAAATTTAACCAGCGATAGATAATTCTGAATTTGTTTCATATTCGTATAAACAAAAAACCCACCCTGTAAAAACAGGATGGGTCTCTATAAGTTTTGAAAATAAAGCTTATTTTATTGCCGGAGTAGCCGGTGTTTTAGGAGCTTTAGGATCTTTTTTTACAACACCTGTAATTGTCAAATAAGTTTGTGGAGGATTGGTGTTAGCAGTTACAGTAACTTTTTTAGTTTGTTTTGAACCATCATCACTGCCTTTACCTTTAGAATCAAACTCAACTTTGATTTCACTGGTAGCACCTGGAGCAACTGGCTCTCTTGGCCAATCTGGAACTGTACAACCACAGCTTCCTTTTGCATCAGATATAATTAATGGCTCGCTTCCAGTGTTTTTAAATTTGAATGCATATTTTACGTGCTCACCTTCAACGATTTCACCAAAGTCATAAACCATTTCTGTAAACTCCATAGAAGTAGTTGGACCTGTTGGAGCAGCCGCAGCAGCACCTTCAGCAGCCATAATAGTTCCTGGCTCTGCGCTTGGTAAACCAGCTGCATTTGCAGCAGTACCTGCTTCAGTAGTAGCAGCTGCATCAGTACCAGCAGCTTTGTCATTCTTGCAAGAAGTAATTCCTACAAGGGCTACGAAAAGACCAAAAGAAAAGAATTTTAAATTTTTCATGATTTAAATATGATTTTTTACTTGTTAGATTGAGAATGTAAAATTAACCTACCTGAAAGTAACACCATTTATTCTATTTCAAATGTATTGTTAATGATTACTAAAACCTGTTTTTTGATTGAATCCAAAGATCAAATTCTGCAATCGACTTTGTATTCAAACAATTATTCGTTGTCAAGCCTCCCTTTCGTGCGGCAAGAACACCGTAACGAATATCCCGAATGCCTTTTAAATTATGTGCATCCGGATTGATGGAAACTTTCATGCCTTTTTCCATGGCATAAGGGATCCAAGTCCAATCCATATCAAGACGCAGCGGATTGGCATTCAACTCCATTACCACTTCATTTGCAATGCAAGCATCGATTAACCTTTTATAGTTTAATGGGTATCCTTTTCTTGACAACAATAAACGACCTGTTGGATGTCCTAATATTCTTGTAAATGGATTTTCAATGGCTTTAATCAATCGATTCATTGCTTTTTCTTCATCCATTTTTAGATTGCTATGTACAGAAGCAATCACCAAATCAAACTTTTGTAAAATTTCATCAGAATAATCTAAACTGCCATCGTTTAAAATATCAGATTCAATGGATTTATAAATTTTAAATGGGTGCAATTTTTCATTGAGTACATCAATCTCTTTCCACTGTTTCATCAAGCGTTCTTCCTGCAATCCATTTGCATAAAATGCAGATTTCGAGTGATCCGAAATTACAAAATATGAATAACCCAGGCGAATGCACTCTGCTGCCATTTGCTCAATCGAATAAATTCCATCACTGTAATTGGAATGATTGTGAATAACTCCTTTGATATCTTCCTCTGTGATTAAATTTCCAATATCAAATGAATTAAAATCTTCCAGATCACGACATTCAGGAACAATGTATGGAAGCTTACAGCTTTCAAACAAACTTGCTTCATCCGATGTTTGTGAACTCTTAAAAACAGAATCAAACTGATGCAAGAATTTTTCAGATCCTCCTGTTATCCGCAATTGCTCATGCGCCCAATGACTTAAATCTGATTGATGAATTGTTACAGGAACCAGTTCATTCCAGATATAGTTGTCATCCCTATGCTCAAATTTTTCAGGTAATTGCAAATCATTTGCGTCCGTAAGAATTTCTATACCGGTTAATGTAGGCATTGCTCTTCGCAAGCTTCCGGTAAATTCAAAGCGGGCAGTGGGATTCAATTTTTGAAGTTGTTCAATTAAAATGTTGGCCTCCCCTTCCAGTTGTGCAAACAAAAACAAGTTTTGCTGACTGTTAAAATACTCAATGCTTTGTATGATCTCCTTTTGCAACTTATCTCCGAATCCTTTCAATTCAATCAATCGGTTTTCATAACAAGCGTACAATAATTCTCCAGGTGACTCTACATGCAGTTCATTCCAAATAGTTTTTACTTTTTTGGGACCCAGTCCTTTAATCCTTAAAATTTGGCGAATGCCTGCCGGTGTTTTGGCTCTAAATTCTTCAAGACTTGCAAAGCTGCCGGTGTTTTTAATTTCCTCCAATTTATCCATAATGGTTGCTCCAATCCCTTTGATTTGCAACCACGCTTCGCGATCCTGCTCGAGCAATGGCTCATCTAGTTTTCGTAAGGCGAGGTATGCATTTTCATAGCTGCGGATTTTAAAAGGATTTTCTTCATGCAACTCCATCAAAGAAGCGAGTTCATGAAATAAACCTGCGATGTCTTTATTTGTCAAGTTGAAAGATATTATTGGAATGCACCATTACATTCCTGATTCAATTATTTTACACGCATTTCCATGCGGGTCATTCGGATGCGCCTGTTTTGACTGGATCTGAAAATACCATAAGCCACAACGAGCCCCATTGGCAATAGAAAATTCAGGTATTTCAAACTGGATCGCTTGGAATCGCTGAGTTCTTCAATGGGTCTGGTTTCAACAGATTTGGTACGCAAATCAATCAAACCTGTATCATCACTGAGGTAATCAATGCTATTTACCAATAAGTTGATGTTATCTGCATTTTGCCTGCGCTGATCTCTTCCATTAATTGCAAAATCCCCGTCACCAAAAACTATCAATTTGCTGGACTGATTTCCAACTAAATTTCCTTCCAAGACGGCTCCCACGCAAATATTTTTTTCTGGAAAATCAGCACTGGTCCACTGCCTTTGCACATCAAATCTTAATGGAGCATTCTCTCTGGCAGAGGCTTCTGATGTATATAAAAAAGGTACAAACTGAATTCCGGCAGCATTCTTGAAATTAAGCGGACTTGCAAACTCCAACATGACTTGTTCCAAGCCTTTAGTAATTGGATGATTTGGAAACTTTTGAATCAAAGGCAAATAAGGAAATTGAACCGGAGATGAAAACGAAAAGAATCCTTGTTGTTGTTGCACATTCACCTGACCGCAGCGCGTATCTCGAACCAGGGCGTCTTCGATTTCCAAACCTTTAGTGAGCAACCATTCTTTTAATCCGGTATTCATAGGATTTGCCATCCCATATTGGATATTGGCATCTACTTGATTGATCGCGAGTATTAAATTTCCTCCTTTTGATAAAAATTGATCCAGACGTTGTAAATCCGGAGGTGGGATGCTGTCTGTAGGCCGCACCAAAATCAATGTTTTAAATGCTGACAAATCTACTGTATCGGTATTTATATATGCCGAACTGATGTTATATAAAATACTTAATTCCTGATAGGCTTGCGCTAATTCCTGAATTGGTGGTTCGCCATGACCTTGAATAAATCCAATCAATGGTTTGTTCTTTCCCACCAATTTTTTAATTCCGGTTGCAAATGCATATTCCATTGCTGTACCAGGTTGAATAATCGGAATGGTTTCTTTTTTATCTCCAGCTTTAATCACAGCACCTAAAAATGCTTTTTGTTGCTTGGATTGATCTTTTTCCCGGACATTGATCATCACAGGACGTATCCCTTCTTTAGTTGCCTCTTCTTCTTTTTGTGCATCTTTATTTGGTGCAATAAATTTATAGCTAAACTTTCCTTTAGCGATACTGGAAAATTCATTGAGCAAATTTTCTAGTTCCTCCCGCACCTTCGTAATATCAACAGGTAGGTCATCTGAAAAATAAGCGGTCACTTCAACCGCATCATCCAGATTAGTTAATATATCCTTACTGGCTTTAGAAAGTGTAAATTCATTATTCTCAGTCAGATCAAAACGAAGAAACAAATAACGGCTTGCATAATTAATTCCAAGCAATACTAAAATAGCCAAAACAATTACGTTGATTTTTGATTTAAACATAGTCTGCTTTATTTAATCCGTTTTGAAATAAAAACTTCTGATAATAGCAATCCGGTGATTGTCAAACTTGCAAAAAACAAAATGTCTTTCGTATCTAAAACACCTTGTGACAAGGATTCAAAATGCCGGTTAACACTTAATCCACTGAGAAGCTGTGCTACAAAACCTCCGGAATTATAACTCATCATATCAAATATGAAATGAAAAAACACGCCGATAAGCAAAGCCAGTAAAAACGCCACAATTTGATTGTTGGTAATGCTGCTTGCAAACATTCCAATACCGATATAAGCTGCGCTCATAAGCAACAATCCCAGGTAACCGCAAAGCGTTGCTCCATGATCAATATTTCCAATTTGACTTACTGTAATGTAATAACTTACTGTAAAAAGCAATGCAACACCAATCAGCAAAAAACAAGCAAGAAATTTTCCTAAAATTATTTGGCGAGCTGTAATGGCTTTCGTCAATAACAATTCAATGGTACCTGATTTGTTTTCTTCTGCAAGCATTTTCATAGTGATAGCCGGAATAAAAAAGAAGAGCGTCCACTTTGACACACTAAAGAACACTTCCAAATCAGCTTCTTTTCGCATAAAGATATCGGAACCGGTAATCCAAGTAAAAAATCCACTGAAGCCTAAAAATGCAATCAATAAAATATAGGCTGTTAAAGAATCGAAAAAGGAATTCAACTCTTTTTTTGCGATGATCCAAACGGGATTATTCATACAATTTTAGTTTATAGTAAGGTCTCTGAAAATATCTTCCAATTTTGTTTCAAATGGGATCATTTCCAATAAATCCCAATGGTTTTGCACACAAGTCCGATACACTAAACGATTGACTTCTTCTCCGGAATTGCTTTCAATTTCAAAGCGTTTGTTTAAGGTATCGACCAGCATGACTTTCTGAAGTCCTTCGATGAGACGAAGTCCTTCTGCGATTCGCTCTGCGGGAGCCCCATCAATGCGCACTTGCAACAAACTCTTGCCTTCAGATTGTTTTCGGAGTTGTTGTACGGTGCCGTCTGCTGCAATCTTACCTTTATTGATAATTAGAATCCGATCACAAGTTGCTTCCACTTCCGGTAAGATGTGTGTACTTAAGATCACCGTTTTTTCGCGTCCTAATTTGCGAATCAGTTCACGGATTTCCACGATTTGATTGGGGTCTAATCCGGTTGTTGGTTCATCTAAAATCAAAACTTTAGGATTGTGGATGATAGCCTGCGCTAAACCGACCCGTTGACGGTACCCTTTTGAAAGTTCACCGATCTTTTTGTGTTTTTCGATATCGAGTCCACAAATACGCACCATTTCAATGACTCTTGAAGGAATTTCTGACTGTGGAACCGATTGCAATGCTGCCGAAAAAGCCAGATAATCCATTACCGGCATATCCTCATACAATGGATTGTGTTCGGGAAGGTATCCGATTTCGCGACGGATATCAACATCATAGGAACTGCTGTTGTCATACCAAATCGTGCCTGAGTCTGGTTGCATATACTGCGTAAGCATTTTCATGGTAGTCGTTTTACCAGCTCCATTAGGACCCAGAAACCCAACAATTTCACCAGATTTTATGTCGAAGGATATTGAATCTACGGCTTTTTGGTTGCCATAACTTTTGGATAAATTATCTATGCGAACATCCATTTTGTAGATTTTTATTTGCAAAAATAAGTTTTCCTGATAAGCAAGTTGCTTTATGAAAAACTTAAAGTATGTGAATCAATTGTGAATGATTTGATTCAGAAATCAACAACTTGCATTTAAAAACAAGAATCTCAAAACATCAAATATGTATGGAAAACAAATCCTGGGTGGCTTCGGATACCTCCATCAAAACACATATATATTTTAATAATATATTCTTACTTTTAAGGCTGAAATCAATTCGTGCAAGAAAAGCTTAAACATATCTCTTATTTGGTATCCCATGGTTTTGCTGCCCGCATGCTGATGCAAACCAATTTATTGGGACTCTTGCGCAAACAAGGGTATCCAGTGAGTTTGATTTCACCGGATGCACAGGATCCCAATTTAATGGATTACTGTTCCTTGCATGGTATTCAATTGATTGAATTTAAACCTCAATCCTGGATCTGGAAAACAAACTACATGTTGTACCGCATGTATTTTCTGGAAGACATCAAAAGCAATCCGGCCTTGTATGAAAAGCATTATCACGAAACCCGACTGGCCAAACACCGCTTCTGGATCTTGAAATACCTACCTTATGTATTGATTTGTTTTTATTATGTATTCAGGAGTTTTCCATTTCTGAGAAGATGGTATTGGAAATTTGAACAGCAACTTTTGAATTCAAAGCAAGCACTCAGCATGTTGCAAGAAAACAATCCCGATCTGATCCTGGCTACGTATCCCGTGAATCCGGCTGAAGGCATCCTGTTGCACAATGCAAAAAAACTAAAGATTAAAACAGCCATCCATTTATTGAGTTGGGATAACATTACCTGCAAAGGACATTTTTTAGCGCTGGCAGATTACTACCTCGCCTGGGGCCCCGTAATGAAAAATGAGTTTATAGAAAAATACCAAATTCCTGAAAACAAGATCTATCTGTGTGGTGTGCCGCATTTTGATATTCACACGGAAACAAAAAAACAAGCAGTTCGAAACGATCTGTTACGTGCATTAAACATAGATCCAAACAAACCCTGGATCGTTTTTGGAATGAGTTCGCCCCGGTTTGCGCCCAGAGAAATTGACATCGTAGAATATTTGGCTAAAAAGATTATTGAGAATGCTTTTGGTGAAACCATGCAACTCGCTATCCGTCCGCATCCTCAAAATGTAAAAGGTTGGATGGCTGATCCGGAATGGATCCGTCGTTTAGAATCTTTAAAAAATCATCGCATTCTGTTATTTTATCCGGAAATGTCCGAAAGCTCCTTGTTATGGAGCATGGATCAGACTGATTTCCAAAAACTATCAACGGTATTGAGCGCTTGTGTAGTTTGCATCAATTCATGCTCTACCTTATCGATGGATGCACTCATGGCAGGAAAGGGAAACATTGCACCTATGTTTGATGGAGATGCATCTTATAATTATTGGCATTCAGCAAGAAGGTTGTTGGATTATACGCATATTAAAAAATTTGTTGCATTGGGAGGAACCCAAGTTGTATCTGATTTTGCATCACTGGATTCAGAAATATTAAATTTCATTCGCATTCCAAATTATAAACTTACAGAAAGGAATCACAGCATTCAGCAAGAATTTTATTTTAATGGTCCGAGTTCTACACAAACTTGTTTAAGTGCAATCGGAGCAATTGCACTTCTAAATAAAAATGAATCAAATGAATTGTAAAATTTGCAAAACTCCAAATGAAAGTATAAAATATAAATTGCGAAATGCAAATGTTATTGTTTGTAAAAATTGTGGATTTCATTACAGTAATTATTTAGACCCCCCACAGGATGAAAACAAAATTCCTGATGACTCCGAACTCACAATAGAAATTCAATCCTATTTAAGCAATCAGTTGCAGTATAACAAAAAGCGATTTGAAAAGCATGCAAGCTTGGTTAAAAAATATTTAGAGGGAAATTTAAAATCTAAGATTCTCGACGTGGGCTGTGGTGGAGGTCTCTACCTATCCTTAATGAACTCAGCGGATACAGAATGCTATGGCATAGAACCGGAATTAAACCGATTAAATTATGCAAAAAAAATTAGTGGATTAGAAAATATCGTACCTCACCCAATCGATTCTGAATACTGGTTATCAAATCATTTGAATAGCTTTGATGTAATTACACTTTGGGATGTAATTGAGCATGTTAATGATCCGACAGTAATTTTTTCAAGTGCAAATAAATTGCTTAAAAAAAATGGCTTACTGTTTATAGACACCCCTTGTCGGGATACTTTTTTTCATAAATTTGGCGAGTGGACTTATAAACTTTCATTTGGAAGTATTCCAAGCTTTTTAAATATCATGTACTCTGATCATCTTTTTGGTCATAAACAGATTTTTTCAAGGACTGATTTTAATACATTTTGTGATCATCACAATTTGACTATACTCAAATTTGATTTAATTCATGAATTTTCCTTTCCATTATCATATTATCTAAGAAAAATGTTTATTCCAAATTTTTTAATTCCGACCATTAGTTATGCATTAAATATTTTTATTAGATTAACCCCTATCAGAAATAAAATGCTTGTTATAATAACCAAATAATGCTATATTAAACTCATTTAAATAGAACATAATTCATTCAATATGATGAATCAATACATTTCAAAGAATTCTGAATACTTAAATAAAAATAAAACATGGCATATAGAAGATTCGCTTTGGAAATCACAACAAATTATAAGAATTATTTCTCGCAATGGACTAAAATTAAATAGCATTATAGAAATTGGTTGCGGAGCAGGAGAAATATTAGTACAATTACAAAAATGCTTTGCGTCCCAAAAAATTTCATTTACAGGATATGACATTGCTCCTGACTTAGTTCCCTTCTGGGAAACAAGAAGTAACAATCAGCTAATTTTTCATTTAGGAGATCCAACAGAAAATAACAATCGTTTCGATCTATTATTGATGATTGACGTATTTGAGCATGTTGAAGATTATCTTGGTTTTATAAAAAAAGCTAATAAATTGGCTACTTATAAAATTTTTCACATTCCTTTAGATATATCTATGCTAAGTATACTTAGAAATATGCCAATTTACTTTAGGAAATCAGTAGGCCATCTACATTATTTTACTAAAGAAACAGCATTGGCTACTTTAAACGATTGTGAGCTTGAAATTATTGACTATTTCTATACACCAGGATCTATCGAGCTACATAATCAAAAACTTCGCACGAAAATAATGAATATAGCAAGAATACTACTTTCACTTATAAACAAGGATTGGACTAGTAGAATTCTAGGGGATTACTCTTTAATGGTTCTTGCAAAATAATAATATAAATCATTTTAAATTACAATATTTCTTTAACCAAAAACTAATCGACAACAAACTTTGAATACAATAAGATGCATCAATTTGATTTGTTTTATTTTTAAGTAGCAATTGTTTGATCTTAATTTTATCTAATGCATAATTACTTAACTCATATAGCTGTTCCAATTGCCTTGAAACCTCCTTTTCATGGTCAAAAACAATCCATTTTCTAATCGGTGCTCCAAAACCAGTTTTAGATCGATAAATAATTTCATGCGGCAAATACCGTTCGGCCACTTTTTTTAATAAATACTTACTAATTCCGTTTTTTATTTTGAGCTCAGGGGGAATTCTTGTGCTGAGTTCAATAAGCTCCAAATCTAAAAAAGGAACCCTTAATTCAACCCCATACTGCATACTCGCTTTATCTGAATAATTTAGATTATGATCTCCTAAAAAGAACTTCATATCCCAGAATAGCAATTTATTGAGTGCATTTCGCTCTTCGGGAATCTCTGCAAGATTTTTTACCAGAATTTCTGTTGGATCATAAGACTCCAATTCCCTTTTAATAGATTCGGAAAACAATTTCAACAATTCTTGCCTATCCATCCAACGGTAATTTTCAGCCAAAACAGTGTCAATGGATTCGTATTGGTGCCTTGAAAGAAACTTATTAAACCGTCTAGATCTTGGACCATTCCCCAATCCTAAAACTCCGACCTTACAAATTAAGTTACGTATAGCACTTGGTAAAACCATAAGCCATGCATCATATCTTGCTGCCTGGTGTCTGCGGTAACCAGCGAACAAATCATCTCCCCCAACTCCACCAATCAATACATAATAACCATTTTTTCGAGCCTCTTTTGCAATATGGGCTACATATATTGGTGCAACATCAGCTTGAGGTTCATCCAACTGAATAACCATTTCTTCAAATTCTTTTAGATAGTCCAATTCTCCGCTTACAATTTCCAAATCTATATTTAACAATTTTGCTACTTGTTTCGCATAAGGCAAATCATCTGCAAACCCATCTGCACCGGATTGCATTTGACTATTTATTGTGTAGCCTTTGAGTTTTAAATTGGGTTGTAATGTCCGTGCAATTGCAGCAATTAAACTTGAATCCAATCCACCACTTATAAAATAAGCAACCGGCACATCCGAAAGCAATTGCCTTGAAACGGCTTTTTGCAAGGCGAGATCAATTAAATCTATCCATTCATCCTCGGTTTTCAGATCATAGGTCCCATCAAATGGAATTTTATAATAAGAAGTACATGAAATAATTTTTCTTGTAGAAATATTGTAGCGTAAAAAATTACCGGGTAACAACTTTTTAACCCGTTTAAAAGGTGTTTGTTCTCCGGGAGACCATAAAAAATTCAAGTAGTTAAAAATAGCACGATAATCTAAACTTCGATCCCAATTACTCAGTTTATCAAACGCTTTTAATTCCGAACAAAATGCAAATCCTTCTATGGTATCCAAATAATAGCAAGGTTTTACACCTAATGGATCTCTAACAATAAACAGTTCTTGTGTTACCTTGTCATAAATAACTGCGGCAAATATTCCATTGAGTCTTTTAAAACTATCTGTATTCCATTCAACAAATGCATATAACATTGTTTCGGCATCGCATTGAGATTTGAACTCATATTTTTCAACCAGCTCTTTACGCAATTCCCAATGATTGTAGATCTCTCCATTGACTAAAATGCAATAGCGGCCATCTGCACTCCACATGGGCTGATGTCCAGCCGCCGACAAATCTTGTATTGCCAAGCGATAATGAATCAAACAAAGAGATTCTTCACGGTAAATCCCATAATCATCTGGCCCACGATGTTTGATCATTTTAGCGGCCAGTTCTGCCTCAGATATCCATAGATTTGAAACTAGTCCAAATATTCCGCACATATGAATTATTTAATTATCCACTGAATTAACTATATTATGGATCTGATTATGTATACGCTTAGAATCAAATTCAATAGCAAGCTCATAAGCACCATGATTTAAAATAATGTAATTTAAAGGATCAATACTTAGAATTGCAGCTTTTAAAGATTCTTTAGAATTTGGTTCAACTAAAATACCAGATCGACCAATAGCTACAATATCCTTAATTGACTTCCAATTAGTTGTTATTACAGGAATAGACATCATGTAGGCCTCAATGATAATTCCAGGATATCCTTCGCCATGATGAAAAGTTGGTAGAATCAAAACATTCTGCTCATTTAAGACTCTTGTTACTGAATCAAAATTTAAAATTCCTTTATAATATTTAGTTGATTTTATCCAATCCAACTTAGGTTCAATTATTGGCCCATATATTTCCAATTGATATGTAGAATCTAATTCTTGAAATACATTTAATAGGACTAGAATCCCTTTTGATTCTTTTATCTGACTTATGTAAACAAATTTCTTTGCATAATGTCTAGATATAAAATTTGCTCCTAATGGACGTGAATTAGGAAACCAAAAACTTCTAGGATTCACAGATTTAAAAAAATTAACTTCTGCTTTCGTTTCGCAAAATAACAACGAACAACTTTTATACAGTCTATATAGTATCCATTTTTGTACAAACCCAGATAATAAATATATATCAATTGCATCGCCACCGAATATTCTTAAAACAAATTTTCTATTCCATATCCATGTATAAAATGAAATGAATGGAGCGATATATACATATCCTCTCCTATTTACATTTAAAAAAATCGTACCCGAAAGCGGTATCAATCTAATTGCTTTCATTAAAACCAGGAAAAAGTTAACCAAATTGTAAAATTTTCCTTGAAATTTATTTGTTGGAATGACTGCATTTAGAATGCGATTCTCATTACAGCTGTCCACTAATATTTTAAAAAGTATGGTAGCGCCTCCAATTTGCTTTGAATGCCCAAATGGATAAGGACCAATTAACAAATAATCATATTTTGGCATCCTCTATTTTATTCTTAAGAATTATTTGAGAATCTTTTTTAAATGAAACAATACTATTTGAAGGAATTAAACCATTAATTACACAATTTGCACCAATGACTACGTTATTGCCAATATGACTACCCTTTAAAATAGTAACTTTATCACCAATAAGCACATTGTCACCGATATAAACAGGGCCAGTGTTGTAATTCTCAAAAATCATGTTGCCGTGATGCATAATTCTATTATGATCATGATCCAAAATAGTTACAAATTGAGCTATTAATACATTACTTCCTATCTGAATATTATCTAGTGAAATAATTCTACTATACTTATTGACAAATACTTTAGATCCAATAACTAATGACCCAATTGCCTTTAGTTCAGAATAATCTGACAGAATTATTTTTTTTCCCAACTTTAAATCCCCATTGGATTCTATCAAGATTTTAGCATTCCAAAACATTAAACCAATCCACGAACCCCTCAAAGATTTTAAATAATATAGCTTATGGAATATAAACCTGATATATGCACTTAATACTCTAATAATTTTCATTAAATTAAATTAAATCTTCCATACAATTTAAATCTTATCCATTTTAATATCTCTGTTGGATACAAAAGTCAAAAAAATATACACAAACCAAAGTGAATGCGACTGAAAACTAGAAGCGAACATTGAAAAAATAGCCATATTCCAAAAGCATATTTTAAAAACAAATAAATTTGGATTATTAAAATAACTTGAATTCAATCTCCGTATTATACCCATATAAAAACCCACAAAACAGATAAATGCCAAAATCCCATATTCAACCAATACCGTAAGGTAATCGTTGTGTAATACCAAACCTGCCTGATTTGCAACGCTAACATTTTCAGTTGCTCCAACGTAACGACTGTAATTTTGTGGATTCTTAAATTGCTCAATCCCCAAGCCTATAAAGTTTGAATCCTTGAAAGCTTCAATCCCCTGCAACCATAAGGTAGATCTCGCTTCCTCCTTTCCTGCCAAAGTCACCAATCGATTCCAGGCAGGTATTGCATCTACCAAGCTATTAAAGTCAATAAATAATGTCAAGCACCCTAATGGCAACAGCAACAAAGTTAATTTCGACAGCGTGTTCTTAAAATTAAATCTGTAAAAAACAACGAGTACAATGGATGCGGCAAAAGAAATCAAAGCACTGCGTGAACCGGTAACCAACAAGCCGAAAAGCAAGATCACAACAGCTATCAACCACCCAGTTGTTTGAAACCTTGTTGCAGGCTCATGAAAAAACTGATATAAAAAAAAAGTAAAAGCCACATTACATGCAAAAGCTGCAAAATTAGGATTGTCCATAAAACCACTTTGCCTGCCTAAATCATTAAATCCAAACAGGTAGATCATATACAAACTGTTTATGACAACTCCAAAACAAAATACATTGAGACAAGTATAAATTTCTTTTAGTTGTACCGGTAATGATTTAATTAATAAAAAAATCCAAAGCACAATAAAATACTGTAATGAAGTCAACCAAAAACTCTCAGCCAACAGCATGCCTTTAGACCAGGCAATGGCACTGGGTATCAAACCAAATAAATATACCCAAGCCAATTTTAAATCATTATTATAAAATTTAAGATTATTGGGTTTTCTACTTATAATTATTAACACACCAATTAACAAAGCGAGCACTCTATAGGGTCTATAAGGGCTTTCTATTTGCCATATTACTTTGGAAATATTCTCAAAAGGCAGCATGAATACATACACACAGAATAAGATCCAAATAAAGCGATCAAAGCCTTTCACCGGTATTGATTTGAAGGTTAGTTTTAGATTGATACCATTGCTTCAAGTTGGAAAACAACCATACCCAATCATCCAACCGAATGTCAAAAAAGTCTAACAATTGAATGGGATAATTTTTCGCCAACAAGATCCAACCAGCCAATGACAAGCAAAAATAACCAATCGTTGAGGCGATTGCAGCTCCTTGCATTCCCCATAAAGGAATTAAAATAAAATATCCAATGATACTGGCCAAAGCTCCAAAAATACTGATTTGACTGGTCCATTTTACCTGACCCGTAGCAGAAAACAATTTCGTAACTATTTTGGATGAGATAAGAAACAAACTGCCAGGAATCAATAAAATAAATGGAATCATCATGTCTGCATAATCAGCTCCTAAGAAATAGGGAATGAGGAGGTAATAACATATTAATGTCAGAAATATCAGCATAACCAAACTGAAACTCAAGAGCAGTCTGTGCAACTTCGCAATCAATTCTAACGATTCACTAGAATTCTGTTGCTTAGCAATCCGGTTAAACAATACAGGACCCAATGCATCGGGAATCAACCAAACTAACTCGACCAGTTTAACAGCAATATTATAAACACCCAAAGCACTTGCCGAACTAAATGAAATCAAAATCAATTGATCCATTCTCAAATTAGCCCGAACCGCCAGGTCTCCCGGCCAGGCTTGCAATCCGTAAGAACCTGCATCACTAACAAATTCTTTGTTGTAATCATTAAGATTCCAAAAGCGACGTGCATAGTAAATATGAAATAGCAATCCAATAAGGGATACCCCTAAAAAGGAAAGGTATAAGAAATTAGTATTGGTACTTCCTAAAATAAAAAACAAAGCAATCAATAAAATCGGGTTGATTAAACTGATACTGATTTCTATTATATTTAATATTTTAAAATCAGAATTACCATAATATAGACGTCCCAGGACAAAACTCAAGGATTGACAAAAAATGGCAAAAGAAAAATAAAATACCTGGATAGTATGAATACCTGCATCAAAAGATTGTAAAAATCCCAGTTGATAAATAACAAAAACCAGAGCAGCATTAAAGACAGCGAGTATGAACGCAAGTTTAAATACCGTGTAGCTGACATCTTTAACAGCATACTTTGTTGAACTTATTAAATAAACGATGCCCGCGCCAAATCCAAAAGAACTTAAAGGAATTAATAAACCAACAAATGCCGTTTGAAAACTTAAAATACCAAATAATTCCGGACCAAGAAGTTTTGGAACATATAAGAAAATTAAAAAAGCAAGACCACTTACGATAAGCTTGGTCACAAAATTTCTTATCGAATGATTAAACGAACTCAAAATAGTTTACTTGATTTCATATTCTTGCTTTCCACTGAAACAAACCAGTTTCCTGGCGAGATAATGAAGCGTATTTCAGTCTAGCTGCAAATATATCAATTTTATATATATATGTAAAATATTAATATGAAATTTAGAAAATACTTAATTTTATGGTTTGTTTAATTCGATTTTAAAACAACATGGCTTCATTTGAATTTAAGATGGTGGATTGGTTGGCTAGCCTAAAACGACAGCTTTTGCCAAAACCCATGTTGTTTGATCCTGTCCGTAAAAAATGGATGGCAGAAACTCCTGAAGAGACCGTACGCCAATGCCTGATCCAATACCTGAATTTAAAGCACCACATCCCTTTGAGTCGAATGGCTGTGGAAAAACAAGTCGCTGTTTATCAGTTAAAAAAACGCTTTGACCTGGTAGTTTACAATAAAATGGCGCAAGCCTTCTTATTGGTTGAATGCAAGGCCCCTCAGATTCAGATTTTACAAGATGTTTTGGATCAAGCTGCACGATACAATATTCAACTGAAAGCACCCTATCTCATGGTCAGTAATGGGCAGCTGAGTTTGCTTTGTCAAATTGATTTTTTGAAATCAACGTATCAATTTACTCAGGAGCTCCCGGACTACCCTTTTTAAGGAATCGCAGGCTTTGTTTGAACCGATCGAATGGAAGCCCGATCCCTTGCGAATTTATTCAATTATGATACTGATTACAAATAGTTTATATATTATTATTGAATTTAATGTTTAAAGAATTTGTTATTTGCATATTATGTAGAACCATTTAATCTTACAGGCGTTTATTTTACGTCATTCTGAAACTCTTTCAACTAATTTCTAATCCTGCATGAAGACTATTAATTTATTGACTAGTTGTGCTGTAATTATCTTATTAACTGCTTGCGGCAAACCAACTGAAATCAAAGACCCAAAAATTCGTCTGGCTGAATTAAAAAATCAGCTAAAAGACCTAAACGCCCAGATAAAAGAATTGGAGATCCTCGTGGCCGCCAACGATACCAGTTTTTCATTTTCAAAATCCAAACTGGTAAAAATTGACACCCCACAAAAAAGGGATTTCAAACATTACATCGAAGTACAAGGAATTGTAGATGCAAACAACAATATTTTAGCAGCTCCACAGATGCCGGGTGTAGTTACATCTATCCTGGTAAAAGAAGGTGACCTGGTAAGTCCTGGGAAAATTCTTGCTGTTTTAGATGGAGCCACTATCCGCAAAGGAATGGATGAAGTAAAAACTGGATTGTCCCTGGCGAATACCATGTATGAAAAACAAAAAAGATTGTGGGAACAAAACATTGGAAGTGAAGCACAATACCTTCAGGCTAAAAATCAAAAAGATCAATTGGAATTGAAATTAAAAACCCTGGAATCCCAATTGGCTATGACGTATATCAAATCTCCCATTCAAGGTACTGTAGATCAGGTAAATTTAAAAATTGGTGAAATCGCCAGCCCGGGATTTGCAGGTGTGCGCGTTGTCAATAATAAAAATTTGAAAATTAAAGCCGAATTGAGTGATTCTTATATTGGCAAAATTAAAATCGGAGATAAAGTAACTCTTTTTGATCAGGCCGGTAATCAAAATCTGGAATCCAAAATCATTTTTGTTGGCAAAACCATTAACCTGACACGACGTACTTTTTTAGCAGAGGTTGCATTGCCTGCAGGAGGTTCAAACTTTATGAGCAATCAGACGCTGAAAATTAAAATCAACAATGGTTTAATTAAAAATACCTATGTCATTTCAAGCAATCTGGTTCAAAAAAGCATTCAAGGAGAACATTACATTCTGGTAGCTGAAGAATCCAATGGAAATTGGTATGCTAAAAAACGGATAATTGAACCCGGCATCGAATACAATGGCGAAACACAAATTAAATCCGGAATTTCTTCTGGCGACCGAATTATTACAGTTGGTTACAACGAATTGGTAGACGGCCAACAAATTGCTCTTTAATTTTTGAATCGCTTCTTCTAATCCTTTCCTATGAATCTTGAAAATATCAAGCAATTAAAATTTACAAACTGGTGCATTCACAATTCAACCAGTATTTATGTTATAACGATCATTATCTGCTTGGCAGGTTTTGTTTCCTATCAACGGATTCCCAAAGAATTGTTTCCAGATATTGTCATCCCTACGGTTTCAATTGCAACCATTTATCCAGGTGCAACTCCTGCTGATATTGAAAACCTGATCACCAAACCCATTGAGAAAGAATTAAAATCAGTAAGTGGTATTAAACGGATTAAAAGCAATTCGCTTTCTGATTTCTCTTTGGTAATTGCAGAGTTTAATACCGATCAGGATCCTAAATTGTGTAAACAACGCGTTTCAGATGCCGTTGATAAGGCTAAAAAAGATTTGCCTACCGATTTAAAAGATGATCCTCAAGTTCAGGAATTTGATTTTAGTGAAATGCCCATCCTGAATATCAATATTGCCGGAGATTTTCCACTCGATCGTTTGAAAGAATATGCAGAGCAATTAAAAGATAAAATAGAAAACAACAAAGAGATTACCCGGGTCGATCTGATTGGTGGTGTAGACCGGGAAATTCATGTTGATGTAGATCTATATAAATTAAACGCATCCGGCATCACCTTCAATGATATTGAAAATGCGATACGAGGTCAGAATTTAAATATTTCTGCCGGTGAATTGCGCATTAACGAATTGCGTCGGAATGTCAGGATTACCGGAGAATTTAACGATCCCAAATTAATCCGTGAAATCATTGTACGTTCATTTACAGGTACTACTGTATTTCTAAAAGACATTGCAACGGTAGAAGATAATTTTAAAGAAAAGCAGGATTTTGCCCGATTAGATAATCAATCTGTCATCACCTTGAATGTCATTAAACGAAGTGGTGAAAATCTCATTGAAGCAACGGACAAAATATATGCCATCATCAACGAATATAAAGCCAATAAATTTCCACCGGGTATCAAAGTAAAAGTGACGGCCGATACTTCAGAAAATACGCGTGTTCAATTGCATGACTTAATAAATACGGTAATCCTTGGATTTATTTTCGTGGTATTCATCCTGATGTTTTTTATGGGTTTTACCAATGCATTCTTTGTCGGATTAGCAGTCCCCTTATCCTGTTTAGTAGCATTTCTGATTATGCCGGGATTGGATATGACTATGAATGTAATTGTACTTTTCTCTTTATTACTGGCACTGGGGATTATCGTAGATGACGCCATCGTCGTTATTGAAAATACACACCGGATCTTTAATAAATACAAACACCTCAGCATTGTTGAAGCGGCCAAATATGCCGCAGGTGAAGTTTTTGTGCCTGTATTGGCCGGTACCCTTACCACACTCATGCCTTTTTTTCCATTGCTATTCTGGCCGGGCATCATTGGTAAATTCATGTCTCACCTTCCGGTAACCTTGATTATTACACTGGGTGCTTCCTTATTTGTAGCCTTTGTGATGAATCCGGTTTTTGCTGCAAGTTTCATGAAGCGAGACGAACCCGGCAAAGTAGAAACTTTAGCAAGTTATCGCAAAGTATTTATTTTCTTTATTGGTCTGGCGCTATTAGGTTATTTCAGTATGGGCAAAGGCCTTGGCAATTTTGCAGTTTTTTGCATCCTACTAATTTTACTTTACCACTTTGTTTTTTCTAAATTAATTTTCTTATTCCAAACAAAATGGTGGCCTGCAGTATTAAATGCATATAGAAGTTTATTGAGAATTTTAATTAAAGGATATCGTCCGCTTGGTGTTATCCTGAGTGTCTTTGTTTTATTGATTGCAAGTTTTATTTATTACGGAAGTACCAATCCACAGATTGAAGCATTTCCAGACGGTCAACCCAATTTTGCATTTGTCTATTGCAAATTACCTATTGGATCCGATGCAAATGTAACAGACTCTATCACACAGGTTATAGAAAACCGGGTTTACAAAGTCGTTGGAAAAGACAATCCTATTGTTAGTTCAATTATCTCAAATATAGGTCTTGGAGCCGGTGATCCGCAAAATCCGGATCGGGTTGCTACGCCCAATAAAAGCAAAGTATCTGTTGCCTTTGTCCGATTTGCAGATCGTGGTGGCAAATCTACCCGTGCCGTATTGGATTCTCTTCGGGAAGAGTTTAAAACAGGAATTCCCGGTGCTGAAATCAGTGTAGAAAAAGAAAATAACGGTCCGCCGGTTGGTAAACCAATCTCCATAGAAATCACTGGAGATGATTTTGATGCTTTGGATAAAATCAGCCGGCAATTAATGAAAGGCATCGAAGCAAATAAAATTGAAGGGATTGATGGTTTGAAATCTGATTTGCAAATTTCAAAACCAGAAATTGTCATTGACATTGATGAAGAAAAAGCCCAACGCGAAGGGATCAGTTTGGCTCAGGTTGCACTGGAATTACGCACTGCCTTATTTGGAAAAGAAGTTTCTAAATACAGAGACCAGAATGATGACTATCCAATCCAATTGCGGATCAAAGAAAGCAATCGCGACAAACTGGAAGAATTATTGAATTTAAATGTATCGTTTATGGATATGTCCACCCAACGATTTAAACAAATTCCAATCAGTTCGATTGCCACAATTTCTTATGGTAATTCCATTTCCACGATCAATAGAAAAAATCAAAAAAGAGTTTTGACCTTGGCTTCAGATGTAGTCACAGGATTTAATCCATCTGCAATCATAGCTCAAATAAAAGACCTCGCAGCTCAAATGGATTTACCTGAAGGATATGAAATAAATTTTTCTGGCGAACAAGAAGAACTACAAGAAACGATTGACTTTTTAGGTGTTGCATTTGGTACTGCACTCGCTTTAATGTTTTTGATCCTGGTTACTCAATTCAATTCTGTAGTAAAACCAGCTATTATATTTAGTACGGTATTGTTCTCATTGATTGGGATTGCATTGGGATTCGGATTTTTTAACATTACCTTGAGTGCGGTCATGACGGGTGTTGGTATTTTCTCATTGGCTGGAATTGTTGTGCGAAACGGAATCTTGCTGATCGAATTTACGGACGAGCTTCGACATCGGGGGACACCGGTTGAAGAAGCTGTTGTTGAAGGTGGTGCAACGAGGATCACCCCAGTGATACTTACAGCACTGTCTGCCATACTTGGATTGATCCCATTGGGAATTGGTGTTAACATGGATTTTGAAAGTCTGTTTACCAATTTTGATCCTAAATTTTATTTGGGCGGTGATAACGTGGCTTTTTGGGGACCACTTGCCTGGACCATAATATTTGGATTAATCACTTCTACTTTTTTAACCTTGTTAGTTGTTCCAGCAATGTATATGTTAGGATTCAAAACAAGGGAAAAATCCCGTAAATTGATTGCTAAATATTTTTGATAAAAACATGATGAATAGGATATGAGATGAAACAGCTACGGGTTTATATCATTGCTGCATTTCTCCTTCTTCTTATTGTATCTGTTTTAATATTTAAGCAACAAAACAGCCCTCAGGTTTTTTCAGCTAGCTCCAACAAGGAAGCTATTGAGAACAAATCACAACCCAATGTTTCCACAGAGGATGGATTAAAAACACCAAAGGAAGCAGCTATTCCAGGCTATGTAATTGAAACTTTAAATTACATTCTTAAGTACGATAAGGCACCAAAGGGCTATGTAGGGGGTCGTATTTATTTTAACCGAAACAAAGTACTGCCACAACTGGATGCTTCTCAAAGAAAAATTCAATACCGGGAATGGGATGTACATCCAAAACAACCCGGAAAGAACCGGGGTGCAGAACGATTGGTAACCGGCTCTGATTTATCTGCTTATTTTACGAAAGACCATTACAATAACTTTATTAAAATCAATTTATGAAAGCATGCATTTTTGGCGTCCATACCACCAAGGAATTTCAACAACAGAAATTCCGGAATGCATTTATAGCCAGAATGGATGGTGCGTGTTGCAGAAACTCTGCTGATTTTTTTTCAGAACTAAAACGGCAATTTGAATTGCCAGACTATTTTGGAAATAATCTGGATGCCTTGTATGATTGCATGCTCGATCTGGAATGGATTGCCCAGGAACAAATAATATTATACATGGAAAATGCAGATCAGTTACTGGCAGATGAAGTCAATGATCCTGATTTAATTGATGATTTGGTAACTACCCTGGATGAAATATGTCAATCCTGGTTGCTTATGGAGAATGAAGAATTTACTCCTAAAAACTTTAAAGTAATATTTCAACCCATTTCAGAGTTCAAAGAAGTTCTGGATCGGAATGAGATCGTTTATAAACTATTATAGTTTTAAAACAAAGCATTATTCTTATGGGAAGCTCTACTAATTTCTTAGACGAGGCTTGCGAATTTTTTAAACGCAGATTTTACTGCTGTAAATGAGGTGTGTAAAAAAATCGCATGACGAAGTAGAAGGGGTTATTAGAGATTCCTTTATGTAGTACTTTTTTTAGGTACAATGGCCGGTGCATTTTTTACCACCATTTGCAAGGTTTTACGAATGCGTTCTTCCAGTATTACAATTTTTTCTTCCAGCAATTTCGGAATCATGGCATCCTGGTAGTGTCTGATGGTCAATAATTCCAAATCCTGATCGACCAATACTTTGTATTCATTTTCTACCTCCTTTATCAAAGCTTTAATTCGCTGTGGATCATTACGAACACACACAGAAAATGAAATTGCGGTATTGCGCATCATATTTACTTTAACGCGATGTTTTTTAAACAACTCAAACAAATGCGCTAAATGATGTTCAGCAATAAACGATAGATCTTTAGATGAAAAATGAATTAAAGATTGGTCATCTTCCAGCACAACAATGGGCGGATACTCCAAATCCAAATCATCTGAAATCAAAGTACCTTCTGATGCAGGATCCAAAAATGATTTTACAAATAATGGAATCCCTTTGCTTTTGAGCGGTTGGATTGTTTTAGGATGGATTACTTTGCAGCCATAGTAGGTCATTTCAATGGCTTCAGTATAACTCAGGCGATCCAATTTAGTAACGTGATCAAACAAATCAGGATCTGCTGTGAGGACACCGGGTACATCTTTCCAGATATACATTCCATCTGCTCCAAGACCACTGGATAAAATAGCAGCAGTATAATCAGATCCTTCGCGACCCAAGGATGTAGAATTATTTTCAGGACTGGAAGCAATAAACCCTTGGGTAACGATTACTTTTTGGAGCTCTAATAAAGGACCCAGTGTATTTTTTATCCGGTCATTTGTAATATCCCATTGTACCCTGCCATCTCTGTAAGTGTCATCTGTTTGGATAATACTCCGTGCATCGATCCATTCAATGGCATTTTCATTAAATTGCAACCAGGCACTTAAGATTCTGCTTGATATCAATTCTCCAATGCAAATAATCTGATCATAAACATAATCATAAGCCATTTCGCGTTCCTCCTCGATGACCCATTCTGCCTCCACACAATGCTCGTGAATTTGCTGAGCCAATTCAGCTGGAATTTCTCCAAATAATTCTTTTACAATTTGAAGGTGTTTGTCTTTAACCAACTGCAACAATTGCATGGACTCTGCAGGAGCTGTAAATTTCTTCGCGATCAGTTCCTCCAATTGATTGGTCGTTTTGCCTGTTGCAGATACTACCACCACTAATGGTTCACTTTTTCCGTATTTAGATACGATAGCCGAAACATTGCGAAATCCATCCGCATTTTTTACTGACGCTCCTCCAAATTTAAATACTTTCATTTATTAAAATATCAACGGTTATCGATAAAGGAAAGCTTGAAAAATCCGATTACTTTTTAAAAATATCTTCATATTGGCTTTTTAATGATTCATGAGTCATTGCTTCTGCTTCCATTTCTTTTGGACTGATCAGTAACATGGTATCTCCTTTCACCAATGCCTGTTTATCTTTTCCTAAAATTTTAGAAACTCCTTCCGTTTCCCATTTTTCCAACATACGAATTCCTTCTTCTTCAAACACGCCATTTTGTAAATCCACGGAGGACATAAAATTTTCAGACAATTCCATAAACTGTTCCATTTCTCCAACTTTGCCGCTGATATCATCGGCTAGGGCTTCTAAGGACTCATCAAATAGAGCGCGTTTGTCTTTATCGCCGGCAATAACACTCATTGCTGATTTCATAGCGCTGTGACTGGCATGTATCGCAGCTCGTTCCTGTTCTTTAATCTTGACTTCATCAGAAATATCCTCTGACATGATTTCAGAGTTTTCATACATTTTTACGAGTACCTTGTAGAGGATGCTCATTTTCCCGTACAAATCCTCAAGTTTCATATTTGATTCCTTGAGCCTGCCAGCTTGTCTTGATTTAAGCACTAATACAGTTTGAATATTTCCAGCTTTGGCTTGTTCAGCCTGGCTTAGACTTTGCTTGATTTGATTTTGATTGTTATAAATTTGCTCGCGCAACAGATGCATTTGACTTCTCAATTTGGTAATCTGCTTATTCATTTTTCCCAAATTATCCTTCAAATCTTCAACATAGGATTTTAAGATTCCAATTGGATCTATGCGAACAAACAAAGAGGTCACCCACCGCATTACGGATTTATAAAAATACCAGGACACTGCCCGGGTCTGAGGATCCAGCAGAACGAAGAGTATGGCCCCTAACACCAGCAACATACCCGACAAATAAAGCATATTGGAAGCAAGTTGAATGAGGGTCGGAAGAAATTTGTATAACAGGTATGCACCTCCAATTAGCGTTCCTGTCAATACCAAACCTCCGGTTACTCCTTCGGGTCGGTTCCAAAATCCTTTAGATTGATTTTCAAGTGCCATGCTTATTAAACTTATTTCAGATAATTTTCCATCTTTTGTAAATCGTCCTTAATTTGTTGAACCACCTGCTGATAGGCGTTTGCGAACGATGCTTTATTTGAATCTACTTTGTTTTGGGCATTGGCCAAATCTCCTTCCAATGCACTGAGCTTCTTTTTATCATCATCCAATTGAGCTTGCAATTGCGCTAATTTCTCCTCAGCCTGTTTGATGGTTTGTTTTAATTGACCAGATTCTGATTGTTTTTGATTCAGCTGATTCTGCAAATACTGATCCGCAGTTTTATTAAACTGAATTTGTTCTGCTTCCAATACATTCAAATATTTCTTGGCAGAGTCAAACAAAGTTTTTGCATCAACATTAAATGCCTGGGCTGCCGCAAAAGCGGTTTTAAATTGATTGGGTTCATCCAGGTGTTGCATTTGAGCGATGGATTGGACTGCTTTTCGAAACTCAAGGTAATCAAAACCAGGCTGGTTGTTTTTTTCCAAAACCTGAGCTAATATTTCTAAAAAACGCGCATTGCTTTCACTGTTTACCGTGGCTGTACTTGCATTTTCAGTTTGTTTTGCGCTTGGAGTATATTCCTGACGATCTGTGGTATTGCTAGTTGACTTGGCATCTTCCGGCACAACAAAAACCGCCTTTAGTTTATCAAGAAATGGCATAAAGTATCAATTGGGTTAAATGTAGCATGAAATACAGTTTTTAAACAAATAAATTGGCCCATTTGGTTCCTTACATAAAAATAAAAGCACCGGATGTACTCTCAGTGCTTGTATTTTATTACTTATCGGAATCTCCAAATGCTGCCTAAGCGGTTTTATGCAATTTTTTCAATCTTCAGTTTTTAAGGAACTTATTCGGATTTCAAAATTTACAATCCTTACCAAGCTTCTATTTAGAGCAATCTTTAATTGAATTAATTATTTTGCAAGAATATTTATAAGTTTTGAAAAATTTTCATCCCAAACACCTGAAATAAAATCCTGATAAGCTTCATCATCTGCTTTTAGGCCTAAATAATTACAATTATTTCCTAAAGCAAGAAATGTGGTTGTACCAGGAGCATTCGTTTCCAAATATTCTGATATTGCAAAAAACAAACGCTGTTGAGTCATTAATTCCTGACCGGGCACCCCGCCATTATTTGCAATGGTAGTAATTTCATCATTAACCAGTTGCAATTCAGCGCGAACCAATTTTACCGCTTCTTCAACACTTTTTAGTTCAGGTACTACTCCCGTTTGCGCAAACGAAGTGGTTCTGGCATAAAACATCAAAGCAAGGAAGCATATCGTTAATTGAAAATATTTCATGTTCATCAATTTAATTAATACATTATTTAATCTATTACCAACATTTGTTTTGTAGCAGTATGGCTTTGTGAATCCAATTGATAATACAATACCCCATTTCCATTCAATTCTGATTTCAAAATTTTAATGGTATTCAATCCCTTCGCACCCTGTACATCATAGACTCTTAAAACTTTACCCGTAACATCATAAATGGTCAGTTTAGCAGCACCTGATTCAGGAAGTCTAAAACTAATATTGGTTTCTTTTGCAAATGGGTTAGGTGAATTTTGATACAATTCAAAAACACCTGTTTCAACTAAACTACCCTCTTTGCGAACTACCAATGCCAATTCTTTAACAGACAATTTAGAATCATACGCTTCAGCGGTTGTTACATCGCTGGTTATTGTCAACAATTTTTCAATTGGGCTTTTTGCATTTGCACGGAAAATCAAACTAAACAATACTTCATTAGAATTTGAAGTAACACCAATTCGATTGTCCCAGCTGGTTGTTAATTTTCCTTTTTCCAACTGTGCTAATCCAAAATTACTTTCGTTAAGAGGCAATAAACCAGATTCAAATCCTTCATAGCTTAAAACAGTTTGATCAAAATTCAGTGTAAACTGATACCCTGAGATATCATTGAAATCACTCGATCTAAATGCAATTGTATAGATTTCACCTGTTTCGGTAGTGCCTTTATCAATCTCAAAATGCAATTTACCATTAGTACGTTCAGTGGTACCATGAAGCTGGTGTGCACGGGCATTGTTGGTAACATCACCCATCTTCACTGCCATAAAGTTTTCTGTATACAACTTCGCTTCCAATACCTGAACAACAGCTTCTCTTGGAGCTGTCCAGGGACTTAATGGATCTGCAAATTGATAACTTCCAGGAATAAAGGTCCAGGAATCAACTTTAGCAAATTTATCTGTGACACCCAAGACCAATCTTCTGATATCAGAAATATCTGAAGCAGTTATCGAGCCTGAATTATTTACATCGGCAGCAATTAATTTAAATGGACTGTTTAATGTTTCAATACCTAAAATATGTCTTTGAATTTTAACAATATCCGCAGTACTTACACCATTCACCGGATCATCTGTACGAATTGGATGAACCACATACTCCATACTTGGACCAAAATTCAAATCACCAAAAAGATAATTACCATTGGATGCAGTTGTCATTTCCTTCAATTTTGAACCAGACTGATACAAGCTGGCAAAAACTTTTTCAGTTGTCTCATCCTTTTCAGTTTTTAACAATCCACTGATCTTACCCAAAGGCTTTTTATCCGGACAAATATTCTGAGGATCCTGAATCAAAATTGTCGTTTTGCAAAAATCTGCATTTCCTTCTTCATCCATTACCCAAAGTTGAACCGGTACAATCAATTCGTCATTAGCACCCTGATTTACAAAATCATCGCAGCAGAAAGTCCGGCTAATTAATGAAGTATCTCCATCAAAGAATATTCGGAGATTTTCCGCATTGGTGCAATTGTCATAACTTCCATGATCCAGATCTTTTGCCCAAATTGTAACACAACCTGAAGATGGCATGACCACAGAAATGACTCCTACTTCACAATAAGGTGTTGGTGCTTTACAATCTTTAATTTCAAAAAATTGACATGCCTGGCCGACATTGCCACAACCATCTTCAACAAAATAACATACTTTATGAATTCCCACTGGATAAGTTCCGCTTATTTGAGATGTATTGTAAGCATTATCTGCATAAGGATTATCACTAAATAATGGAGTGCGACCCGCTGCAAATGCTTTTGGACTCAATGGACTAGCCATGGCATCATAGCCACCTGTATAATTACCGATACCATCATTATAAAGGTCAATTTTATATTCATACGTTAACCAATCCAATGGCGTACAATTATCAATAGCACTCGCTCTAAATTCAATATGTCCACTACATATGCCATTTACTTTTGTGGCCGGTTCGCAATCACCTACACTTAAAGTTACTATTGGTTTGTCTGTATCATGAACTTTAATTATCTGTAAATATTCCCAACGACCTTTTGTAGGATCTATACTTGGGTCGTATTGACACCAGTCAATAACAGTCCAATGACGCAATACTTTGAAACAAGCATCCGGTTCGATGGTAAATATTTCATCCACATATTCAACACTGATTAATGCACACAGATCATCCGCATTATTTTCAATTACAGGACGTCCGAGAACTGGATTATCAGGACTGATATCAGCCCCACAACCGTCAATCGTAGTTGCTTGTCCAGTACAATTGCCCGGCCAGGTGATATCATCATCCGGATCGCAATTGTCTGCTCCGTTAATATAGAAAGGATCGCAATCGACCACCCAAATGATTTGAGTTCCGGTTACGCTGATTCCATTAGGACCTCTCGCAACAATGGTTCGGGTAATTTGTCCCTGTCCGCATTCGCGATTGTCATTTACAGAAATGGAATAATTGGTTCCACATGCACCCAATACCGTACCATCAAAACCCCATACCAATTCATATTTTCTATCATAATGTGCGGTATCAAACAACACCCTGTAATAATCACAAGCACGATTCCAAGCTGGTGGGTTTGATGGAGGTGCTCCAGGTACATAACCAGGATAACCCGTAATATCATTTCGAACACAATAGTTGTAACAAACTAAATCATTGGTTACCACTTTATGTCTTAAACTTAAATCATTTACAACTCTACCGAACGTGGCATCATTTGGATCAGAAATTTTGTCTACATCAAACCAGAACCAACAGCTAACCACAATATTTGGTGGAGGCACTACGGTAGGTACGCTCTTATCCTGAACTTCAACTTCTACCATGCAATCACTGTAGTGATTAAACAATGCGCCCCCTTGATTCATCCGGTTTGGCGGAATTGGACCAACACCTGGTTCAATATCAAAAACGCGGAATACCACCATAATGGATTTACCTACATCGGTGCAACAGAATTTAACATGGTCGTCAAAATAAATTTGATTGCCATCTAAGAGTGCATTATCATCTCCATTAATTCCGGTACAATTGGTACCATTATCAGATTGGTTTGCATTGCTACCATTATTCGTTCCTCTAAGTTGCTCCATCCGGATTACTTTATAGAATACGTGTGGACTGCAATTGTCAAAACTTCCCTGATCAAAATCTTCTGCAAATGCTTTTGCAAAATTTTCACCCTGAGTTTGATTGCCGGTTATGCTTACAAATGTTTTTTGATCGCATACCGCAACTGGGGGTGTATTATCAATTACGTTGATTGCAATTCTTCTTTTAGTTATGTTTCCACAGCAGTCTTCAGCATAGATATATGCATCATTGACTCCACGTTCAATATCGCGAATCACGAAGCCATCTATTTCATTGCCTGTAACTACCCCATTCAACATTTTGATTGTGTAATGAATTTCATTACTGCAATTATCGATTAACCAAGGTTTTGGAACTTCCCAGATGCCTAAACATCTCCAGGGCTCCATATTGGCGACTACTGTATCCGGATATAAAATTTGTGGACCTTCGCGATCAACCACTTTAATAATTTGGTTGTGGCCACCGGCTACACCGGTACACCAATCCAATACGGTCCATTGACGGATTACTTTATAACAACCGATTGGGCCTGCGTCGCAACCTGGTTTAGCAATATCAATAACAATATCGCGGAAAGTCATCCCCAGGTTGTGACAGGTTGCTCCTGTTGGAGTTCCTGTTCCAGCCCACATGATAACTTCATCCGGACCCCAACAAACTGGATTGTTTGGACGCCAACTTGGATGAGCTGGCCAATAAATTGGGAATGGACTTGGATGTCCAATATATTTTCCCGTATCAATTACATTCCAACCCAAGGTGCGCGGTTTACGTTCTCCTGCAAGGTCACCATTTGGACTGGGCAGGAAGCCACCGGTTGCAAACCAATAAGCAGAATCCAATAAATATCCATCCACACAATATGGGTAAGCTAAATAATGTTGTGTATAATCTTTAACTGTATTGATTTTTTCGTCGCAAGCTAATGCGGGTTGTTCTACGTCGTCGTAATTATCAGGAACGCCAACATCTGCAATTGTAGCTAATTTCACGATGATGGTCTGAATACAAACCGCTTTATTGCCATAACCATCTATGGCTGTCCATTTGCGGATGATTTTTTCTTCAAAACCTGCACCACAACCGCCTTGAGTTACATCATCTTCATAAGTTAAAGAATACGAACTGCAATTCTCACGAACTCCGGTAATACCTGTATAAAATGGCGTAGTACCAGAACCACAAGGAACGCAAGTATCCCGGGCACAAGTAAGTATTGGTGGTAGTTTATCTTCTACAGTTGCATGTCCCCAACAAGAATTTCCGGTATCCGGATCGATGATGGTAATTTTAAATTCACGACCAATGTCTTGAGAACCCAGTTGAACACCCGGTATATTTGGGAACCGGTCGATCAAAGCATTTGTCACCCAATCCCTGATTTCAACCAGATAATCATCGTAACAACCGTAAGGACCGCCAGACAATACTTCATCAGCTCCAACGGTTGCATAACAATTTTCATTGAGACTGATTTGAATCTCATCATGGCAAGTTAAGAAGTGAACTGGATTTTGATATTCTACTAATGTATAGCAGAATGTACATGCATTGGTATTTGCATTAAAATCGGTGGCTTTAAAACTCAAGCAAGTAGTACCCCTTGGGAATATGTCTCCGTTTTTAAATCCGGAATTATCAGTTTGCATGATGGTTGGAACTCCACCAATAATAGTTTCTTTTGTATAATTAATTATTCCATTCCAATATCTGGTTAAAAAAGTTGCTCCTGTAAAAGCTGGATTAGCTTTTCCAACTCCTAGAGTTAATAACAAATCACCATTATTAAATGTAATGTTTCCATTGGTATACCTTAATACAATAGAACCTGCTGTATAATTTGCTAAATTGAAATATAAACCAAATGACTGCCCAGCTGGAATTACCAACCCACCGATGTTGAAAAGTGTAGGCATGTTTAATCCAGCACATGGAGCATTTCCAGTTCCCAATAAGGTCCAGGCAGCTGGATTAGCTTCTTTACCCACGTAAGTCGTCGGAGTATAATAGACTTCACCTATGCAATTGGTACCAACAGTTGCTGAAATATTTGTAGCAAATGAATTTAATATGATTGGCCCCCCTGTCAAATTCGTCACATTCCACATGGCTCCAGCAAACTGATTATTTGAATTAAATGCTGTGGTAATAGATCCTGTTGTGGTGGATTTAGTCAGGCCACAATTATCCGTTGCGTAAGGATCCACAAATTGAACTGCCCGATCGCATTCACCTGGATCAAGATTAATGGTTAAATCTGATGGGCAGAACATGGTTGGACGGATGGTATCTAAAACAGTTACAGTAGCAGTACAAGTTGATGCTTTCATGCAAGAATCTCTCGCAAATAAAGTAACTGTATTTACACCCACATTGCCGCAATCAAAATTTGTTTTACTTAGACTTAAAGTCCTTGCTGTACTTCCATTGTCTATATCTGCTACAGTTAAGGTAGCAGAGCCATTTTTGTCAAGATAAAGTGTAGCGTTTTTACAACGAGCCACCGGTTGAGGCAATACGGATATTCTAAATGTAATGGGTGTACCGGTACAGGTAACTCTTCCATCAGAATAACTTGGAGTTACAGTAAATGTACTGGTCACACGCACTGCTGTAGGATTGGATGCTACAAAGGATGGAACAGAGTTAGTTCCATTGGTCGCAGCTAATCCGATAGCTTCCGGAGTACGCGTCCAGGTATAAGTTGCACCCGGAGTTGATCCTGTAAAATTTATAACTGCAGTAACATCTCCATGACAATATTGAACATCAGCAACTGCATTTACAGTTGGTGTTGGATTTACCGTAATTGTAAACGTGATTGGTGTACCTGTACAAGTTCTGGCACCACTTGTATAGGAAGGTGTCACCGTAAAGGTAGAAGTTAAAGGAGTTGCTCCTGCATTGGTGGTAACAAATGACGGAATAAATCCTGAACCACTGGTTGGTGCAAGACCTATAGCCTCCGGTGTTCTGGTCCAATTAAAAATGACCCCCGTTGCTGGTGTTCCTGTAAAATTAATTTGTGGCGATGTTTGACCCACGCAATAAGAAGTACTTGTAACCGGATTTACGGTTGGAACCGGATTTACAATTACAGATTGTGATATTGCTTGAATGCAACCAGGATGTGAACCATTTGGCACGCCATCAGCAGCATCAAATGAGAAGGTAACAGTATGGGTACCGACACCCTGAACAGCAGGATCAAACACAGTACGTGGTACTCCATTCACAGTAAATGTTCCAACACCCATTGCAGTACCTGAACCATCCCCTAATTGGGCTGATCCAGATAAAGTTACCGCTGGATCGTTGAGACAGAAGGTACTGGCCAATCCATTAATACTTGGATTTGGATAGTAACAAGTACTTCCAATGGAAGAACTTGTTCCTGCTGAATTAGTAACAGTGATATTATAACCCAAGGCATCTACGTGTACGCCTCGCAATGTGTAATAAACATTTTCATCTGGCTCATCCGTTTGTCCGTCGCCATCATTATTGATACCATCCAGAGTACCATTGGTCATAGCGGTTCCTATAGGAATAATTACCGGAGGAGCTGGAGGAGCCGGACTTGAAGACTGATAAAAACCTGTATTCGCTGAAACTGTCCAGGTTTGTCCACTTGGAGCATTCACCGTGACAATATCATTAAATTGTCCGTTGGTTTGAGTTGTTGCATTGTTTTTACAAGAACATGGATCTGTGATCATTGCAACACAATTATAAACTACGATTGAAGTAGATTTAAACGGCCTGCAATTTGGATTAATTGGTGCCGGAGATAAAACAGCATATAAGAAATAGTTTCCAATTGCCGGAATGCTTGCATTTAATGTAGCAACTGTTCCGCCAGAAGTTAAAGAGGCATTTGGAACTGTTCCTAAAGTAGTTCCCATGGTATAAGGATCAGCCAAAGCTGAAGTTGAATAAACAAATCGAATTCCATAAATGCTACCCATATTGGTCAAACCACTTGCGGTAGAAACGAAATTTATGGCTTTGCAGATTTGAGAGGTATTTGTTGTATAGGCTCCTATTGATGGACAACCACCACAATTTCCAGGACCAGCCAAGGTAATTGATCGCGTTGCAGTACATCCATTTCCTGCTGTAACGGTTACTATATAAGTACCTACAGAAAGTCCTGATTGATCTTCCTGGCCATTAATTAATCCGGTTCCATCTGGTGTAGTCCAGTTATAAGAATAACCGCCAGGGCCCGTAACAGTAAGATTTATTGAACCATCTAAAGAAATACAACTTGTTGGTTCAACATGGGTTTCGGTTGTAGAAACACCAGGAATTACTGTAACCGTGGCTGTCTTGGATGCAGTACAACCATTGGCTGCAGTTACGGTCACTGTATAGCTTGTAGTTGAACCCGGACTCACATTAATTGCAGGAGTAACTGCGCCCGTGCTCCAGGAATAACTAATGCCACCACTTGCAGTCAATGTTTGAACAGAACCGCTGCATAAGGTAGGTGCAGCTGGAGTTATGGTTGCAGTAGGCGACATATTAACGGTAACCGTTGCAGTAGCCGTAGCAGTGCATCCATTTGCATTTGTTACGGTAACTGTATAGCTAGTTGTTGAAGCTGGTGACACAGACCTCACTGGATTTGTCGTTCCATTATCCCATAAATAAGTTCCACCACCAGATGCAGTTAAATTAATACTGGTTCCAGAGCAGATACTCGGATTGGAAGGACTGATGGATGCGTTTGGAAGTGGGAGAACAAAAATCGTATCGTACATCACAACAGTGCAACCTGAAGCTAAAGTTACAGTGTCATAGTAAATTGTTAATGCAGCAGCAGGTGATTTTGTAATCATATTTGTTGTTTCACCCGTATTCCACTTATGAGAAATTCCTCCTGTAGTTGTTATGGTAGCAGAGGCCCCAAGGCATATTCTTTTATCATCTACGGTACCTGATGTTTCATTAACGGCAATTACCAAATTTCCAGCTGGATTGTATTCATCAGCCCCGATATCAGGATTTGATAAGGATCTGTTTTCCATATCGATATCCATTGTTACGGATGGAATAGGCATTCCACCTTGATTAAAACATTCATTTGCAGGATTATTTTGCAGGTGTAAATCAGTTGCACTAACAAACAAAGGATCAATATTTTTTGCCAATACATCTTTTCCAATGGCATTTTTCCAATCAGTTAATGTCAAATAATCAACAGCTCCAATTCTTGAAAGCACCCCTTCCGGTCCGGATACAAAATAATTATTGTTGTCAAGACTGCTATATGCTGAACCGCCAACTTCTGTATAAATAGCATAGGCTTTTGCTACTCCTGTAGTGTTTTCTAATTTATTAATAAAAATATTATTCTTTACATTCAATAAAGCTGCAGCCGAATGAGCATAAAATGCAGCACTTACGTCGGCTGTGGCACCGGATCTTGAAATAGACCCAGTTAAATTTACCGTATTATGGTACACATTGATGTTTGTACTGGCAGATAATAAGCGAATACCACAAATAGCATCAGATGTCATTGCACTCCAACCGTCACCCAATAAATTATAAATAAAATTATTTGAAATGGTAATAGCCGCATTCGTAGAAACCGCCAGGTCAATTCCTTTTCCACCGTAGCCACCTGTTCCTGTGTATTGTAAATCATGGATCCGGTTGCTAGAAATCAGTGTATTGGTGGTACCCGCATTAATCCGCATCCCGGTAGGATTTGTTAAAGTCCCTATGATATTAAAAATTTCATTTTTAGCTATCGTTGAGTTGTTAATTTGGGCTAATAACAATCCATTTAAACCAATTTGTTCCGCAGTAACCACTGAACCAATTTCATTTGAAAGAATATTTAAATTGTCATTTTTACCTGCTGCACTTGAATTGGAATAAATTCCATACTGCACCATTTTAATCAAATTGTTCTGGAGGGTATTATCATCATTATCATCACCGGTTGCAGTTGTTGAAATGGTTGTGCCGGCAATATGAATTCCAAAATTTACTCCAGTACTTAAACCGCCGATGATTTTACAATTCTTTACTACGTCATTGGTTGAACCTAATCCTAAGCCTAAGGATTGAATACATACCACTGCAGTATTGCTTGCAGTATTTGTATTGTTTAAAGTTAAACTTCTGTCTGTTCCACCAGCATTAGAACCATCAATTATTACATAGTCTGCACCATTAAATCTAAAGATACAGCTTGCTGAACTTCCAGAAATGACGGGCGTTTTGCCTGCATCAGGTTTGATAGTTGTTGTATTTACAGAAGATTGACCACTAATTGCATTTATTGAAATTGGATAGGTTTCAGTAGGATAGGAATTGTCAATTAATAAGAAGGTAATAGGTCCACTTACACAACGATTATTATAATCATTGATAGCAGCGGTTAAAGTGGTATAATTTCCACCAATCCCAACGGTAAACGTACCAGACATTGCATTTTTAACAATGATTGTATTGGGTACTGGAGGGGCCGTTATTATAGTATTTACATCTGTAGCATTTGCACCACAAGGATTGGATATAATATTAATTGGAGCTGCTAAATCCTGTGCGATCACATAATAATCTATGATATCACCCAACACAAGTCCACCCATATCCCCGGCAAGCATCGTAAATTGCCATTCGCCATTTGTACCGGTACCTGTTAATAAGACTCCTGGATTTGAGAACCAGGATCCTCCATTTTTACGATAATATACCCGGGGTCTTGTAGCACCGCCTGTAGGCACTCCCGTTGCGTCTAAAATTGAAACCGGAGCTAAAATCACATTTCCTGTACCGCATGCACTTAAAAGCGGAGTGTATTTTATATTCGGTGGAGAAACATCAAATACTGTAAAATTTCCTGCATCCGCACCAATATCCGTAGGGGATAAAGCAGATCTGGTTTGTCCATCGAAATCATCCATAATAAAACCGATTTCTTGGCCAGCGCCTTCCACAGGAGTTGCCATCCCGGAGTTAATATGCAAATCCACGGTTGAACTGGTACCTGTTGGATTTAAAAATTTAGGATTGGATGAAATACTGTTGCAATCTTGTCCCGTAGCTGTTTTCCAGGCTGCAAGGGTTGTCTGGTCTACTAAATTATATTGACCTAGTACACCTCCTGTACCATCTGCCAGGTAATCATTGAAATTAATTGTAGTACCTGTTGGATTTGGAGTAGTTCCTGCAATTTTTACAGCGTAATGTTTTCCTGTTGAAGCACCATTTGAACGTGCGTTATAGAATACATTGTTTCCATAATATCTAGTAGTCGTAACTGCATTACTAAAAAATGCAAAGCTGTTATTTGTTAAAGTTGCAACACCAGTACCTCCGATATAAATTGAATTGAAGAAGAAATTATTGGTTCCTGAACTTTCGAAAATACCATTTATTTGTAAGCCATTGGTGATAGAAGTTCCGGCAGCGGTATAACCCAAACGAATCATATTATTAATATAGTTTGAATTTCCACCAGAAACATAAATACCATTTATGGTAGCGGTTGTTCCAGTTCCAGTAATATTAAATGAATGAAGGAAATTGTTGCTAAAAGTAACGGTTGCCGTTGTAGTGGAAACAGTGATTCCATTTATCCAACAATTTGCAGCTGGAGATGTGTTGCTCAATGTGTGAATCTTGTTTCCGGTAACTAGTGTACCTGGGGCAGCGGAAGATATATAGATCCCATGAATAGAAGCAGTTGTTGCTGTTCCAGTTGATTGGTTATTGGTAGTTAAGTTAGAAATCGTATTATTCTTGATAATGTCTGTGGAAGTTTGAACATAAATTCCAATAACAGAATTCCCATTTAAGCTAGCCAGTGTGGAGTTGTTGACAGTTTTAAGTTCACCACCAACTCCTCCGATAATATTGTTTTCTATGGTGAGGGTATTTCCAGCTGTGTTTCCTGCTCTAATTCCAACAATACCGCAAGCAGCAGTTCCTGGATTTGTATATGTAAGAGAACCGATAAAATTGTTTTTAAAGTCAGTAACAGCAGCAATCGATACACTGCTGTATATGCCATACATTTCTGAAGTAGAAGTTGTAGTAGAATTTACAGAAATCGTTTTGGATCCATCCAAACTTCCCACAATGTTATTATTACATTCACTTACCCAACCACTCGCAATTTGAATGCCTATAAAGGAAGCTATGGTCGTTGTGGTACTTAAGATACCGGTTAAGCTGATGTTTTGAATGGTGTTATTATTAATTATTGTAGGTTCTGTAGTACCTAATGCTGATGAATAAATACCAACCATTCTGGATGAGGTTGAAACCCCAACAAGACTATACTGACCAGTACCGGCTGCATTTGCAAATCCAATAATATTTCCGGTTACTATACAACCCACTATGTTGGTACTGGCAAGCTGAATTGCAGCATGAATCGTTCCTGTAGTAACTTGTGTTTTTGTGGTGGTTTGGTAGAATTTATTATTAGTAATTGTCCAATTTGTTGAACCCGATGTAATATAAATACCGGCAGACTGTGCGGATACTCCAAAAAAGTCAAAAATTTCACAATTTGTAATGGTATTGTTGCTGTTATATTGTGCAGTTGTTGTAATCGTACCATTGCTGTATACTCCTTTGGTAAATGGGTTACCTGCACTTGGACCAATCTTACAATTTGAAATCAGGTTATTATCATTTCCTGTTGTTGTAGAACCTGCCCCAAAATAGAAATTACCTCCATTGGTACCTACTGACATGGTTCCTGCACCATTTACAGTACATCTGATAAACGTGTTGTTTGTTGCATCTGCTTGCAAACGGATTGTTGAGGTTCCAGTTGTAGCTGATACCGTTGTGTTTTCAATCGTTAATGCGTTTCCTCCTGCATTCAATCCATCGAAGGTTACATTGTCTGCCCCATTCAAATCTATCAATGGCAAACCGGCAGTTGCAGCACCGGAAATTGTTCGGGCTGCGCCACCTATCGGTACTATTAAAATGGAGGTATAACTTGCAGAACCCGCACCACTCGCATTGAGGATAGCCCCGGTTACCGGTTCTGTAGTATTTCCAGAAATTCCTATGTTAATAATACCAGTATGCGTACCTGCATTTATAGCAGAAAATGCATTTGCCAGGTTGGTATAACTGGCCATCATGGTACCTCCTGAAGAATTGACATCAACCTGAGCTGTGGATTGTAAATAGGATCCCAGGGATAGAAAAAGGATACAAATGAATCTAATAGTAAATCCAATAGGACTACGTCTTTTCATGAGATTTGAGTTAGGTTCTATATATAAATACCATTAGACCGGCTTCGACAGTCTAATCGAGCAAAAATAATATGGCTTATTCAGGATTACCGCAATAAATGAATTTTTTTCATATAAAATTTTTACTTTTTTATATAATATTCATAATCTGTAATTTATATATATCACTATACTTTAATCTCAATAGCTTTTATGGCATTTCTACTTAGTCTTCTATGTAATTCTCGTTAAAAATTCGATGCAAATGAAGCTAAACGATCTAATTTCAAAGCCCATTTTAAGCTTTTTATAGCTCCTGTTTGGGTTTTGGCATCGAATTTAGACACCCTAAAATCAAGGGTTTATATATTCATATTATTTGTAAAATTTATAAATTATATATTATCAATTTTATATATATGATCTTGGTTGCTACAGAAAAAAACTTAGAGGATTCATAAAAATTAGAGATAGGCTGAATATATTCTTGTTACAAATAAAATTAACTTCTGTTTTATTGGTGGTGAATTATATTTGAGTAACTCTTCTTGCTTTATATGTTCCAAGTGCGATTGTGTTTTTGTCTTTTAGTGTTGAGCACTCAATTGTTTGCAAATATTCCATACCCGGACAGTTTGCAAAATCAATCGTTTAGTTACAGGGTTCAATGCATGAAGAATTTTGAAGATCCTTTCAACCATTTAGATTCAATTTCCAGGAAGGCTTGTCTTCAACAATTTCTCCAATGGGCAGAAGAAAGCAAGGATGTGAATCTGAAATTTTTCTTTCGTTGGTCTCGTCTCAAATTACTGTTTTGGAAAGAAAGACAAAATCCAGACATTCCAAATGAATTGGAATCTCTTATATACGAATCCGGCATTTGCAAAGACTATTTTATTCAGGCTGAAGCGCGTCAACTATTGGGATATTGTTATTGGGAACGAAAAGAATTCAGTCTGTCAATCGAACAATTTGCACAAGCATATGGATTGTATTCTGAATTTAATCAAGACGACTTTCCAAACAAAGGAGAATACATCTTTGATTATGGCAGCAAGCATCAATATTTTGGTGATTACCAAACTGCGAAATCATTTTTCCTGGAAATGTGGAATCATACTCCACAAAACAAAATTGAAAATATTATTTCCAAAGTAAATACGATCGCATATTGTTATCGCACTTTGAATCAATTTGATTCTGCTCTTTATTATTTTCACCTGGCAGAAGAATTTGCAATCAAATTAAATTCGGAAGTATGGATGGGTATTATCAGTGGCAATATTGCTAATATCTATTACCTCCAAAAGAAATATGATCTGGCAATTCCTCTGGCAGAACGAAATATTGAAATCAGTACCAGAAATAATGAGCTGGTTGATTTGGCGATGGCAAAGTCTATGTTGAGTGATATCCGCCGGATTCAAAATAATCCGAAAGCTGCGATGCAACTTTCTTTAGAAGCTTATCACATCATTGTTAAAAAAGGCTTTCTGAAGAATTATTATGTCATGAAAAACATTTACAGAAATCTCGCGAATGCCTATGCCGCCAATGGCGATTTAAAAACGGCTTATCTGTATTTGGATTCTGCATCTATGGCCAAGGATAGTTTTGCCGTTCAACGCAATCAGTTAGCAATCAGTGGTGCGAAATATCGGGTAGAAGTTCAGAAACACATCAGCGAAATAAAACAAAAAGAATATGAACTCCTTCAACAAAAGAAAATCAGAAATGGATGGATCGCTGGTGCCATTTTAATGATTTTGATTTCAGTAATCGCGATTCGTCAAAAAATAAAAGTTTCGCAAGAGAAAAAACGTAGTGACGAATTGTTATTAAATATTTTACCGGAAGAAACTGCAGAAGAACTTAAACTCAAGGGATTTGCAGAAGCAAAAAGTTATGATGAAGTGACTGCTATGTTTACTGATTTTAAAAATTTTACAATTGCCAGCGAACAACTAACCGCCCACAATCTGGTAAAAGAAATCAACTATTTCTACAGTGCGTTTGATAAAATCGTTTCTAAGTACAATATTGAAAAAATAAAAACCATCGGTGACAGTTACATGTGTGCCGGTGGATTACCGGTCGCAAATAAAACCAATGCATTTGATGTCATTCAGGCAGCTATGGAAATCCAGGATTTTATGCAAAAACATAAACTGGAACGAGAAGCACAAAATCTACCTTATTTTCAATTGCGCATTGGTATCCATACCGGTCCGGTGGTTGCCGGAATCGTCGGTATTATAAAATTTGCCTACGACATTTGGGGTGACACCGTAAATGTTGCCGCCGCTATGGAACATCAGGGTGTTGAAGGAAAAATTAATATCTCCGGATCAACTTACGAAATTATTAAACACAAATACCATTGCACCTACCGGGGAAAAATTCCCGCAAAAAATAAAGGTGAAATTGATATGTATTTTGTGGATGGAGTGAAGGAGGAGGGCTGAAAGAATGGAGGGCTGGAGGGTTTAGACTGTTAGGCTGTTAGGCTGTTAGACTGTTAGGGAGGAGGGTCTAGGTATGTTGAGCATTTTTGAATTTTTGACTGCTGAATACTGACTGCTGACTACTGATTTTGGGGCTGAAGGGCTGTTAGACTGTTAGACTGTTAGACTGTTAGACTGTTAGACTGTTAGACTGTTAGACTGTTAGACTGTTAGAATGTTAGACTGTTAGACTAGCTCGCTGGGCGTAGACTGAGCCTACGTCCCTTATTTTGATCTAAAAATAGATCAAATAAATTTCAATTGTAAAGGATACTTGCATAGGTTGAACCTATAGAGGACAAGACAGAGGACAAGACAGGACAAGACACTTTGTATAGCTATTCCGTAGATACTCCGTAGATACTCCGTACATATCCCGTACATACTCCCAGGATACTTGCTTGTAATAGCGTCAAATGCCGAGAAAGCACGGAAAACGACGGAAAACGTGCAATAAACTAGCAATTAAGAACCCTTTAAATTTGTTCTTTCTTCATGTCCTTACCTAAAATTGCTTAAATTTTTAACAATTGATTATTTTATTAAATCCAGCTTTGGATATTGAAGCATTGCAGAATTTCAGGATTGTAGTATTGAAGCATTTCCTAAGTGGCTTTTTAGATTCATTATAAATTCCTTTCTATCTTGTAATCCGATGAAAGCAACCATTTTTACGATTGTCTTTTTTTGTTTGATGCTGTTTAACATTGGGGTGGCTCAAATTTTACCGACGCTGCCAAATACAGCTTCAATTGAAGCTTGTTTTCCTGATACCATCGGTTATAAGCGAATTACCGTAGGTCCTTCAGGTAGAAATTATACAGACCTTCAAAAAGCATTGGATGCTGCTCAACCAGGCACAGTTATTATATTGGATGCAGGAATTGTTTATACCGGTGGATTTGTGTTGCCAGTAAAACCGGCTAGTACGCGTTGGATTGTGCTTATGGGCTCGAGAATGGATTTACTGCCAAAGCAAGGCTTTCGGGTTGATCCAACTGCCATGACTGGCGATCCCAGGTTTACTGAACAACGATTGGCTATGCCTTCAATTGTAACTACTAATCTGTCTGGAATCCCTTGTTTTAATACAGAACCGGGAGCCCATCACTATCGACTGGTTGGATTGGAAATCAGTGCAGCTACTGCAGTACTCAACAGTTATGGATTGATCAATTTTGGAAATTCGGGAACTGCTCAAAATCAAGTGTGGCAAATTCCCAATCAGATGGTTTTGGATCGTTGCTATGTGCATGGACACCCTCAAGCCAGTATTATGAAATACGGCATTCGATTGGATTGCTCCAATGGGGCTGTACTGGATTGTCATATTTCCGATTTTCACAGCATCGGATTTGATGCGCAGGCAATCTCAGGTATTAATGGACCCGGTCCGTTTAAGATCATCAATAATTATCTTGAAGCTTCCGGGGAAAATATTTTGTTTGGCGGTGGCGCTCCGTCTATTTCAAATTTAGTTCCCGCTGATATTGAAGTGTTGAACAATCATTTTAGTAAACCTTTAAGCTGGTGGGTCAAAGATCCAAGCTACGCCGGAAAACATTGGACCGTTAAAAATTTATTCGAACTCAAAACGGGTAAACGCGTTTTGCTGGAAGGAAACCTGATGGAATATTGTTGGGCAGATCTTCCCATTGGGCAAAGTGGATATGCAATTCTTCTAACGATTCGAACGGAAGGAGGCGCTGCACCTCAGGCAGATGTCAGCGATGTTACCATCCGTAGCAATTCCATCCGACATACAGGTGCCGGAATTTCTATTTCGGGAAGTGATGATGGTACTGGCAATCGAAGTAAACGCATATTGATCCAAAACAATTTGTTGGAAGATATCAACGGACCAAAATACGGGGATCAAAATGTAGCCGGACCAAATGATGGAACCGCTTTTCACTTGGGTGAACCACAGGATGTGACCATTGATCACAACAGCATTTTTCAAAGTGGTGCCATTACCTGGGCCTATAAAAAAATGAGCGGTTTTAGATTTACAAACAACCTTGTAAATTCTTTAATTTCAAGTGGAGGCTATCAAGGAATCTACGGACCCGGTGTTAAACAAGGAGATGCGACCTTTGCCATGTATTTTCCTGATGTGACCGATGCCAATAAACAATTTCATAAAAATGTATTGATCTCAGGCGATGCCAGTAAGTACGCCAATTTTAAATCAATGAGTCAGAATTATTTTCCTCCAAAAAATTCTGATGTCGCTTTTGTTGATTTCAACAACGGACCCAACAATCTTTTGAATTATAAATTGAAGAGCAACAGTGCCTATTCAAAAAATGGCAGCGATGGCAAAGACATTGGTGCTGATTTAGACGAATTGATCAGCATCCTAAATCAAAAAAGAGATTGTCCAACGACGCCCGTAACTGTATCTAATTCAAATCAGGACCATGAAATTCATATCTTTCCCAATCCATTTACAAATCAACTGCATGTATCGACCTCCAATAAGGCATTAAAACAAGTCTATTTATTAAATTCAATTGGACAACAGCTCATTAAGATGGATACATCCCTGGATAATTTCGAATTGGATTGTTCATTTATTCCGCCGGGAATGTATGAATTACAAATCCATCAAGGAAATACTTTCCTAACAAACCGTATACTTAAATTTTAGAAATGGATTTAATTAAATGCAAGTTTAATTAAAATAAATATTGAATCGCTTTTTTGTAAAGTGTAAGTATAATTTAATTTTAACAATCTTGTATTAATTCTACACCTGTTATTCTCGGTTCAAGCTCAACCATTATTTTTATTAAATCTTGTATTTTATAAAGTTAGAAAAATTTTGCAATCAAATCCAGAGCATTTCTTCTTTTACACTAACTGATCATCGTTTAATAAATCGCTAAACAAAAAAGTAACTTTAACGAATCATCCAAAGAGCAGCAAAAATTTTTATAAGTATTGAAATAAGTATTCAATTTTTTAATTAAATAGACACTCCGTGACTCAGTCAATGCTCACTCGAATCCTCATCAGAATGATGATGTGCCAATAACTCTTCAAGGCTTTCGTGGTGATGATGTGGAATGAGCTCATGGCCAATGAGTAGCACATTGGCAAGTGTAAGAAAGAAAATAGCCAGCTACTTTTTTAACATCTCGGCAAATATAATGAAAAATGAGGGTAATTTATTGTGTTGGAATGTTATGCAGGGGATAAATTCTCAATAATTGCAGGCTACTTAGAATAACCCAATTACTTCACAAAATCACTGAGATTCTAGCCCGTATTCAAATTCACTTTGTTTCCAATGCCATCATAAATTCTTATATTAGCAAATTCCCCATACTTTCTATCAATTTCTATTTGAGACAATTGTTTAAATTTTATCTGTCCAATGATAGAAAAAGCTGTAAAACAAGTTGAATCCAAAATAATTTGATATGTACTATCGTATTTATAAAAAACAATGTCACTTAAAGCTCTTGAAACACATCCTTTACAATGATAACAATGAAATAATATTAAATTTTTTTTTGTGGCTGCAGGAAATAAAAAAATTAATATGATGAAAATAAAATATCTAGTTAAAATCATATTGATACAATTTTTTACTATCGAAATCAAGAATAATCAAATGATATTCTAGAACGCATCCAAACTACCAAGTGCATCTTGATTCAATTATAAGCCCTGCTATGTTTTGCTGGAAAATACATTATATGACGAAGAAAGCATTTGAACAACATCTCCAATCATAGCTTAATTCAATAAAAAAATGTAACTTTAATTTTACTGGCTAAATTTTCAACAATTTATCCCAATAAATTTTTCCACTTACTTCCAATGAAGTGAAATACATTCCGATAGGAAGTTTATTGACATATACAATATGATAATAGGGACTTAACTTTTGGAAGAGTACTTGTTGCCCATGCTGATTATATATTCGTAGAACTCCAGGCTTATCTAAATTATCATAAGCAAAATGGAGCGAAGCAGGATTTGGTGTTATTAAATAAGCATTGCTTTCTATAGATTCGGTTAATACAAGTGGACCAAGTCTGTAATTAGGGAAGTTGGGAATGCTCCAAAAATTTAAAGTAGCTAACCTAAAATTATGTTGCTTGAAATCACATGCGAAACCCTTTTCATCTGGTTGATTAATTACTCCCCATAAATTGACAGAATTTCCGGAACTGATGTATATTTTTCCATCTGGAGCAAGCTCATGATAAAGAAAAGTTATAAGATATGGTGACATAGATCCGTCAATTGAATCTAAAATAGTTCTAGAATTCTTGATCGGTGTTTGTGTTAAATCAAATTGGTACATAATCTTTTCTGTAGACAGATATAGAAACCTTCCATTAGGAGAAAATGACAAGCCCCCATAGTAAAAATCAGAATTAGGGTTGTACCAAAAATCAATTTTCTCTCTTTTTTTTAAAAGACCAGTACCTCTGTCAAAATCATATATAATAAGTCCTGTCCATGGATCAAAATGGGCATACATACTCCCGTCTGGAGAAAATACTGCTTGACCCGTATTATTAGGGTTTTTGCAAGTATCTTCAACAAGCTGTTCATAAGGTCCTTCTATTTGTCCATCAAAAAATTTTATTCTATAATAAATATTGGTATTCCTCCCAACGGCAATAATCCACCAGGATTGTCCATCTGAATGTTTAACAGCTTTAATGAAGCCACCTAAAGTGTCAGTAATAATTGGAATATTTTTTCTTAGTAAAACACCCCTACCATTCTCTGCTGCAATATCAATTTCAGAGTAATAACATGCATTAATTCTAGCATTAAGTAATCCTTTTATTTCAATTCCACCCAGATGAAACATTCCAAACTTATCATTATTATTAATAAAAGGAAGATTAATAATACTTTGCAATAAAACATAATATCCGTTGTTGCCAGTACACCATTTATCAAACAAATTGCCTGGGTTTAGTGCATTACCATTAATTAGAGTTTGTTGATTGCGATTTATTACAGAACATCCATTAGAGTAATATAATAGGCTCCCATCAAAATCACTCATTGATGAAGTTAAATATAAAAATTTTGTCGGTCGATTGACATATTTTACTTGTGGAGGTGAATAATTAAAATCAATATCTGTACCTCCATGAATGCTATCTACAAATGTATTTCCAGTGCCTAGTGTCCAGATATAATCGTGCTTCTGACCATTCAGAAGATTAAGATAAAATAATGCAAATAAAATTAATTTTACCTTCATTTTATAACAAACAACTTTTCGACTTTACTAGCACCATTTGTCGAAATAATTTTTATAAAATAGATTCCATTGTCTATTTTTTTTAAATCTATTGTTCCATTGTTTATTTCCATATTACTTATTGAACCCGTAAAATTATACATATGTGTGAGCAACATTGCTCAAATTCAGTTTTAATAATTAAGTTTCGTAGAATAAGATCTTCAGCTATATTTTTTTCATGTTTATCGGGTATATAATTAGAACATAGCATATAAAGAATCCATTCAATATCATTGTTTACTTGTCTGACTAAGTCATTTAATACGCAACCAATACATTGGTCATCAAAGAGTGGCAAACACAAACGATTCATAAAAGTTTGTTTTGTTGGGATAAAGGTAAAGGTTGGAATTAGAATATAACCTAAAGTTATATTAGAAATTGTTCGTACCGTTTCATTTATAATAGCGCTCTAAGAATCATGCACAAAATTGTTTAACCGGGACTCAGTACTCTCGATTCCACCAACTGCTAAATATTGTGCAAATTCTGTGTAAATAAAAAAAAGGAGCCATGAATTTTCATCATAACTCCTAGATTTACATGTCGGGGCGACAAGATTTGAACTTGCGACCCCACGCCCCCCAGACGTCAAAAATGTGTATTTTTGTGTTTTTTTATGTATGTAAGTGCTTGTAAATCAGTATTAATATTTTCAATTAACACCATATCTTTACAATTAAATACATATTCTGCTGGCAAATCGCTGGCAAATTTTATAAATGATTATATTTGGGTCTTAATGTCAGTCTCGGTAAAAATTGAACTCGATCGCCGGAATATCAAAACGGATGGAAGGCATTCATTGAAATTACTCATAGTTGTCAATCGAAGGCCTCTTCGGATTTCTCTGGGGTATAGTTTATTTTCTAAAGACTGGAATGAAAAATTGCAAAATGTAAGGGCTACCAGCAAAGATTTTGAAAATATAAACCGGTTTAATAATTGGCTTCACAAGGAGAAAAGCAAGATACTTAACAGACTTCTGGTGCTTCAGGAAGAGGGCAATCTCGAGCGATTGTCAGTTAATGATTTGAAGAATAGCCTTGCACAAAAGAGTGAGGAAGTATTGACCCTTGAATTCTTTGCCTCAGTCATTTCTGAAATGGAACAATCTAAAAGATACGGCAATGCTCGAGTCTATTATCTGGTTTCTCGAAGTGTGGCAAATTTTGTGGATAAGAAGGATTTTCCTTTAAAGCAGCTCACTTTTAAGTGGTTAAAGAAATATGAAGCCTGGTACTTATCCAAAGGAAATACTTTTAATGGGCTAAGTGTAAATATGAGGACTATCCGGTCATTATATAATATAGCCATCAAGCAAAACAAAATATCCCAGGAATATTATCCCTTTAAGGACTATACAATCCGAAAGGAAGAAACCCGCAAAAGAGCAATAAGTAGAGAAGACTTAATCCGGTTTCTGCAATATGAGCCCACAACTGAAAGACATAAACGGGCTAAGGACTATTTTCTGACCAGTTTCTATTTAATGGGAGCTTCTTTTGTCGATATAGCTTTTCTTAAATGCAAGAATATTATTAATAATAGGGTAGAATATAAAAGACAGAAAACAGGAAAACTTCATTCAATTCCGATTTCCAAAGCTTTAAAAGAGATTTTGGAAAAATACAGTATCGGCAAGAAAGAAAATGATTTCATTCTAGGTGTCGTTAAATCTGATTATCCAAAGAAGCAACTTATTGAAATCCAGGACGAATTAAGAATCTGGTGCTTCAGGAAGAGGGCAATCTCGAGCGATTGTCAGTTAATGATTTGAAGAATAGCCTTGCACAAAAGAGTGAGGAAGTATTGACCCTTGAATTCTTTGCCTCAGTCATTTCTGAAATGGAACAATCTAAAAGATACGGCAATGCTCGAGTCTATTATCTGGTTTCTCGAAGTGTGGCAAATTTTGTGGATAAGAAGGATTTTCCTTTAAAGCAGCTCACTTTTAAGTGGTTAAAGAAATATGAAGCCTGGTACTTATCCAAAGGAAATACTTTTAATGGGCTAAGTGTAAATATGAGGACTATCCGGTCATTATATAATATAGCCATCAAGCAAAACAAAATATCCCAGGAATATTATCCCTTTAAGGACTATACAATCCGAAAGGAAGAAACCCGCAAAAGAGCAATAAGTAGAGAAGACTTAATCCGGTTTCTGCAATATGAGCCCACAACTGAAAGACATAAACGGGCTAAGGACTATTTTCTGACCAGTTTCTATTTAATGGGAGCTTCTTTTGTCGATATAGCTTTTCTTAAATGCAAGAATATTATTAATAATAGGGTAGAATATAAAAGACAGAAAACAGGAAAACTTCATTCAATTCCGATTTCCAAAGCTTTAAAAGAGATTTTGGAAAAATACAGTATCGGCAAGAAAGAAAATGATTTCATTCTAGGTGTCGTTAAATCTGATTATCCAAAGAAGCAACTTATTGAAATCCAGGACGAATTAAGAAGATATAATAGAAGTCTAAAAGAAATTAGTGCGTTGTGTGGTATTGAATCTTCAATTTCAAGTTATGTTGCAAGACATTCTTATGCTACAAATGCTAAAAAACTTGGTGTTCCTACTGCGGTAATAAGTGAAGCTCTTGGACATAAAACGGAAAACACTACTCAAGTGTATTTAGATTCATTTGATAACACCATTGTTGATAAGTATCATGAGCTGGTAGTTGATTTAACTCCTAAGTAGGCCACTTCGACGAAGTTTATTTTTCTGTCATCAAATTGGCATTAAGCTGATCTACAAGAGCTATAACAGATTCAAAAGCTGAAATCAATTGTCGTTCTGTCGGTATATAAATTTCATGCACACTATCATTTCTTGCTTCTATAAAAGCTTTAGCAACTAATTAATCAGCTCCTCCTATCATCTTGTTTGATTTAACCCAATTCAGCTTCACCAAGGCTGTAATAAAAAGAGGTTTTCCGTTTTTATCATATTGCACAGGGTTATGTTGATTGTAAATTAAATTAACCGTTATTTCGATAGTACGCAAAACCATTATATAGCACGACATTTTCAAATCATTCACATAACAATTATAGGCTTCCTTTAGGTTTTGCCCTATTTCAAATGGAAAATTCGTAAAATCAATATAAAGCTTCTCTTTATGAAGCTTTCGGAGTCGTTGCTCTATTTTTCTAGTTGCAGGTTTCCATTTGCTATGGTATTTCACAAACGCTTGAAGCTTACATTGCGTAAATAATAATTTTAATTTGACTTTATTTAAATCTTTAGTGTTTGCTAGTAACTTTTGATTTTGCTCATCTAATTTATCAAATTGATCACCAGGAATAACGCGAGCCCCCATAATTGAACTCAATGCACTTGCCATTATATCAAGACGATTTTGCTCCTCTTGGCCTCGTTGCTGAGCTATTGGTCTTTTATTCATTATGTAATAATTATTTTACTTAAATTCAGGAGTATTAATTAATTTAATTGATCAACTGCTTCATACAATCTCTGAGCATAAGAAAACGCTGGCGTTTTTACCCAATCCGCTCGCACAATAATTATCCAAAATAAAAGAAAAATAATAGACACAGTCGATGTATAAACAAAGCTTTGCGGGTAGGACATTAAGTTAAATGACTTATCTTTAAGAAACCAAAAAAAGCCAATTACTAATAAACACTAATATGTTAAGAGCAATAGCAAAAGATCTCAACCCCCAAAGATTTCTACGAAATCCATAGTTTATATTTTCCTTTAATAGCAATGAATATTTTTTACAATCTCTCGTATGTGAAATAAGATACTTGCCCCAGGCTTTATAGATTTCATCAGATTCTGATGGATTTGTTCTTTCATAATTAGGATCTGGTATATTTTGCACAGGACATAATGATTGTAGTTTTTGGTGATATCGTTGTTTAGTATGACTATCAAGAAGCGAATTACTCCAACGTAAAATTTGTACTGAAGGTGCGCCACCCCAGTCTGTCCAAAGTGATGGTTCTCTTGCCTTTCCTTGATCTCTTCCTAGTTGAGAAAAAAGATAAGTAAGGGCTCCTGTGAATAATGCTGAGTATACAACATAAGTGATTGTTTTAAATTCAATTGAATAAAGACATCCGTACAAAATAAGTGGTGCTAAAAATATTAGAACCGGATATATTCTAGCTTTTAAAGCATAATTATCAATCATAGGAAATAGGTTTAAAATACAAATGGTAACAAATCAGTGGGTGTGACGACAATAATAAACACGGGTATATTAGTTTGGCGATTTTCAAAGTCCTCTTTAATCTTGTGAATTGTTTTTAAATCCACACTACTTAGTTTATTAGGGCCAAATGGATGGGAATGCCATTCTCCTATATATCCCAATTGTGTTCCTGATTGATCATTTATTTCTTGAATGGTTTCCGGAAGATCTTGAATACCTCTTAAAAATGACCCTGGACTATATCTGCTATCGTTCGGGGCATCAAGTAACTCAACTATATGGATAGTTTTTGTTTTATAATTAGCACGCCCAATAATAATTCCACCTGTTTCATTCGGCATTGCCAGTCCCATTTCTTTTTTCATTTGTTCTATGATTCCTGTTTTTAGCCTTATTTGCCACGAAGGATCATTAATTGATTCAATTACATACAATTCTGGAACTTCCAAAAAAATGGGAGAATTTGAAAAAAATGGCTCATGCTGAATTTTATTTAAAAATATTTTACCATTTTTTGAAGCAACAAGTTTTGATTCATTTTTAATAACCCCAGAGAAATAGGCGGCATGTAAACTTACAACATCATCGGCTAAAATTATCGTTTCAGAATTACAGCCAATGCCAATATTGGTGTTTATTGTCTTTTGAATAGCTTCTTGTTCTCTTTGTAACCATGAAGCAATAATTGGCAACTCCTTATATTGGGCATATAACATTATTTCTAAGTCATCAATACGTGGATTTCTATTATCTCCTTCAAAGAATAGAACTCCTAAATTTCCGAAATCAGAAAAATATCCTTTACAGATTCTAATGCCCTTTGCTAATTTAGCCCTAACAATTCCTTGTGAAAATGAATTTGTAGCCGTAAAATCAAAAATCCAATCACAATTCTTTGTGCTTTCTTCGTTCAATACAGATTCTATTGTTAGGGGAAGTGCCTCAAGACTATCAAGTATTTCAAAAGGATAAAGATTACGAATTTCTTTTTTTAATGCTATCGCTTTATTTATTCCTTCCGAATTAGAAAATAATGCATTTCTTATTAGATTATGAGGCGAAAATTTATCTGGATCAGATAATATTAAATTTGTTGATCCACTTCTTGCTAAATGCATTATTATTTTTGACCCAAGGGCTCCACAACCTGCAACAATTGCGATTCTCCCCAATTCTGCATAAAACCCTGATACTTCTTTGGCCTTGCTAATAGAAAGTGGCTGATGTTGAATTTGAACAGATACAGGTATATTGATTATTATTCTTTCTTCCTCCACATCAGGGCTGTCAATTTCTATATAAAAATTGAAAAATTCAATACTGTCTGAAAAGCCTATAATTGTGTTGGGGCGTTTAACGCCAATAATTATTGGAATAGCTTTATAAATATTAAGGTCTTCCTTTGCAAGATGCTTCTCCAATTTTGTAAGATCAACATCATACTGACTACAGAATGTTTTTAATTCGTTCCAAGTTTCAGGTAGATCGGCTGAATACTTATTGAAGGTAAGTTCCGTTTCAGACCATACAATATAACCAATATGATAAAATTTTTTAGAAGCAAGCGAGTTATCTTTTTTTGCTTCTTTCATATAGTCTATAAAAATTTCTGCGACAGTATCCTGAGTAATTATTTTAGATAATTTAAAAGAGTAAATTTCATTAAATAGATTTCTTTCAAATAGACCGATAGCAAAATTTTGACCTTGAGAAAAAGCCGCCTTGTTATTAATAACTTTAGCCACTTGAGCGTAATCATAGATATTAATTCCTTTTGCAACCTCAATTCTTGTAGGATCAAACTGATTGCCATCAACCGACAATAATCCTGCTGATGCATCTCTTAACCAATTTTCAACTCTGATAATCAAGTCTCTGAGTTGTTTATTAGAATACCATTCTGCAAGATCGCCCCGAACTAGACAAAAAGCAGGAGGCATATCTTTTTTTGCAATATATAAATGCGGTAATTGAGCCCTCGGAAAATTTAGGCGATCTGGATAAACTTTTGGAGGGATGAAAGGATATCCAACTAAGTTAATAACTACCAGTATTGGCTCGATATTTCTTATATCTATTTGTTCGAAATTTCCTAATGGCGGTAAATCAACTTGAACTTTTAATGATATTGCAATATTTTTTCATCCCAACAAAGTATTTTGAGATTTCTCTTACTGAGATATTGCCTTAAACTATCCAAAGAATCTTTAAGATCAGCATTGTCTATTTCCTGCTTAAAGGTTGATAATCTTTGGCTATAATTTTTGGTTGCCATAACTCGTAGGTTTATTAATAGCTCCCAAAATTCCTGTACCTGTAGAGGTTGTATTACTTTCAGATTTTTTGGGAATCATTGGCCCTTGTTGAGTAATTTCAAAAATTATTGGTTGAGGAGTTTCACCAATTTTAATAGCAATAGCGGTATTAAGAAAATTTTGATCAGTTACTTTATTTACATATTGTGCTTTTGCTTTGTAATGAGGAGGATTATCAATATTGTTTTTTATCTCTTTGCACGAGGCAATTACTTTAGCTTGTCCGCGTTTATAATCCAGTACTTCTAAAGAAGTAGCAACAGGTTTCGGATTCTCTTCTTGTGGTGTATCATTGAAGAAAGTCCAAGAGCAATGATGACATGCTAAAAACAAATCCCAGTTAAGTGCTTGCTCCGTAACATGTTTATTATGTTTTTTTGTTTTCTCCAAAATTACTTTCCACGCATGATGATCTGAATCTCCACCAAACATTGCAAGGGTGCAGAAATCAGAACTTGTTGCTGAGAATTTAAATCTGGCTTGAAAAACAATGCTTACCCGATTCTTGTCAATTTCGTCGTCAGTCAATTGTTTTTGGTAAGGTGAGTGAATAAATATTGAAAATGTTTTTAAATCACGATTGTTAAATCGAGTTATTATATCGCCTGGTACTTTTCTCACAAGGTCTAAATCACTTAAATCTTCATTTTGATCATTACCTATAATCACAATTCGATTACCAGGTAAATCCTTATCTGCACTGTTATCTCTATGCAATTGAATTCGACGTTTAGCTTCTTTGTTAAAAACTCGCTCATCATCATTAGTAGCGGTACCCATTACCATCGGAGAAAACCAAAGAACATCAATCAATATTTCTTCCGCATCTTTATTTTTCTTATTATACAGTTTTGGATCACCTTGATAAAAGTTCTTTTCGAATCCACGTAAATGATCATCATCACCATGGCTTAGAATAAAAATATCTGTAAATGGAACATTATCTATTTCATTTACTTTTCTTTTATTCAAAGAATGAATCAGGTCTTGTTTGACATCAAATTGCTCTGGATTATTATTTCCTTTTGAAGACTCTCTTATGTTGCAATCAACTAAAATATTGGTGCAATAATTATTCTCAAAAACCGAAATAAGGGACTGGTCACCGTTATCCACTGGATAGTATTTAATTTTACTAGTCATACAGTTTAGTTTTTATGGCTGTGTTAAAAAATAGGAATTAAATAAAATGCAACTTCCTAAATTAAATTATTCATATGCATAAACCTCGGAGTATCAAAGATTATTCCATGTGAAAAAAATGGTCAGTTTGTCCATTTTTACTGTCAAATTCCCTTAAAATCGGATTAAATACAGAACATTCTTCTGACTTTATGACATGTAAGTTTACATTAATTCTTTGTTTTGAGGGGTGCGGGTCTTCCGCCAAGATTGCATTTCGCCATAAGGCAGATATACATATCTCCATGGCGAAATGCAATCTTGCAATTACTCTAAACCGGAATTCTACCTAATCACCATCCGGTTCTGCTGGCTCGTATTCCGGCTCCCGTTCCGGTTGATCATCCAACTCTCTATCTTGCATTTTTGAATCCCTAAGAGTGGCAAGCTCTTGAAGTTGCCTTGCTTCTTCTTGAGCTTGTTGGTCTTTTTCCTCCAGCTTTGAAAGGTCAATTCCGAGGGTCTTAAAGCGATAATGTCGCCCGGATTCATCCTCCACACCATAAACTTTACCACCCCTAATATACGAATTATACCCCTCGGATTTGAGCTCAGAAAGAAAATTATCAAGTGATTTTGATCTACTATAAACCGTCTCAACGGTTTCCAAAAGCCCTTGCTTTTGTGATAATTTTCCTTCCCGATCCTGAAGCTTCAGTTCAGGGTCGGAAAGCTGGAGTTTTTGTGATTTCCCATGAGCAGGGAGGCTATTTACAAGTTCAGGGTACTTTTCTTTTTGATATCCATCTAAAGCGAGTTTCAAGTCTCTGAATTCCTGTCTCGAAATCCGGTTTGATTCGCCAGTAATTAATTTGGTTGAGGACATAACAATATGGAGGTGTATATGTTCTTTATCATGATGGGATGAAGCCAGATAGATGTTGTCTTTGCCTCGAAGCTCGATATACTTTTTAGTTATGTCCTTTAATAATTCTGGATTGATTTGTTTCTTATCTTTGTTTGAAAAAGAAATGATTGTATGATGAAGCCGGATATTATCTACTCGTCTGTTAGTTCTTAAATCAAAATTTCGGTCAAATTCTTTTGACCATCCGTTGACGGTTTTACTTCTTAAATTGTGTTTAATGATTGGTTCAGGCTTATTATCCTTTTCGTTTTTGAAAAGGTAATTTACGAGTTGTTGAGTGCCAGTTCTTCGGGTTAGGTTTTTTAGGATCATTGCAACTCAATTGATTTTGGATTGTTTAGTACTGGAAGAATTTCTCTTTCGAGTTGGTAGACACGCTCCATAATATCTTTTCCATTTTTGAATTCAATTTTGTTTGATTCCAAAGATTCTTGTATTGCATTGTAGGTCATTGAGAGCAATTGTGATATTTTTCTGACTTCTGCGATGTCTGGAACAATAAAGGACTTATTGATATACGCAAAACAAGCCTTCTTAATAAATTTAGTTCTACTAACTTTATGTCTTTTGGCTTGAGTAGATAACTCCTTTAATTCTTCTTGTGAAAATGAAATAGCAAACTCTGTATTCTTCTTCCGTTGATGCTTTCTCCATTTCCGCTTATATTCTCTCCAATATTCATTCCGTGCTTTCTGTATTTGCTCATGTGTTCCATTTTCAAGAACACCACTGGATTTTAAAAAAGAATAAACCGAAGTATTGGAATTCATCCTTCTTTTCATTCCAATGGAATTAAAGGTGGAATATCAAAAGATATTTTACACTCCGGTTCATAAGGTGGTAGCTTGGTTTTGGTATTTAGCTTCCAGCTATTGTAGTACGGATTCAATTTTGCATGAATTGGAGGTTTGTTTCCAATCAAAATAATTGCCTTGTCAGACATTCTGATCTCATCTGCTGTCATAAGTTGTCTTGTATGTCGAACATCACTTTCATCCAAGTATTCAAATTTACCTAAAGTCGTTTCCAACATTTTACATGTTTCGATTGGCTGACCGGGGAGATAAACCTTTGCAAAGCAGTTTGCGGAGATATTTTTTGCCTCATATGATCCATAAATATGCTCAAGCTGATGATAATCCTGATAGACTAGTAAAATGCCACTATTGTATTTGCGGATATTTGATATAGTAGTTGAAAGGGCAGGTAAATACATTGAACTTGCCTCATCCAAAAGAAAGAAGATATTGTTTTCATCCTTGTTTGGAATATTTGTCAGAATTTCATTTAAAAATTGCTGAAAGAAAAGTGATGATAATGCTCCATAATAATGCATGCCTGGAACTGAGTTATTTATGAACAGAGCAACTTTCCTTTTTCTAAATTCCGTAAAATCAATTGTATCAATTGAAGTGATAGATGCTACAATTTCATCAGTAAATATTGTCAGAGATGCTTTGGCTGTTGCTAAGATAGATGATAAGGTCTTATCGCCATAGGCCACAAAAGCCTTGTATTCTGACAACATTTTTTCGTCTCGTGCTTTAACTATTAAGCGATCAATATTTTCAGGATTACCAGCAAAGACATTTATTAAATGCAATACATTGTATAGAGTCCTGTATTCTGGTTTAGTATAAAAAACTAGGTACCTAATAAATAAACTAATCACAGATTCGGCACTCTTGTTCCAGAAGGGATCCTTCGCATCACCCAGAGCATTTCTAACTAACAAGGTAGCCAACTTTTGAATATCTGAAATGGTCTTGCATCGTTTTAAGGGATTAAAACATTCCGAATCTAGACTGCTGTAATTTATTACCTTGATTTCATATCCTTCCTCCATCAATGCGCCAGATACCTTTAATCGAATCTCATGACTAGGGTCGTTAATTACAAGGCTTGAATTTCCCTTAGCCATAAGTAAAGCACTATTTATCAAAACCGCAGAACTCTTTCCAGATCCCGATCCTCCTAGCGCAATGGCATTTTTATAGCTATCGGCTATTGATAAACTATAGTTTCCAGTAAGGCAAAATCCTAATTCTTCCTTGCTCAAAACTTCATTGGTAGAAACAAAATTTGCATCAAATTCAGTCTTTCTTTTTGGACTGATTAATGATGTTATCATTGTAAAAAATATAGAAACAACTTCATCCAGTAGTAGATATACCAATTCAAACGCAATTTTAATAATTGAGATCATTTCATGAGCATTTTCTCCAATGCCTCTCCGGTTTTCAGAAGCACGGAACCAGAAATTTTACAAAGAAAAGCGAACGTTAAAGCCAACAATTTTACGCTAATGATCATTAACGTTCGAAACATTTTGAAAAAAACCTGACCTGACCTTGACTCCATTTTATCCAGGATTTGGACTTGTATTTCCGATAACAACCCTTCCCATTACGGTATTGATGCCATCAATTAGTTCTTGTGGCATTGAAGCGGCAAAATCGAATTGCATTTCAGGATAACTAGTCACGAAAATGTTTTTATCTCTGACAAATCTGTGGGTAAGCCTTGTGAATTCAGGATAGTATCTGGCTGTATTTGATTCCTCAATGTTTATTATTATACTATCTATCTTTTTCCTAGCGTTCCTATACCGCAAATATGCCAATGCCTCAGCCATATCCTCAGCGTTTAAGATCAACCACAGGTGTAGCATTATACTTGAAACAAGCATAATTAACTGTATCGTAATTCTAAAGGTCAGAAAACCGAATAGTGATCCGTCAATGTCTGGATTGTATCCTTGAAAATGGAAATAGACAGCCAAAATGGAGAAGCCAACTAACACCGGCAGAATGAAATACTGAAGTTTTCTGGAAATCCGTGATGGTTTATCTGCATCTCGTGAGTATAAAATTGAAAAATAACTTACAGCAACCTCTAGAATTATCAGAATCGCCGGAATCAAAAATTTCCATACTTCAGACCAACCGAATTGATCGCAAAGAATGATCAATGCTTCATAAAGAAGAAAGAAGTCTATAAAGAAGCTGAGGATCAAAATTATCAATCTGAAATTCATACGAATATTTTCACGATTGTCTAATAATATTTCATTGTATTCTGGATTACTTTTGTCCAGTTCATCCATACTCTCTTTGAGTTTAGCTACCTCTTCTTTTCTGGATTTGCAGAAGAGAAACAGATTCAATAAATCTTTTACGAGATTCTGAATTTCCTTTATTGCTTTATGAGCATCGAGTCTACTTGTTTTCATTTTAAGTATTTTAATTGATTAAGGAATTAATGTATATTTAATCGCTTGTTCCGGCGACTGTAATTTTTTTGAAATGATTGCATCAACTGATGTAGGAATATCTCTCCCCGCGTTTATCAAAATCACTTCGGCTTTGTTGCGTAGCTTTTTTATCTTTCTGTGATAGGTATCCTGACCGTCTGAATATAGCAGAAGAAAATTCTTGCTGGAACTGAAATCCGGAAACTCAAATACCTTATCAGCGATATCAATTGCTGTTTTAAGATCAGTTTGTCCAGAGAGATTAGTTCTGTATACGTTTAAAACGGTTTCAGCCCTCTTACAAAAATCTTCAATTTTAGTGCGTCGATCTTGGTAGTACTGAATGCTATCTACTTTATACTTTTTCAAAGCAGACTCAAACCGTTCCTTCTCCTTTCTTCTTTCGACAACATTTAGGTTTCTTAAATCCTGAAGTGTGGGTTTGAAAAAGTCTAGTTTTGCCATGGAGACTGCAATAAGTTTTTCTGCTGATAAATTGTCGATAATTCCAAAGGACAATTGAATGTCCCTGTTTACGTCATCAAAATATGGCATGAATATTCCGGTGGAGATTATTTCAATACCATTGTCTTTTATACTTCCGCTTGCGTCTTGATAGAAGGTGACGGAGATTGCCGAATAACTATTTGTAGATGCATCCACAAATGTTTCTACTTTTACATTAGCTTGTATACGTTGCTCGTTCCAACTTTGAACTGCATACGAAACAATGCCTAAGAATAATGAGGTAAGGATTAAATTTTTCATGCAGAAATTTTTATTAATTTAAACTTATAATTAATGAGTTGCCTCATAGGTAATGTAATTCGAGACTCTACTAATGAGTGTTGGCACAAAGGAATAGAATCAAAAAAGCCCTTATATTTTATTAGTTTTTTCATCGACGCAAGAGTTTACGCCGGTTATCCACAATTGCCGTGGTTGATACTTCTCATAAAGAGGTATATAATACCTCTGAATGGGTTATCATTGACCTCTTCTTTGAATCCGAGACTTGTTTAGGGTGATCGGAGACAATATCAGAGGCCGGCACGGCAAAGCAGTGGCCGGCTTCTTTTTTTATTTTTTAAATAATGGAACTACTGCCATAATTACAAATTTGACCAAGACAATTTACACTTTGAGCATAGGCCTCAAGCTTGTTTCCTTTTGGGTTGTTCGTCTTATTTGCTTCGTTTGAAATTGAGCGGGTCTACATTCAAGATGCATCAAAGATTAAATCCGCTGCCAGCATTTTGATACATAACTGTAATTTGAGAATTTGAAATCAAAATTGAAGTATTAGATTTGATACTTAAGCTTTGAGAAACAAGCACTTAAATTACCTTGTTTGGCTGCATTACTATAAATAGTAATATTTAGTTAGAAAAATTGTAATTCGAAAATTTGCTAAATCTACGATTTAAATGTGTTTGTTGTAAAATAAAAAACCACTGAGATAAAGCCTCAGTGGTTAAATGATTTAATTAAAAAACTTAAAGCTTTACCAACTTTTCTGTTCTCAATTCTTTGCCATTTTCGTGAATTAAGATGTGATATTCTCCTGAACTTAAAAATCCAGCATCGAATATATTGCTTCCTTGATAAAGCCTTTGAGTGAGTAACTCTTTGCCAAGATTATTAAATAAATGTAGAATCATTTTTTCTGGATTGTAGTCAAGTACATTAACTACAAAATAATTTTTGCAAGGATTTGGCCACATTTGAATATCTAGAATGATAGATTCATCTTTGGTTGATACTACATTGCCGATTTTAATAGTCCGCAATAAAGTATCACTACCATTTGAATTCTTTACAATCAAGGTAACATCATACACTCCATTTCCAGAAAATCTATGGTTGGGATTTTTTTTCATACTCTCATTTGAATCACTTTTTGGATCTCCAAAGTCCCAACTCCATTGTGTCACTTCATAAGCACTTAAATCGGTGAATTCAAAATTCAAGTAATCCGAAGTATCCTGATCATATCTCCAGTGGCACCAAGGGATATTGTCAATCCCCAAAGTATCACAGAAACTTCCATCAATAGGTCCTAATCTATAATTATGATAAGAGGGCAATGCGGTTTTCATTGTGATTGTAGTCAAAGAATGCGGCCTAAAATCGCAGTTTTTACCTTTAAAGTTCGGTTTGTTTATGACATCAATGGACCTGCAAGAACTAGCAAAGCCAGATCCATAGATTCTACCATCCGGTGCCTGTTGCAACATTCCGAACCAAGTAGACCAATAAACATCTGGAGGAATAACCAATTCAGTATAGCCATCATAACCTGCAATAGACTCTTTCCCTGTTAATTTATTATCAACTATAGAGTACTGATACAAACTGTCAGCAGTGACAACATAAAAAAGTTTGTTATCCGGTGAAAATGAGCACCCGGTTGCCCAGGTCTCATCATGATAGGGGTACTTGATATAGTTAAGATTATCAAGGATTCCTGAACAACGATCAAATGTGAAGAAGTAAATATTGTTGAAACGGGTTTGTAAGTAATCATCAGAAGTGGCGGTGGCTAAATACTTTCCGTCGTTGGAAAAGAAAGTTTGGCCTACTCCACCTCCAACTTTCCGTCCAGGAAAGGTCTGCTTGCTTACGAATTGAACACCGGTATTTGAAAGCAAGAATACATAATAGCTTATTTGATTATCTTCGGATACAAGCACCCACCAATCTCTTCCATTTGCATGTTTTACAGCGGTCAAACATGCTGAATCTAATGAGTCTTTAACTAAAGATATCCTTTTCTGTGTCATTATCCCAGTTGGGTACTGTTTGTTAAACTCTACCACCGAATATAACAGATTACTAACAATACCATAATCATTTAGGAATATATCCTCTTTATGAAATAGGATAAACTTGTCATAAAATCCGGGATAAGGCAGAATTAAAACTCCTTGCGGTGTAGATTCACCGTCGTCTGGATAACTATAATTTCCAGCTAATAAATCTGAATTCTTTAAAAGCTGATCTAAAGAATCTTCGATATAAGCCCCATTACAAGAAAACAAATACCTTCCGTAAACATCACTAATGCTTGTACAGGCTATATGAAAATCAATTTTTTTGTTTCCATTGTAAGACATAAGCGGGTTACCGTCAGGTGTATCAAAGTCAATCTTAGTTATCCCCCAAGCAGTATCAAAAGGATTGTCGCGGGTGCTATATCCAAGCAGCCAATTGAAATCGTGCTTTTGGGAGAAACTTGAAAGGTGAGAAATGCTAAATAATAGCAATAACAGGGTATGCTTTTTCATATTAACGAATTTAATAAGTTAAAAAATGTGATTTAAATCACCTTAATTCCTAAGTCCACTTAAGGATCAAAGTGATTCAAATCATGGCTTACTAAATCCATTTTTTTGCAAGGAGTATTAGACTTCACATTCATTTTAAACTATTTTGTGGAATTAGGCAAATATTGTTCTGTGGATGCTAGAATTATGGCATAAACTCCAAAGAATATAATGAAAATTATCTTTTCGTTTAAAAACATAAAAACTATATTGAAACGAGTTTATTTATTGAAAAGCAACCAAGATTTAAATCTTTAAAAAAATAAAATGGGTTGTCTTGGTAATAATTGCGATTCTGCATGTTATAATGTACACTCATGTCTGATATTCAATTTATTAAAAATGTAATTTTTCCTAAATTGACAATCAGTGAACTGCCTACGCTTATCACTTTTCGTTTGTTTGAAGCCATAAATTTATAAAATTTCTTATAAAAATTGAACATAAAGCTAAGCCACCAAAATGATTTCAGTGGCTTAGCTTATGCTGAAATGGGGGTTAGTGTTTGATTACTACTATTCTTTGAATGTAGAGAATTTCATTATCGTGTTCCACAACACCAATAAAAACTCCAGGTTGTAATTCGTCCATCGGAATTTCAACAACAGAAGCGGCAGGACGATAAATATGTTGCTTGTAGACGGATTTTCCGTTTAAATTATATATATGAAGATCAATAGATTCATATTTATCAATTGATTTAATCTGCAATCTAAGTTTATCGTATGCTGGAACAGGATAAATAACAAATCCATTATTTGAAAATAGACTTTTCTTTGCCGCTCTTAAACTCATGTAATCCTCAACGCAACCTGAATCATCCCATAAGACATCATCTACCATTTGATATAAGGCTCTAGCTTTATGGACGATGCTTCCTCCTTCTCTAGGGCATTGTTCTGCAACACTAAACAATTGAGCCATTTGGGCACTATCAAGTATATAGTCGTCCTCCATTAATTGTGCTAAAAAAATGTCATTCACAATTTGTTCATTTGTATCAATAATATTAACGGGGTCAATAAGGCTATTAAGATAAATAATATCCTCTTTATCTTCTAATATTCTGGCTTTGTAAATTGAAAATATCCCTTGCAAATGGGCGGTAAGTGTATCTATAAGCCCGAATATCGTATCTCTTCCTAATATAACAGCAGTGCTATCAGTTGCGTTAGCCGCCAAATAAAATAAACTGTCAAGTCTTCGAATAGAATCTTGGAGTCCTGACATGCCAAGTGTTATAGTCTGTATTGAATCAGATTCTTCTTCAGTAAAAAAAAGAAGTGTATCTATTTCTAATTCAACTTCATAAAATTCTGCAATTGTGCTACTTTGAGTTGCAGAATAAAAGCTATCAACATAGCTATTTTGACTGTGTGAACCTTCGTCAATCCACATTCGCTCATACAAGTTTCTCCTAGATTCATAATCCAGAGCGAATCCAAAGCTGCCAACGCCCATCTGACCTCTAGCGGTATACTCATCACCTTCATCTATATCAGCAAAATTATCATCGGTGTCAGGTAAAAATATTAAATCACAAATATTATCGGCTCCGCAATCTTCCGGATACCCATCATCTAATCTAAACCATAAAGTAGAAGAAGAGCTACAGCTTTGACTTGGATAAATTGATGGGGGCCAATATGGTGTTGTACAATTATGAACTTTGAATTGAGATTTAACAATGAGCTCGGTCGTTCCACCTTGATTTATTGCCGCACCAGTTGTACTTGAAGCACTTGGAAAATCTCCATACCATTTATTTCCTTTGTGGCTTTGAACACCAAGATTAGTAGATTCGGATAGAAATAATCCACCTGATAAAGCTCTTATTTCATTATGGCCATACCCTTCTGATCGTTTACAATCACCAAAAAAAGTATATCCATAATCTGTTCCATAGGTTTCATTACAGCAATATCTATTATTATTCGACATTTCTGTCACGAAACCGGTAATTAACTCAAATTCTTCATCAGCAGTGACTACATTACTCAAGAAATGTGAATGAGGACTGGCAGCACAAGCAATGCCAACACCTCTTATTTCCGATTCTGAATCATCATTTATACTAACAGCATTATATGCAGTATTCACTCTTTTACAACTATTTATATTAATACCAACACAATTTGAGTGAAGGTTAATGTCATTATTACTTACATAAGGGTTGCCCCCTACGCCATTTAATAAAATGCCTATCGCTTGAAAACCAGATGTGGGTTCAGTACCGAAGGTGAATATCGTATTGGAGATAATACTTGGGCTCGCTAACAATTCTGGTTTATTTATAACAATACCTCTATTCCTAAAGTAATAAATATCGTTTGCCGTAATTATTGCCGAATTTGTACAACTTTCATCATAAATTCCGGCTTCGATTTCACTTATTGTATTATTGGAAACGCGCATAAGCCAAGATCGCAATGAACTTATCCCTGAATAAGGAGTATTCTCTATGGTATTATTAACAGCAATTAAGCTTGACTTATCCCTAACATAAATACCAACACCATCTCCAGTTGCAGATACGTACCCCCGATTTGTTAGGTAAGGAATCAAGTCTGAAATTTCAGTATTATAACATTGCAGATTGGAACTTTTCCCAATAATACCAACACGCATGTGTTTTATAATATTAGCTTGATTCAAGGGATTTGAGTTGCTTCCAATTTTCGCATTTGCTGCGTTTATTTCAAATCCTGCATAGGCTTTTCCACTTGAACCAGGAGACATACCACTATAATCGGATAATCTTAATGAGCCTGGACCATTGGTGCAATCAAATAAATTATCGTAAATGTTAAAGTTGAGATTATGCATTGTCCCGCCAACAGATGGAACATACACTCCAACATAATTATGGAGAATTGAATTATCATTTATAAAAATTCTTGCGGCACCAGTTGCTTTTACTGCGTATTGTGCATCTTGTATTGTTGTGCCAGTCATGATAAGAGTTCCTCCTGAAGTAATATTTAACCCTCTCCACAAATTATCGCATCCGTAGATACCACCATTTGAAGTTACATTTCTAATTGTTAATGTTTTACCACTTGGAACCCTTATTTCTGCTCCGGATTCCATCTCAAACCTTCCTCCCAGAATAACAAAATCAGAAGTTAAGTAAATATATCCTTTGACAACGTAACAACCAGATGTAATTGGACTTGAAACATAATTGGTAATTGGTCTTGGTGTTGATCCTCCATCTCCAATTGTTGCAGTGATGCTTCCTCCACATGTGCAACTTGCATACAAACTATGTAGCGAAATACTACTTAGTAAAATAATTAGAAGCAACGGATAAATTTGTATTCTACCTGTTTGTAATTTTTTGGAATCCATTTGAGACTCACATAAATTCGATGAATTACTTTTACGCATAATATATTATTTAAAATGGTGAATAATCAATTTAAAATACAACCACTACTTGTTTAGCATTCAATCCAGATTAATAATTAAATCCTATACAAATTGAACCTGAGCGAGGAAGATGGCAACAGGGTCAAAACTATCCAGGGAATTTTATTATTACATAATGATTATTAGTAATTAACATAGGCTAGAATTAGTAAAAATAAATTTAGAAAATTCGTTTATCTGGATTATTTTTAGGAAATTTTACTATAAGTAGTATTATTAAAATACGATTATTGGTATTTTTAAACAGAATCATCATCAAATGTATTTGAATAATGAAACAAATTCAATTCAGGCTGATATTTGTAATTGATAATTTATTTAATAACCTTTTTCAATTTCAAACCTATGCCAGACTCTTTTAGCCCTACAACGGGCAGTTTTATTACTTTAGCTTTAGGCGAGACTATGGTCGCTGACTGGATTACTTTACAAAGCAATATGAGCCTTTCAATTAATGAAGCAAATCCGAAAGCTTCAGCCTTTGGTTCTGAGCGAATTCAAGAAATACTTGATCAAACAGGTTGTGTAGGTATCCGGATATATAATGGATATTATGATTCTAAGCGTCGTTTCGTGCTTGTTGGTGTGGATGAAGACGGAAATGACATGACGAGTGGTCGGATTCTCGATTACTCTACTCCCTGTCCTCCATATTGCGCTCCTTCAACTTCATTAGGTTGAATTTTATATCCACAATATCGATAATTTCAACAGTTGCGATTGCACTTTATAGTGCTTCAAATTTTAAAAGATACAATCAATACAAATGGATTGTGATTTATTGTTTTATAAATGCAACTGTTGAAATTGTCTCATTAATACTTGCATTAAGTGGAATCCATAATTTTCTAATGTACTATGTACTAATTTTTTCCGAAATATTTGCAATAATTCTGTTTTTTTATTCCACTTCCATGTTCTTTTCCAAAATGAGAAAATTGTATTTTTTTGCTTTTATATATTCAGTATTAAGTTTGTTGCTCTTTAAGTTTACATCTTTCTCTCATTTTAACCCGTATTCAGGAATTTTTGAAGGTTTCGTTGTATTCATTTGTTGTTTATTATTCTTAGCCAATGAAATCAAAAATCCAAAGGTTACTAATATTGTTGAAGTACCTGTTTTTTGGTTTGTTTCTGCATTCCTGATATATTATGGCTGCTCCTGGTTAATATTGTTGGGAACTCAACTCTTTACAGTTAAACAAGAACTATTCATTTATATTTGGGATGGTCACAATATTTTAAACATTATAAAGAATATTTTGATAACTATTGGTATATTATGGATTCGATAGGCCCAGAAGATTTTATTATTATTAGCACAATCCTGCTGTTTATTTTCATTTCCGGGTTAATTATTTTCATAGCTATATTTCAAAATCGAGCTATCAATAAACAAAAGAATCTGGAAAAAATACTTTCTGAAGCAATAATTAAATCACAGGAAAACGAACGAAAAAACATTGGAGAAGAATTGCATGAGGACATTGCTCCTGTTTTGGTAAGTGCATTGATAAATCTAAACAGTTTATACAATAAGCCAAAAGGTATATTGGAATCAAATGTTGTGAATGCTATTCATGATGTTGAATTAGCAATAAATAAATTACGTTCCATTTCTCATAAATTGCATCCGGTGGCTATTGAAAATTTTGGACTTCTTTTTGGTTTAAGTGATTTTTCTAATTTAATAAATAAAACTAAAAATGTGAATTTCACGATCCAGCACAATGTAGGAGAATTGAATTTAAATTCCTTCAAGCAATTAATCATTTATAGAATAATTCAGGAGCTAACTATAAATGCTATTAAGCACGGATCAGCCAAAAATATTCAATTAAATATTAAAAATGACGATATAGATTTACGCATTAATTTAAGTAATGATGGAAAGTTATTTGATGCCCAAGCATACAGTGATGGACTCAAAAGCGCGGATTCTTTAGGTTTGAAAATTGTCCAACAAAAGATAAATTTGCTGAATGGATCAATTTCTTTTGGCTTTAAGCTAAATACTAATTTTCAAGAAATATTAATTCAAATCCCTTTGCATTAAACAATGTTTATGAATGATACTGACCCTATCAAAATAGCAGTTGTAGATGATCATCATATTTTTCGTGCTTCATTTGTAAGATTATTGGGTGATTATCCGGATCTGAAAGTAATATTTGAAGCCAGCGATGGCAATGAATTACTTGATAAACTTGAAACAAATTCGGTAGATGTCATAATTCTCGATTTAAACATGCCACCACCAAATGGAATTGAGACAACAAAATTAATTAGGAAAAAAGATACAAAGGTCAGAATCCTCATTTTAACCATGTATGGAGAGTCAAGTTTTGTGGTCAAATCTTTCGAAGCTAAAGTGAATGGATATTTGGTCAAGACTGCTAAACCAGAAGAAGTACATTTGGCTATAACAACTGTATTAAGAGAGGGTGTATATTCGTCTGATTTTGTTAAGGATGCACTTCTTAAAAATGTAATTTATAAAAATCATATTAACCCATTAGAAGAAGAACCGGTAGTTGAATTCACCGGAAATGAATTGCAAGTACTTCGACTTATTTCACTAGGCAAAACATCGAAGCAAATAAGTAAAGAAATATATAAAAGTAAAGACACAATTGATAAATATAGAATAGCTTTGCTAAGAAAAACTAATTCCCATAATACTGCGGAGCTTCTTATGTATTGTACCAAGCATAATATTCTCCTTTGAGTTTATCAAAATTCAGAATTGCAAAATTACTATTTATAGTAATCGGAAAATGCTAAAAATAATTAATCAATATCATTTATTTCCGATACTTTTGTGGTAAGCGAGTATTTCATTTTAGAAATTATATGTGTTTTTAGGTTAAACTATTTTATTACTCTAGCTTTATCTAATGCCAAAAGAAATTAATTATTATGAAGTTTTAATAAGTCCTTTGACCTCTATTATAAGTGAGATTGGAAAGGATATTGCTGAAGCACAGCAGGCACTGGATTCTCATTCACTAGAATTACAAAAAAGTATTGAAACAAGCATCCTGAATAAAGAGTTGCAGAATTTAGGATATCAAGCAACATGGTACCAAATACCCGAAGTCCAAGTTGAACTCAAAATGGCAGTATATTACGAAGAAAATGAAATAACAGAAACAAATAAAAGGAAATTATTTTTTACTCCATTTAATGCTAAATATCAAAATAGTTATAATTATAAATCAGAGGGAACCAGTTCAATCAAAATTAGAATTGTCCCAGTTCCGCAACCATTTTCATTGGAAAAATTCAATAAAGTATAATGTGGCCGTTTAACTTGAATTCTAAGCGCATTTTTAAGTTGGAATCCAATCTTGAATTAATTGAGGAAAAAATAAAATTGATTGATCAAAAAATAAATTTATTTAATGTAAACCAAGAAATTCAATTTACTGAAAACGGAGCTATGGGTCAAAGGAATAAAAAATCAATTGAAGATATAGCTAGATATTTTAAAGAAGCACTAATTAATGCAAACAATGAGTCAATCAAGTTTGCAGAAGAGGAAAATTTAACAAGATTCGAGATTGAAGATTTTGATGTCGAAATAAAGGGTGGTATTTCGTTAGAATCCGAGAGACTTTTCTTTACTCAACTTAATCCTTCTGAATTAAACCCACAAAGTGTAAGCACAATCAAATTCTCAATTAAACCAATTATAAAAACTAAAATTGATGAATTTCTCTAATTAAAACATATTATTATGCCAAACAACGTTGGACAAGAATTATTAAATGTACCTTTTCCGGAAATGGTACAAAAGTTAGCCTTAGGTATCGCCGATGCTCAAACTAAGTTGGATTTGAATAGTACTAAAGTGGCAAAATTTATGGCGGACACCAAAATTAAATTACCAAGTATAGCTGATCCGTCACAAGAAGTAGAATTCGCATTAATTGCTTTGGGTTTTTTCCCAGGATACTATCAATTTGCAGAATCTATTATTGAAGTAAAAATGGCCATTACAATGGCCACTTCTACCGAAGCTAAAATTGGTGTATCCGCTAGTGGAGGATTCGGACCGTTTACTGCATCTGTAAATGCATCTTATTCTAGTAAATATGACTATAAAGTGGAAGGTTCAAGCCTCCTTCGAGTAAGGTTGGTTCCTGTACCTCCTCCTGCTATGTTGCAAGAATATATGGAAGCTTTAATTAAAAAAATGTCCGCACCGCTTGAGGCTGAAAAAGACAATCAATTATAAATATTTGTGTGGATTGGAAGTCATGACAACCTACAAAATTTCACAGCCTTTGAATCCGCAGTTCATCCGCATCCTGCATTAGAGAAGGCGTTATGCTAATTTGCAATGAAAGGTATGATATACAATTTCTCTTAAAAGAATAATTAAAATATAAACCTGTTTATATTTATAAACAATCTTGAAATTAGAAATTTTCACTTCGCTATAAAATCTTTTAACTTACAAAAAATTAAATAAATGCCAATTTATAGAATTTCGGGAGTTTGGAAAAATTCTAGCAATGTCATTACACATTATGCATTTCATACCGTTGGGCAAACCACAAGCAGAGCAACTAAAATATCAAAACCACAAGCGATTGCTCTTTTAGAAACTTCCGGAAATAGTGCTACCACATGGGTATGGAATTATAATACTGCTGGGTGGAGTATCGGAGAAAATGTCCAGGTTGTAAATGGGTTCAATGGTAAATACTTAAGATCTAATCCTGACAACCAACGAACAGATAATTTAGCTCATCTTATCGATTTTGATTGGATATCACCTTAGTTTTTAATTATCCTATCTAAAAATCAATTACTCTAATTCATTAGACGAAATCAAGCTCATTAAATTAAATGTTGTGAGTATTAATTTAATATTTATGCATGCGAAGTTTAACAATAAAAAATCTTATTGAATTCAGAAGAAAGTCTGCTCGAAGTAAAAAGAATTTCGTGACCAGCCTAAAGGTTGATAAGGTGAAATTAGCTTCAGAAGGAGGTGGGGATTATTGGATTAGTTGCCTGAGTGCAATTAGCAATAGTTATAAGTTAAACGACTTAGAAGCTATCAAAGACAAAATTGATGAATTGAAGGCAAAAATGAATAAGACTGACTCTTCTAGAATCAAAACAATGTATAGTAGAAATATTGAAATTTTATCGGCGTATCAGGATTTTGACCTAAAAAAATGGAGAGCAGCTAAAAAAGTGGTCTTTCAAAAGAAGCATAAAGAAAATTGTGTTTTAATAATCAGAGGACTTCAAATACAAATTACTCCTCATCATGTTTTTACAATTCAAGGTAATGACAAAACAGAAGTAGGGGCAATATGGTTCATTGCCAAATTGAATGGTTTTCGAATCGAGGAATTAGCAATGTTCTCGGACCTATTATATAGATACCTTAAGCTACATTTCTCACAACAAAATGTACTCAATCCAAAGTATTGTATTGCAGTAGACGTATTTAAGAAATGTCAAGTAAATTACTTGCAAATTGAAAGGAAGGAAATACCATCCATTGTAAATTCAACTTTAAATGAAATAAGAAAATTAATGTAAAGATATACACAGATTAAAGCACATTATAAATACTATCAAAGGAGCAATTAGTTACGTCCAAAAATTAAATAACTTATTGGTTAGATTTTAATTACGTTTTTCCAATCGATGGAGAATAGGAATTCAATTGCATCAACATTTTTATGATGCAAGATATTTGCGATGATATTTTA